>CAZWVY010000049.1:0-18966 GCA_964637105.1 uncultured Sangeribacter sp. | reverse complement strand
GGCCCATTCGTCTATCGGTTAGGACGAGAGATTTTCATTCTCTAAAGAGCAGTTCGACTCTGCTATGGGCTACACGGACAATTTAGGCGGAGGCATCCGATCGGATGCCTCCGCCTAAATCATTTTGGTCTGACTGGTCAGACCAGTCAGACCAGTCCGACTTGTCAGACCCGTCCGACCAGTCGGACCCGTCAGACCAGTCTGACTAGTCTGACCCGCGTCAAAAAAAGCGTCCTGGCCTGCCAGGACGCTTTTTTTACTCTCATGAAAAAGTCGCTTCGCCGGGGGGCTCAGTGCTTGTTGCGGCGCTGGCGGAAAAGCCATTCGCGCACCGGTGTCAGGCGATAGGCGCAGTCGAAAGCATACATGTGCTCGCTGCCGGTGGCCCCTTCCGGAATGACTGAGCCGGGAGTGAAGTTGATGATGTTGATTTTCGCCCCTTTGGATACCAGCTGCTTGGCCAGGGCATCCTGCTCGCTCTGCGGCAGGCGGGCGCTCCACTGCGCGTATTCGTATCTCACGTCATCCTGACGGGCGGCGAACTCCAGGGCCTTGAGGGCCTCGGCTGACTTGCCCTGGTCTCCGGCCGAGATGAATGTGAAGGCGTGGTGGGCCAGCTGGTCGTATGATTCGGGATCCCAGTGGCAGTCCACGAAGAGAGAGCCTGCGAAGACGTTGGGGAAGTTGACGGTGTAATACATAGCCAGCATGCCTCCCATCGACTGCCCTGTCACGTAGAGGCGGTCGCGGTCCACATGGTTGAGGTTGATCACATAGTCCAGAAGGCGTATGGCGAGGCCGGCCTCATCGGTGCGCTCATACTTGTCGTTGACCACTACTCCCGAGAACTGGGGCACCAGCACGTATGCCGGATATTTGCGCTGCCATTGCTCAGTGGCCCATATCAGAGCTCCGAAACCTTGGGTGAGGGGGGTGCTGTACTCATCTCCTACGGTCGTGGCGTCGGCCATGAACATCACCAGGGGGTAGCGTTTGGACGACTCCATGTGGATGGGAGTGTACAGATTGTATTTCATTGACTTGCCGGTGGCGGGGTCGATATACTCGAACTGCTCGAACTCCGGCAGCACGGAGTTGACAAGCGTCTTGAGCTCCTGGTCAGCCGACTTGTCAACTTTGAGGGAGGCAGGATTGTCCCCCAGCTTCACGCCGTGTATGTCGGGCTCGATGCTGGTGACAGCCTTTGCGGTGTCCTTATTGTCAGACCCTCCCGTTATGCCGCAGGATACAGCCAGAGGGACAGCTGCGCACCATGCCAGGGCAGCCAGGGCCCGGACTATATGTTGGTTGAATTTCATATTAATACTACAGTAGATACAGTTATGTATACACCTATGTAATAACTAAACGTTAAAATTTCAAAAAATTGTAAAGATAATGAAATTTTACTCCGATTATAATAACGGAGGTCTTTGCGCGTCTATTATGTGTCCCCCGTTTGAAAACGCATAAATGCGCAACTCCGGGGGTCTTAATTTGGCTGTTTTGGCGAAAATGAGTAATTTTGCAGAATGACCGAGATTCTGTTCATAGGACAGCACTTCCCCCCGGGGCTTGAACGCACGCTGATGCGGGATACCCGGGGCCGCGCCGGTTTCTCGAACCACAACTTCGAGACGGCCCTTCTGCGCGGCCTGGGCTCCCTGGAGCAGGCTCGGGTAAGGGCTATCACTCTCCCGCTGCAATACAGCTGGCCCCGTTCCTCCTCAAGGTGGAGAATCGCCTCTGAAAGGGGGGAGCGCGGCGGCGTGCCGGTCCGCTCGGTGGGTTATGTCAACCTGCCGGGAGTGTCAATCCTGGCCTCGGCGCGAGCGATGGCCCGCGCGATACGCGAGGAGCTCGAGGCCTTCGACGGGGAGGAGGTGCAGGTGATTGTCAATACGCCTCTGCTGCCTGTGGCCCAGGCCCTGGAGATGGTGGCGCGTAAGACTTCCATGCGACTGAGCACCACCCTTATACTGCCCGATGTGCCCTCGTGCGTCACCTCGATGGCGGGCATGGGAGGGCTGAAGGCAAAGGTGTTCGGCCATATCAACGCCGCCATCATGAAGGGTGCGCGCAGATATGACCGCTACATCATGCTCACCGATGCCATGAACGATTTCTTCGGAGTGGCGCCGGAGCGCCGGATGGTAATGGAGGGGGTGGTCGATCCCGGTGCGGATAACTTCCGGGCGGATGCGCCCGGCACCGAGGGGAAGAAAGTGGCTCTTTACACGGGCTCCCTCTTTGAAATCTTCGGAGTGACCCGCCTCGTGGAGGCCTTCATTTCCGAGGGGCCCGAGGATGCGGAGCTGTGGATATGCGGCTCGGGAGACATGGCTCCGCGCCTGCGCGAGATAGCTTCGCGGCATCCCCGGGTGAAATTTCTCGGGCTTGTCACGGCCGCTGAGGCCCGTGAGCTGCAGCGCCGGGCAGCCGTGCTGGTCAATCCCCGCCCGGCTGCGGGTGACTACACCCGCTATTCCTTCCCCTCCAAGACCCTGGAATATCTCGCGGCTGGCCGTCCGGTCATAATGAACCGCCTGCCGGGCATACCGGCCGAGTATGACCCCTACCTCATCTACCCCGAGGATGAGTCTGCCCGGGCCTGGGGGCGCGCCCTGCGCGAGACATTTGCCATGGCGCCCTCCCGCAGGGAGGAGCTGGCCCGCAAGGGGCGCGAATATGTACTGCATCACAAGACTCCGCAGGCGCAGGCCCGCAGGATTCTTGACTTCATCACCTCGCGTGATGACACTCATACTGACAGAGAAGACTGATGAAAAAGATAATGCTTGTGTTCGGCACCCGTCCGGAGGCCATCAAGATGGCCCCGCTGGTCAAGGAGCTCAGAGAGCGTCCCGAGGCGTTCCGCACCGTGGTGTGCGTCACGGGGCAGCATCGCGAGATGCTCGACCAGGTGCTCGACATTTTCGGCATAACCCCTGACTATGACCTGGATATCATGCGGCCGGGCCAGGACCTGTATGATGTCACCTCGCGCGTGCTGACGGGCATGCGCGAAGTGCTGGAGGCCGAGCGGCCCGACATGGTGCTGGTCCATGGCGACACCACCACTTCGATGGCGGCCGCCATGGCGGCCTTCTACAGCCATGTGCCTGTGGGGCACGTGGAGGCGGGCCTGCGCACGCACAATCCCGCCTCTCCCTGGCCCGAGGAGATGAACCGCCAGATCACCGCCCGCATAGCCTCGCGCCATTTCGCCCCGACACCTCTGGGACGCGACAATCTGCTCAAGGAGAACATCGATCCCGCCTCGATCGAGGTGACAGGCAATACCGTCATCGACGCCCTTCACGCCGTGATAGGGCGCATCAAGGACAACGCGGAGCTGGAGGAGGTGCTACGCGGCAGGATACTCAGGGCCGGATATGACTCCTCGCGCCTGGACGGCACGCGGCGAATGGTGCTCATCACGGGCCACCGCCGCGAGAATTTTGGAGAGGGCTTCCGCTCCATCTGCCGCGCGCTGCGCACGCTCTCGCGCCGCTATCCGGATGTGGATTTTGTCTATCCCATGCATCTCAACCCCAATGTGCGCCGCCCCATACGCGAAGCCTTCGGCGAAGACCTCGGCAAAGGGGAGGGCAATATCTTCTTTATCGAGCCCTTGGGCTACCTGTCGTTTGTCTACATGATGGCCAAGGCCCATGTGGTGCTGACCGACAGCGGAGGCATCCAGGAGGAGGCCCCGGGACTCGGGAAGCCTGTCCTGGTGATGCGCGACACCACCGAGCGCCCCGAGGCCCTGGAGGCGGGGACAGTTCGGCTGGTGGGCACCGACTGCGACCTCATAGTCGAGGAGACAGCGCGGCTCCTTGAAGACCCCGCGCATTACCGCCGCATGTCGCAGGCCGTCAATCCCTACGGCGACGGCCTTGCCTGCCGCAGGATAGCGGATTCCATACAAGACCCTCCCCATATCACCGCCAACCTATGATAGCCCTGCTCAGATCGACCGACGGACAGCCCGACTCAAGGTTTGAGAAATACACCGGATTCCTCCGTGAGGAGGGAGTCCCGGCCATCACAATGTGCTGGGACCGGTTTGGCGTCAAGGAGGCGGATGAGCGGCGCCTGTATTATAAGCGTCCGGCCCGCTACGGCGAGGGGCTGCGCAATATCATCGGGCTGGCGGGCTTCAATCTGTGGCTGTGCCGCCAGCTGTGGCGCCGCCGCAAGGACTACAAGGTAGTGCATGCCGCCGATTTCGACACTATCCTCCCGGCGCTGTTTGCCAAGGTGTTCATGCGCAAGAGGGTGATCTATGACATATATGACTGGTATGCCGACTCGAGGGGCATCCGCAACAAGGCTCTGCGCGCCCTCTTCACGGGCCTGGAATGGTTTACAGTCAAGGGCTCGGACGCCGTCATAATCTGCGAAGAGGGGAGGCGCGGACAGATAGTGTGGAAGCCCCGGCGTCTGTGGGTGCTTCCCAACATACCGGCCCTCAAGGTCGGCCGCCGGCCCCTGAGGCGCCCGGGCGACCCGGTCACCGTGGCCTACGTCGGCATTCTCGCTCCCGAGCGGGGCCTCGAGGCCCTGCCGGCCCTGGCGCGCGCCGACAGACGCGTGCGCATAGTCGTGGGGGGCTTCGGCCCCCTGGAGGGGGAGATGGCCGAGGCTGCCCGCGAACTTGACAACTTCACCTTTCTGGGGAGGCTCGACTACTCCGACGCCCTCGAGACAATGGCCGGGGCTGACATGATCTACGCCATGTACCACACCACCAACCCGAATCACATACTGGCCGCCCCCAACAAGTTTTATGAAGGCCTGGCCTTAGGGCGTCCTGTCATCACCACCGAGGGAACCTTAGCGGGCGAAAACGTGCGCAAATATGGCTCCGGATACGTCATCGGGGAAAAAAATGAGGATCTTGTGGAATTGTTGCGCACGTTTGATGAGAAAAAATATATTAAAATTTGTAATAATGCCGTTAAGATATGGGACACCTGCTGGAGCGGGTACGTATCCCGGTTCATGAAGGAGACATACTTGCCTTTCATCAAAACAAACGCTGACGACAAGAAATGAAGATACTGCATGTGATAACCCTTAGCGGAGTAGGCGGGGCCCCCTCTGTGGTGGCTCAGCTCTCCAATGCCCTTGTGCAGCAGGGGCACGAGGTAATGGTGGTCGCAGGTGAAGGAGACGGAAAACTGTTTGAATTGCTTGACAAGCGGGTGAAGAGGCAGCAGATACCCACATTGGTGCGCCGTGTCTCACCCCTTAACGAGCTGAAGGCCCTCGCGGCCTTGCGCAAGGTATACCGGGATTTCAAGCCCGACCTGATACATCTTCATTCTTCCAAGGCCGGCGTCCTGGGGCGCGTGGCCTTCCCGGCCTCCAAGATAGTCTATACCGTCCATGGCTTCGACTCCATAAGGCTGGTCTTCCGCAAGTTCCTTCCTCTGGAGAAGGCGCTCCAGAAGAAATGCGCCGCCATCGTGGGAGTGAGCCGCTATGACGCGGTCAATCTGCGCGCGGACGGCATCACGAGCAATGTCAGCTATGTCTACAACGGCATAAGCCGTCCGGAGGTGATGAAGGAGGACCCCTTCGCCAAATGGCGCGGGTACAAGCGCATAGTGCTCTGCATAGCCCGCCTGGCCGCTCCCAAGAGGCATGACCTCTTCATAGAGGTGGCCCGCAAGATGCCTGACTGCGCTTTCCTGTGGATAGGCAACCAGCAGGAGCCCGATATTGAATACCCGGAGAATGTCGCCTTCTTAGGGAGCATACTCAATGCCGGGGCCTACACTCAGTTTGCCGATGCCTTCCTGCTCCCCACCGATTACGAGGGGCTTCCTATAGCCATAATCGAGGCCCTGGCCAACGGCACCCCGATAGTGGCCTCGGCCGTAGGAGGAATCTCCGAGCTGCTCGACGGCCGCAACGGCTTTGCCGTCAAGAACGACCCCGCTGTGATGGCCGCAAGCCTGCGCCGCATATTCGCTGACGAGGACAATCGCCGGAAAATGTCGGAGGCTGCCCGCAATACATACGAGACGGCCTTCACCCTGGAGAAGATGACCGACGGCTATCTCCGGATATACGAAAAAATCCACGACACAAACCGCAAAGGACGGTAATACCCGCACGAATATGAAGGCAGCCCTGATCGCGGTGGCCTACAACCGCATCAATTCCTTGCGACGCCTGCTCAGGTCGCTTGAAAAGGCGGCATATGACGGCGAGGAGGTGACACTGATCATCTCCATCGACAAGAGCGACACTGACGAGGTGGAGCGCTTCGCAGCCGACTACCGCTGGCCACACGGGCCCAAGCGCGTCAAGCTGCATGAGCGCAACATGGGGCTGCGCGCCCACATCCTGTCGCAAGGGGAGGAGGAATTTGACGAGTTTGACACTCTGGTCATCCTGGAGGATGACATCATTGTCTCGCCGGTGTTTTACGCGTATGTGCGCCAGACCGTGGGCGCATACGCCGGCAATCCCGCAATAGCCGGCATAAGCCTCTACTCCTTCCCGCTCAATTACCTCACCGGGCGCCCCTTCGAGCCCCTGCACGGGGGGCATGACGTGTTTTTCATGCGTACCGCCCAGTCTTGGGGGGAGGTATGGACACGGGAGGCCTGGCGAAAATTCCATGAATGGTACAAGGCCAACACTGACTTCAAGCCCGACGTTGATGTGCCGCGCCCCCTCTTCGGCTGGAGCCGCTCATGGCTGAAATACCACACGCGCTACTGCATAGAGACGGGACGCTATTTCGTGTATCCTTACGTCTCGCTGACCTCCAACTGCGGCGATGCCGGCACCCACACCACGGGCTACAACAACTATCAGACCTCCCTGCAGACTGCCTATGCCGGGCCTCTGCGCCTGCCCCCCTCGGTGGACGAGGGGGTGAGGTATGACGCCTTTTTCGAGAATGTCTCCCTCTACGGCTCCCTCGGCCTGGCAGAGGCCGAGTGCTGCCTGGACCTGAACGGCTTCCGCGGGGCTGTGCCCGGCCGCAGGTACTGCCTGTCATCCCTTGGCCTCCCTTACGCCTCAGTGCGGGCCTTCGGGCTGGCCCGGCATCCGGTAGAGGTCAACATAATGGAGCAGGAGCCCGGCGAGGCCCTGCATCTCTACGACACATCGGCCTCTGCCGCCCCCCCTCAAGGAGCGGCCGGAAAGCGGGGAGACATCGTATACAGTTTCCGTCTCCCCGGCATGGTGGCCATAGTCCGCAAATATGGAGCGGCCCACCTGGCTGTCCAGTTCCTGAAGACCATGCTGCGGCGCCTCTTAAGACGCAAATGACCACTGCTCTCACTTCACCCAACCATACACACCACTTCCCATGGCAGATAATAACACCGCAGATAAGAAAAAAGCGCTCATCACAGGCATCACCGGGCAGGACGGCAGTTTCCTGGCCGAATTCCTGCTGGAAAAGGGATATGAAGTCCACGGCACGATACGCCGGTCGTCTGTCGATTACCGCGAGCGCATCGCCCATCTCGAGGGGCGCCCGGGCTTCCATCTGCATTACGCCGACCTCACCGACTCGATGAGCATTGTGCAGGTGCTCGGCAAGGTGCGCCCCGACGAGGTCTACAATCTCGCGGCGCAGAGCCATGTGCAGGTGTCGTTTGACTCACCCGAGTTCACCGCCGAGGTCGATGCCACAGGAGTGCTCCGCATGCTCGAGGGCATACGTCAGACAGGACTGGCAGAAACATGCCGCTTCTACCAGGCCTCCACCTCCGAGCTGTATGGCAAAGTGGAGGAGGTGCCGCAGAATGAGAACACCCCCTTCCATCCCTATTCCCCCTATGCCGTTGCCAAACTGTACGGCTACTGGATAGTCAGGGAATACCGCGAGGCCTACGGCATGTATGCCTGCTCGGGCATACTCTTCAACCACGAGTCCGAGCGGCGCGGGGAGACTTTCGTGACGCGCAAGATCACTCTCGCGGCCGCCCGCATAGCTCAGGGGAAGCAGGAGAAACTTTACCTCGGCAACCTCTCGAGCCTGCGCGACTGGGGATATGCGCGAGACTATGTGGAGTGCATGTGGCTCATCCTCCAGCAGCCCGAGCCGGATGACTATGTCATAGCCACCGGCGAGCAGCACAGCGTGCGGGAATTCTGCATCTATGCCTTCCGCCGCGCCGGAATAGAGCTGCGCTTCGAGGGGGAGGGCCCCGACGAGAGGGGCATAGATGTCAAGACAGGCAAGGTGCTCATAGAGGTCTCGCCTGACTTCTACCGTCCCACCGATGTGGTCAACCTGCTCGGGGACCCCACCAAAGCCAAGGAGAAACTCGGGTGGAATCCCCGCAGGACATCATTTGAAGAGCTTGTCAACCTGATGGTTGACTCCGACATGGCCAAAGTGGCCGCCGAGCACGCCGGCGAGCGCGTGCGCATGAATCTGGCCGAATACCTTGAGAAGGGCATCACCAAGTGATGACGTTCCTCCCCGCCGCATCCGGCGTCATTGTAACACCTTGAATCGCATATTATGACCTACAAGTATGACTACCTGGTGATAGGGGCCGGAATCGCCGGCCTGAGCCTCGCCCTCAAGCTGGCAGACAAAGGGCGCGTGGCCCTCATATGCAAGACCACTCTCGAAGAGGCCAATACCAAGCTGGCCCAGGGGGGCGTGGCGAGCGTGACCGACCTCAGGGTAGACAATTTCGAGAAGCACATCGAAGACACCATGATCGCCGGCGACTGGCTGTCCGATCCCCGGGCCGTGGAGAAGGTGGTGCGCGAGGCCCCCTCCCAGATCCGGCAGCTCATCGGCTGGGGAGTGGAGTTTGACAAGAAGGAGAACGGGGAGTTTGACCTCCACCGCGAGGGGGGGCACTCGGAGTTCCGCATACTCCATCATGCCGACAACACCGGAGCCGAGATACAGCGCGGCCTGGTGGAGAGCGTGCGCGCCGACAGCCGCATCGATGTGTTTGAAAACCACTTCGCCGTGGAGATAATCACGCAGCATCACTTGGGCAAGGTGGTGACGCGGCGCACCCCCGACATCACATGCTACGGCGCCTATGTCCTTGACGAGGAGTCAGGGCGCGTGGACACCTTCCTGGCCAAAGTCACCATGATGGCCACCGGAGGCGTCGGGGCCACTTACACCACCACCACCAATCCCCTCATAGCCACGGGCGACGGCATAGCGATGGTGTATCGCGCAAAAGGGACAGTCAAGGATATGGAATTCATCCAGTTCCATCCCACGGCGCTCTATCATCCGGGCGACCGCCCGTCATTCCTCATCACGGAGGCCATGCGCGGCTACGGAGCCGTGCTGCGCAACCTTGACGGCGAGGAGTTCATGCATAAGTATGACCCCCGCCTCTCGCTGGCGCCGCGCGACATAGTGGCGCGTGCCATCGACTCCGAGATGAAGCTTCACGGCACAGACCACGTCTATTTGGATGTGACCCATAAGGATCCCGAGGAGACCAAGCGCCATTTCCCCAACATCTACGAGAAATGCCTCTCCTTAGGCATCGACATCACCAAGGATATGATACCCGTCGCCCCGGCCGCGCACTATCTGTGCGGTGGCATCGAGGTAGACCTCGACGGGCAGTCGTCCATACAGCGCCTCTATGCTGTGGGCGAATGCAGCCGCACCGGCCTGCACGGAGGCAACCGTCTGGCTTCCAACTCTCTGATTGAGGCTGTGGTGTATGCCGATGCAGCCGCCCGCCATGCCGCATCCGTCATTGACGGCTATGACTGGCGCGATGATGTGCCGGAATGGAATGATGAGGGCACCTCCCACCCCGAGGAGATGGTGCTTATCACCCAATCCGCCAAGGAAGTGAACCAAATCATGGGGTATTATGTAGGTATTGTAAGGAGCGACCTGCGCCTGGACCGCGCCTGGAACCGCCTTGACATCCTATATCAGGAGACCGAGAAGCTGTTCAAGGCCAGCAAGCCGACCCGCGCCCTGTGCGAGCTGCGCAACCTTATCAATGTCGGCTACCTTATCATGCGCCAGGCCCGCGAGCGCAAGGAGAGCCGCGGGCTGCACTACACCGTGGACTATCCCCACCGCTGAGCCGCCGCATGGCCGGGTCGCCCCACTCTTTACCGTAACTGACGCAAAATGAGAAAGACCCTATACGCACTTATGCTTGCCGCAGCTGCCTGCTGGGGCGCCTGCGCCACAGCAGGCAGAAACAGCCATGACATGGCTATGAGCCGCAATATGGCCACCTTCAACGCCATGATCAAGGCTCTCGATGACAATTATGTCGACACCGTACGCACTGACGAGGCCTTCAAGGCCGCCATCGGCGCCCTTCTGGGCACGGTCGACCCCTACACGGAGTATTACACTGCTGACGAGACCGAGAATCTCCGCAACATGACCACCGGAGAATACGGAGGAATCGGCAGCATAATACTCGTGCGCGACGGCATCACATACATCTCCGAGCCTCTGGAGGGGAGCCCGGCCTACCGCGCCGGGCTGCGCGCGGGCGACAAGATTCTCAGCGTGGATACGGTCAACACGCTCGAGCCGAAAAACCAGAACGTCTCCAAACTGCTGCGCGGCCAGGCGGGCACGCAGGTGGCTGTCACCGTGGCGCGCCCCTATCCCGAGCCGGGCACCGACACCGTGCGCACCTATACGGTGACGCGCGAGAAGGTGCTCCAGCCCTCCGTCCCCTGGTACGGCCGCATCAACGGCGGGCGCACGGGCTTCGTGCGGCTCACCTCATTCATCGACAAGTCTCCCGCTGAGATGCGCGAGGCCCTCCAGTCATTCCTGGAGGGGACTCCGGTGGATAACATCATCCTCGACCTGCGCGGCAACGGCGGAGGCCTCGTGGAGAGCGCCATAGAGATTTTAGGCGAATTCCTCCCCAAGGGAACTGAGGTGCTTCAGACGCGCGGCCGTGACGGGGTGCTCATGAAGACCTACCGCACCACGCGCAAGCCCCTGATGCCCGACATGCCCCTCGCCGTGCTTATCGACGGCGGCTCGGCCTCAGCCTCGGAGATAACCGCAGGGGCGCTGCAGGACCTTGACAGGGCCGTGCTCGTAGGCACCCGCAGCTTCGGCAAGGGGCTCGTGCAGGGCACCCTCCCGCTCCCCTACGACGGACTGCTGAAGGTCACTATGGCTAAATACTACATCCCGTCGGGGCGCCTGATCCAGGCCCTCGACTATTCGCGCCGCAATCCTGACGGCACTGTGGCCTATACCCCGGACAGCCTGACTTCGGTCTATCATACCAAGGCGGGGCGCGAAGTGCGCGACGGCGGAGGCCTGAAGCCCGACACGACCGTCAGCTGGAATGTCCCCTCGGCGCTGCTCATCAGCCTGCTGCGTGACAACAAGATATTCGATTACGCCACGCGGTTTGTGCACGAGCATCCGGACAATCCCGACGGCGATGAGGTGATAACCGTCACTGACGAGATGTATCAGGATTTCACCGCCCGTCTCGACACGGCCGGCTTCGACTACGAGCGCCGGGGCTCCATGCTTCTCGCCAGCCTGCGCGAGGCAGTCGAGGAGGAGGGATACATGAATGACGAGACCAAAGCGGAGATGGACCGTCTCCAGGAGCTGCTCCGCCATGACCTGCAGCGCGACCTGGAGCTTAAGCGGCCCGAAATATCGCAATACATCTCGGAGGAGCTCATGACCCGGTATGCCTTCGAGAAGGGGAAGATACGCGCCGAGCTTATGGATGACCCCGGAGTGACCGCGGCCCTTGACATCCTCAATGACCCTGCGCGCTACCGCGCCATGCTGGGACAGAAAACGGCTGCAAAAGAGACCAAGACGGCCTCGAAAGCCTCTAAATCCCCGAAAGCCTCTAAATCCGGCAAGAAATGACACTCCGTGAAGCGCTCTCCCTGTTTGTGACTCCTGCGCGCAAGCAGGCCTTGGATGCCCTTGTCGGCGACCGCAAGGCCCGGCGCGTGCGTCTCGAAGGGCTGTCAGGCAGCGCTCCTGCGATGGTGGCGGCCGCTATGGAGCGCAAGGGCAAGCCCATGCTCGTAGTGGCTGACGATGCCGATACGGCCGGGTACATGTATCACGACCTCTGCCAGATAGCGGGCGAGGAGCATGTGGTGTTCTTCCCGAGCGGCTACCGCCGCGACATCAAGTACGGCCAGCCCGACCCGGCCTCAGCCGTGCTCCGTACCGAAGCCCTCGATGCCTGGAACACCGGACGCAAGGAGCTGCGCTGGGTGGTCACCTATCCCGAGGCCCTGGCCGAGAAGGTGCCTCTGCGCGAGAAACTCGCCGACAGCACCATCACCCTCAAATCCGGCGCGAAGTGCGTCATGACAGATGTGCTCATCCGCCTGCGTGAATTGGGATTCAAGGAGGTGGACTATGTCTACGAGCCGGGGCAGTTTGCCCGCCGAGGCTCAATACTGGACGTATTCTCTTTCAGCAATGAGCTCCCTTACCGCATAGACTTCTTCGATGACGAGATTGACTCGATGCGCACCTTCAATGTGGAGACCCAGCTCTCCGAGCAGCGTCTGGCGGAGCTCTCCATCGTGCCGGCCGCCCCGCAGGGGAGCGAGTCGGGAGCAGGAGTGTCCATGCTTGAGTTTGTGGGAGATGGCACCTTGATGTTATGTTCGTCCGCCGCGTGGCTCCTGCAGCGCGTCAGGGCCATAGCTGCCGAGGAGTATTCGCCCTCGGCAGCCATAGCCGACGAGGGGGACCCGGAGGCGATGAAGAGGGTGGTGGACGCGGACGACTTCGAGCGCCGCCTTGAGAAATTCCGCATCTTCCAGTATGCCGGGGCGGCCGAGGGGGCGGCCGCTTTCGAGGCAGACGCCGTGATGAGGTTCGAGACCTCCCCGCAGGCCCTGTATCATAAGAATTTCGACCTTATAGCCGATTCCTTCACCCGCCTGGAGTCGGAGGGATACCGCATACTCGTGCTCACTGACTCCCCCTATCAGACGGAGAGGCTGAAGAGCATTTTTGAGGACCGCGGAGATGACATACGCTTCACTGCGGTCGACCGCACCCTGCACGAAGGGTTTGCCGACACGGAGGCGAAAGTGTGCTTCTTCACAGACCACCAGATTTTCGACCGCTTCCATAAATACAGCCTGCGCAGCGACCGCGCGCGCGGAGGCAAGGTGGCCCTCTCGCTCAAGGAGCTCAATCAGATTGAGGTGGGAGATTACATCGTGCACGTCGATCATGGCATAGGGCGTTTCGCCGGACTGATCAAGACCGACACCAACGGCCATCCCCAGGAGATGATCAAGCTGCTCTATCAGAATGACGACATCATCCTGGTCTCCATCCATGCCCTCCACAAGCTGTCGAAATACCGCGGGAAGGAGGGGGTGCCCCCTAAGATAAGCAAGATCGGCTCCGGGGCCTGGAACCGCCTTAAAGAGCGCACCAAGACCAAGATGAAGGATATCGCGCGCGACCTCATCAAGCTCTACGCCGCGCGCCGCGAGGAGAAGGGGTTCGCCTTCTCTCCCGATTCCTATCTCCAGCACGAGCTCGAGGCCTCATTCGTCTATGAGGACACCCCTGACCAGCTCAAGGCCACCGAGGCTGTCAAGGCCGATATGGAATCGGCGCGCCCCATGGACCGTCTGGTATGCGGCGATGTGGGCTTCGGCAAGACTGAGATAGCCATACGCGCCGCCTTCAAGGCCGCCGCTGACAGCAAGCAGACAGCAGTGCTCGTGCCCACCACAGTGCTCGCCATGCAGCATTACCGCACCTTCGCCTCGCGCCTTAAAGACCTCCCGGTGAGAGTGGAGTTCATCTCCCGCGCCAAGAAGCCCAAGGAGGTGAAGCAGATTCTCTCCGACCTCGCCGAGGGTAAGATAGACATACTCATAGGCACTCACAAGCTGATTGGCAAGAATGTGAAATTCAAGGACCTCGGCCTGCTCATAGTCGATGAGGAGCAGAAATTCGGAGTTGCCGTCAAGGAGAAAATCAAGCAGATGAAGGTCAATGTCGACACGCTGACCATGAGCGCCACCCCTATACCGCGCACCCTGCAGTTCTCGCTGATGGGGGCGCGTGACCTCAGCTCGCTCAACACCCCTCCGGCCAACCGCCATCCCATAGTGACCAACGTCTGCTCCCTGGAGGACGATGTCATCAAGGAGGCGGTCAGTTTCGAGCTCAGCCGCAACGGCCAGGTGTTCTTCATCTCCAACCGCATAGAGAACCTCACAGAGCTCGAGGCGCGCCTGAAACGCCTCATACCGGGCGTGAGAGTGGTGGTGGCCCACGGCCAGATGCCTCCCGAGAAGCTCGAGCAGGCCATACTCGACTTCGCCGCCCATGACTATGACGTGCTCCTCTCCACAACCATTGTGGAGAACGGCATCGACATGCCCAACGTCAACACAATCCTGGTCAACAATGCCCAGAACTTCGGTCTCAGCGAACTGCATCAGCTCCGCGGGCGCGTAGGGCGCGGGGGAAGGAAAGCCTTCTGCTACCTGCTTGTGCCTCCGGGCAATCCCCTCACTCCGGTGGCGCGCCGCCGCCTGCAGGCCATCGAGAACTTCTCCGACCTCGGCAGCGGCATCCATATCGCCATGCAGGACCTCGACATACGCGGGGCCGGAAACCTCCTCGGAGCCGAGCAGTCGGGCTTCATCGCAGACCTCGGCTATGAGACCTATCAGAAAATCCTCAAAGAGTCGGTGCTTGAGCTGCGCACGGAGGAGTTTGCCGACATCGAGACCGCAGGAGAGAGCGAGTTTGTGGCCGACTGCGTCATCGAGAGCGACCTTGAGCTGAGGCTCCCGCCGGAATACGTGCCGCAGGAGAGCGAGCGCATAGGCCTCTACCAGCAGCTCGACAACATGGAGCGCCCCGAGCAGATTGAGGCCTTCCGCAGCGAGCTCAAGGACCGTTTCGGAGAAATCCCCAAGGTCACCTCAGAGCTCATCAAGGTCGTGCCCTTGCGCCTGGCAGCCAAACGTCTCGGCATCGAGCGCCTCACACTCAAAGGGGGAAAGATGTATCTCTATTTCGTGGGCGACGACAACAAGGCCTACTACCAGAGTCCCGCGTTCGGGCGTATGCTCGCCTACCTGCAGATGAACGCCATGCGCTGCGAGCTGCGTGACATCAAGGGGCGCCGCTCCTTCCTCATCAAAAATGTATCATCCGTATCGGAAGCCCTCGACATCCTCACGCTTATAGAGGCGCTCCCGGCTTTGTGAAAATATCAGACCCCATGAAAATGAAAAGAATCGCGATAGCTATCCTCGCCCTCATCTCAATCTCGTGTGCATACGGAGCGAAGAAACAGCAGAGCCCGTCAGCTGACTACAAGCCCCTGCCGGCTATTTATGACGGCTCGATGGCCACCCTTGATACGCTCGGCTACGAGGCCCTCGTGCTCCCCGACTCCCTGAAGCCCCTCTACATTGACTATCTCTCGCGCCACGGCGCCCGCTACCTCTCTTCGCAAAAGAAGACGCAGACCCTGGAGCACGTGATACGCGTGGCTGAGGAGCGGGGCGTGCTCACTCCGGCCGGCAAGGCCTTCGGGGAGTTCCTGCAGCGGGTGGACTCGCTCTCCGCAGGGCAGTGGGGCCTGCTCAGTCCCGAGGGACTGGCCGAGCAGCGTTTCATGGGCAGGTGGCTCCTGAGCCAGTTTCCCGACCTCATCGGTCGCGGCAGCATAGAGGCCATATCCTCCTACGTGCCGCGTGTGGTGCAGACCATGTACGGGCTGACGGAGACCATCATCACTGCCGATCCGCTGGAAAAGGAGGTCGCTGTCAGCGCCTCCGAAGGGAGGCAGTACGACCCCCTGCTGCGTTTCTTCGAATCCGATGAGCAGTATGAGGCCTTCCTTGACAAGGGGGACTGGACTCCGGTATATGCCGAGTGGCTTCACACCCGGGTCCCCGCAGCCCCGGCGGAGCGCCTCTTCACGCCCGGCGCAGGGCTGAAGGAGAACATACTTCGCACCCTGTCGATGCACATATACGGCGTGCTGCAGTCCCTGCGCTGCTCAGGTCTGGGCGTGCCTACCACGCAATGGATGACTGAAGAGGAATACCGGAGCTGCTGGGAGGCGGAGAACCTGGACAAGTATCTGCGGCGCACCTGGACTTCCATCTCCGACGAGCCGGCGCGCGCGGCCGCCCCGCTGCTGGTGTCGATGATCAGTGCGATGGATGCCGCCGTGGAGGCTGAGGCGCTGCGTGAGAAGACGGGCAAAGCTGACCCGAAGGCGCTGACAGCCAGCATGTATTTCGGCCATGCAGAGACCTTGCTTCCCCTCTTTTCGCTGATGAACCTGCCGGGGTGCAGCGTGACAGTCAAAGATTGGAAAGAGGTGCCCTCGCGCTGGAAAGACTATGAGATAGTCCCGATGGGGGCCAACCTCACCATAGCGCTGCTGCGCACTGAGCGCGGCGGCCTGTATGCAGCCGTGTGCCTCAACGGCAAATGGCTCGCACCCATGCACGACGGCCGCAAGATCGTGCCCTACGGGGCCCTGCGCAACTACTGGATCGAGCGCGCCCGCGTAGCCGTCCGCAACACCTGACAGCCCCTACCGCCTTAGACCCCGTTTTATGAAACGGGGTCTTTCATCAATCCCGCTAATTTGCGGGCAGATTAATTGTGAGGTCCGAGAGAGTTGAATAAATAGCATCGTATCTTGAAGGATCGCCGCCGCGCAATCTGTATCGCTGGCAATCGAGGCTTGATGAGTCCATTTCTTCTGTCATGTCAATGTCCAAAAGCAGATAAAGAAAATCCACTTGGTCGGGCATATCTCCGGGCTTCTTGCGGTTACGGATATTCAAGTACTCAGCCGGGATATTCGGTTTCGGCATGACTTTCGGTTTCTCGCGCAACTTAAAGAGATGTTGCGATGCTTGGTTCCACTTATTAAAGAGGATGAAACCGATAGAGTCGATATTTTCGAGTAATCGCATCCCTTCATCATTATACAAGATAGGGACAGCGACTTTGCCGGATTCTCTGAATTTGACAGCGTTGGCATCATACTGCATGTAAGCAAACATAATGATGCCATCTTTGCCGTGAGGCGCGGCAACGGCGGAAATGGCAGGAGGGGGCAGCAGCGGCCGGGGGTCAACTCCAAGATTCTTTAGTTCGACACGTGAAAATGCAGTATCCACGAGTTTGATGATTCGGGTATTTTCAGCAGCGACCTCGGCAGCCACATCGGGGTCGCGCTCATAGTCGGGATTGGCGAGAGCCAAAGCTACTATTCCCTTATCTTCATCATATGGCGCGAAGACCTTGCCGATAACTTCTTTGAAATTGGCTTTAATCCACTCTTTTGAGTCTATATTCGGCAATGCGCGAAGGGCGTGGAACTGATAGCGGTTGCTGAGTTCCTCGCGTATTTTGTCGCGGAATATGTTGCGGACTTTGTCGCGCCACTGCCGCTTCTGCGCCACATTGTCACGGGCATAAAGCGAGAGCACGAAAAGGAAGTTTACGTCATAGTGGGTGACGAGCAGCGTGTCGCGGTCAAACAGACGGTTCACGTATTGGCGCGAGATGTGGGTCTTAGCTGTCTTGCCGGTCTCCTCGATGTGGTCGCGGTAATTGAAGTCCGAAGGCACTTTGCCTGAAAGGAAAAAGTTCGGGATGACATTGTAGCCCTCGGTCACCTCATCCCGCAGGCAGAAATCCTTGCGGCTGCGCTCATCCTGCATGGCTTTCTCCCCGAAGAAAAGGTTGAGGTTCCACTGAATGACATTGCGGGCGTATGTGAATTGCTTCGCGACTGATTCACGTCCGATGCGATTCTTCTGCTTGTAATACTTTGAGTCGCCGATGTAATAAGTGAGATGGTTGCTCTCTCGCTGTTCGTCTTCCCGGCGGGCACGGGTCAAAGAATCCCATAGGAACAAATGGTCAACTTCCTTGCCGTCCTCCTGATGTTTGTTGATGCGGTCCGGGAAGGTGAAATCTCCGATAAGCTCGTCAATCATTGTTTCAAAAACAATGTTGAAGTTCTTTGCTAACAGAAACTCATTCATCTGCGAAGCTATGCGGATTTGCTTTGACTGCTCGAAGAACGCATAGCACAGTTCCCAAAGTTCGAGCGCCTTGTCGGAGAAATATTTGTACTTGATCTGCCGGAGCCGGCGTATGCCGATACCTTTGTCAAGATATTGCTTGAAACGTTTGCCGGTGATGAGGTCATAATTCACGTTCACCTCCACCGGGAAACCGTACTCGTTTTTGATGTAATGCAGAATAGAGTAGTAGATAACGAGCAGTTCCTCATCAAAATTGACCTGCCGCTTCTTAGTAACGGGGTTGAGGTAGACCGGCTCGTTATTCTGCACTACGACCTGCGACTTGGCGATTGTACGGTTCCAGTTTATCTTGTTATATCCCGAGTGGATATTCTTCAGGATGAACATAAACCAGTCCTTGTTTCGCTTATTGAAGTCAATGAGCGAAAGCAGGATATCCAAGTAGGTGTTGGCAGTGCGTTTTCTGCCGCGTCCTTGGCGGACGATATTCTGATGCCGGATAATGGTATGGTCGCGGTTTGAAGTCTTGCAGTCCTCACGATAGACGGCGATGGCGCGGTATATCCAGACGGCCAGCCCGTAAATGAACTCCCGCTCCGTTTTAGTCAGAGGCGAACCGTCGGCTTCCAGGTCTATGATGTCCTCGGGGCGGTGTCGCCCGAACACTTTCTCTTTCTTGGGGTCGTCCTCATTGGCCTCGAGCACTACTTTAGGAAGAATGAATACGCTCTCCTGCTCGGCGGCATGATAATAGTAGCCAACATAGTTGACTCTGACTTTGCCGTCAACAGGGTCGAGCTCGTCAATATTGGGAAACAGCTTTTTGACGGCATCGACCGGGTAGTCATATTCCTCAATCAGCAGCTTCATTCCTATCCGGTTTGAGGCCGAGATTATTGAGGAAGCGTTCAATCTGCGCTTCGTTTGCTTCGC
>CAZWVY010000048.1:2032-19103 GCA_964637105.1 uncultured Sangeribacter sp. | reverse complement strand
ATGATTGTGTTACTCATCGTCGTCCTCCTTTCCTGCTTTGACGGAGACCACCCCGACGGCTAACGGGCTGGAATGTTCGATTATGTATTTGAGGGCTGCGTCCTTGATGATTTCAGCCAAGCCCTTGTCGTCCTGCATTATGTCGATGAGAGCGTCTACAATCATACCTTTCTTGCCGTTTATGGCAGTCGAGGTCGAGAGGGTATAGCCCTCCTCGGTTTCGTTGACTCTTTCAGTGGCGATACACAGCACACTGCGCTTGTTGTCTTTGTCTGCCCAGTCGTAGAGGGCGGTAGTGATTTCTTTGAGTTCCATTGTTGCTGTTGTTTTAGATGTTGCGACCGATATTCATGTTGGCATAGATTTCGATGAATTGCTTGCCTGCATATTCGGCTAACTCCTTGCTCTTGAAGGCAAGCCGAGACCCGTGGCTCGTGCCCGAACCCGACGATGCGTAGCTCGCGACCGCATAGACGAGACCGCCATTCGCATTCGAGTTGTTGTTCGACCGACCAACGACACGGCGGTCGTGGAGGTCAAGAATAGTATTCTCCTGCTTCCACTCCTCGTCCTGTTCTGCGAGTTCAGCATCGGTATAGAGGAAGTACCACGGATACCAACGCTGCTCGTTCTCGACAAACTGAGGCTTCCAGCCCTCGTTGAGAGCAGCGACGATGATACGGAGTTTTAAGTACGCCAAGATGTCGGCGTCATCGTCTTCGGTCGAGTCTTGAACGTCCAACAATCCATCTTCGAGAGCATTGAATTGAACGACGTAGGGGTGGGAGTCTCCGAGGGCTGCGACTGCGTCCTCAAAGGTCTTGATACGCTCCGTTACGGGGCGGTTATCCTTGGGCGTGAAGTCCAAGGAGGGGTAGAGTGCTTCAAGCACTTTGCAGGTGCTGTCTGCGCCTGACTGTTTGGCGATATTATACGCCTTGATGATGTCTTGTTCTGTGGGTTGCATAGTGGTTATTATTTGGTTGTTGCTGTTTCAGAGATTATCTCGCCAGTTTCGGTGTCTACCTCCTCGGCGACCACGTCCTCGACGGGGGCATTTTCGTTGCGTTCCTGCGACTTTTTGCCCTTGCCCTGTGTAGTTGCTTGGGCGACACGTCCCATTGCCTCCTCGGCTTTCTTTCGTGCTTCCTCGGCAGTCTTTTCGCTGTTGGTAGGGGACGACTGGAAAGTCTCGGCGATAGTGGTAGTACCCTCTTTGAGAGCGTTAGCCAGTCCGCGCAACTCGAAAATCATTTGAGCGTCGATGTCCTGCACTCGCTTTACTCCGAGGTAGGTAAATAGGGTTGCTTGGTTCACGCCCAGTTTGCCGAAGTAGTCTATCATTCGGTTGCGGCTCGTCTCCAAGTCCATAGCCTTGCCGATTGCGACCTGCTTAACCTGCTCGATGATACGCTTGGTTACGGACTTCGGGACGACTTTCAGGACGGCGTTGCGGAACGCGATAGCGCAGGCTGCGTTTCCCGTCATTACCTGCATATCCTCATTGTAGGTTCTGCCGTTCTTGTCAGTGATACGACGCTTGACCTCTACCGACACGGCAAAGTTGGTTTCGAGGTCGTGGCATACGCCCTGTGCCGTGATTGTGCGCCCGTCGTTGCCGATGATACGGGCTTGTGCGCGGAGGTTGCCCCACGCTCCTGCGATGATTTCGGCGAAACGCACGGACAAACCCTCGATGACTTGACCGCCGTTGCCACGACGGAGGGTGTAGAAGCAGTCGCCTGCGGTCTCCTCGTCGAGAGTGGCGAGGGTCTGAATACGGTTGAGAGCCTGCTGAATGTCTCTCGGATACTGCTTGGCGGTAGCAATCTGCATATCCACCTCGCTGCGGTTGATTGCGGCAAGCATATCGGCTTGCTTAACTTCAACGATTTCGTTCATTGCTGTTGAATTTTAAGTGATTATATGGTGTTACTTAACTCGTAGCGGTTTAGAAGTGATGATTTTGTACCACTTGACCCCGTCTATCTCCTGTGGCTGTTCCGACACGAGACAAGCGCAGATGTCCTTTGCCTTGTTAGCTTCGAGGAACTTGGTAGCCACGTTGCCACAGCAGAAGTAGCGGAGGCTGCTCTGGGTCTCGACCTTGGGCTTGCGGAGGCACAGGCGGTAGCCGTCGGGGAATTGACCGATAGCGAAATACCAGTCGTTCTTGCTCTCCTCGTCCATGGCGAGATAGGCGGTGTCGCCCTCCTTGACCTCGATTTCACGGGAGAGGATAGCCGAAAACGATACGGAGTGTTGCTTGCGACGAACGGTTATACACCGCACCCCTTGTGGGTGGCTGTTGCTTCGACTATCGGCGGTTGTAAATACTTTGAGTTTCATATTGCTAATTGATTTTGAAAGTGATTAGATATTCTTGTCTTGATTTTGTCGCTTCGACGTTGAACGCAGGAGATTGAGCAACCGATGTACTCCCCAGTCTGCTGTAACGTAAACTCCTTGATAAATCGGAGGAAAAACAGCTTGTAGTCGTTCGGGGAGAGAGCCATACGGGCGTATTCTTTAACCTGCATTGCCGTTACCTCGTCCTTGTCCTCCTCGGAGGCGGTTGCGGTCTCCTCGTCGGGGGTAGCGAGCAACTGAAAAAATGTCTCCGTCGGGGTAATGGTCGTGTACGACCTCGACAGCTCACGGCGCAGGAGATAGCGGTAAACTGACTTGAACATTTTCGGGGTCAGCGGCATATCGGGAGCGGAGTGCAGAGCAACGTAGGTATCGTGAAACACGTCCTCGTCGAACATTCCGTTGTTGATTATATCCTGCTTCAACACGTTGTAGTAGACCTTTGTAAAGGCGTTAATGACTGCCGCTTTCATATTTTACCCCCCCCTATGGGTTGCAACGTAAGTCTCTGCCTCACAGTTAATTTGCTGTACCGTGGGGACGGGATTGCTACGCAACCACTGCTCGACCTCCTGTTTGGAGAAGTACAGATAATTCCCACGTTTGAAATGTGGTATCTCGCGCTTCGATGTAAATGTGTAGAGCGTCTGAACGCTGTACCCTGTAAGCATCGCGCACTCCTCGATAGTCAGAGTGTCCTTAACGCCGATTAGGGTAGCCCGTTTGATGTCGTCGAGACGTTCCATTATTGCTTTGCCTAACTCATTCATATTTCGTCGTCCTCCTCCTCGCAGGCTGTGTCGATATACGCCTGTACAATAGCAGGGAAGTAGTCGTGATAGTAGCACCACGCCCCAGCCTTGTAGGTAGTGTATACAGAGCAACCTGCCATTATCTTGATTAGAAAAAAGTCCATGATTGAGAGCGGCATATCGGGGTTGTCCTCGCCGATGATAACGACGAGCAGGATTGTAAACCACGCGACAAACGCCACAACCAGCAGCCACTGGAGAACAGGGTGTAAAGGCGTTCTCATTTCTTGCCTCCCTTTCTCATTTTCGCCTCTACACGCTTGCGGATAGCCCACAGCGTAGAGGGCGAATGAATGTTGTACTTTTTCATCAGGTATTCCTGCACCTTGGTTAGGGCAGTCCCTGGCTCGGAGGTGAGAGCAACGTACTCGTCGTAAATCTGCTTGTCTCGCGCCTCCTTTTCCCTTTGGTAGTCAGTTTTGAATGATGTCATTTTTGTTATGATTTTGGGGAGGGTTGCCCCTCCCAGTTATGTCAATCGCGTTTCGCCTCCTTGATAAGGTACTCCACCTCCTCCTTGGTCGGGGGGACGTCGGCTGCTACCTTTGCCTCGATAACCCGAAGCGGACTGCCGAGTAAATCCATAATCATCAGCAACAACGGCTGAGGCACGTTGTCTTCGAGTTCCTTGAATATAGAGACCGCCGTCTCAAACTCGGTCTGCGCCTTGCTCTCTTTGAGTTTGTCGAGAGAAGATTTCAGCGCGTCGGCTTTTGCCGCGAACTTACAGCCCAATTCAATCGGGAAGTCGTTCTGTATGTTCTGCACCATCTTGTCGATGTCGTCCCCGAAGAACATGGCGAAATAGGTATCGCCGTGTTGCAACTCTCGGAGGTGCTTAATCTCGGTTTCTTTGTCCATGTTGCGATTTTTTACTGTTTGGTTTATTCGATTTCAAATATTTTTTCGTATTTTTGCACCGATATTAAATCGAATACGCCGCAAAATTACGAAATACTTTCGTATCTACAAAATATTTCGACGAAAATTTTTCGTAAAATTTTGTTTCAAATTTCGTAACACCCACTTAATCTCTTGGAAATGAACAAGTTTGATGACATAAAAAAGTTTCGGGAACGAAACGGGCTGACGCAAAAGCAGTTAGCCGAGGTTTGCGGTGTAACTCTCCGCACGGTACAAAACTGGGAAGCAGGGAAAACGATACCCGACAACATCGTCAAACTGCTCCAAACCATAGCACCGAAAGGCGAAATGGTTTCGTCCTCTCTTTTCGGAGGAAATGGAGAGGGCGAGGCTATAAACTCACCCGTTGAACAGCACGTCAACGGAGACGGTAACAAGTTTTCGGGGAGTGGGGATGTATCAGACGGCGTTCCTGCCGCCCTCCTGCAACAAGCCCTCAACGAGATTACGGAAATGCGCCAGTTGCTTGCCGAGAGTGTCCGAAACACAAACGACATCTCCCAGCGTTTAATGAACCTGTTAGAAAAACTGAATAGACAATGAAGATAAAAGCAGCCGTGAGCCTCATTGTGCTCACTATCGCAAGCCTGTGTGTGGCTCAAAGTCGCGTAGATAAACCTATGCCCGAATTATCGTGGAAGTCCAAGGAACTGAATAACGCCCTGTATTGGGAACGGAATAGTAAAACAGGGAAATGGGAGAGCCGCAAATGCTCAAAAATGCTCTACCTCGGAGAAGGCGTAAATGTGGATAATTATCACGGGTTGTTCCTCGGTCAGTTAGACGGAGATACCTACCTATTCCTCGACAAGCGAGATTATCACTGGCGTTATCCTACATTGCAGACCGAGTGGATGTATTCACGCCATATCTATGCTGCATTGCTCTCCGAGGAGCAACTTGCTACTCTCAAAAATCTGCCCGTAGGAGAGGCGGTTACATTCACTCCGTCTTATGTCAATAGTATGTCCCGTGCGAACGAGGAGTATTCATTCCCGTTCTTCCTATCCTTGACCGAAACGCTGAAAGGCGTAGAGTCTCCTAATCAAGTGCCGTTCATCACGGTTAAACGTGTTGTCGATAATGGCAAAGAGGTTGTGCGTTTCTGTTTCGGAGCAGTTACTGAATTGATTGATATTTCGTACTTCGAGGTCGATTACGATAAGTTCAATACGCTTTTCGTTGCCGACAATAAAACTTCCTACAAATGAACAATAGACTGGTAGAAATAATTAAATACAGGACAGGAGGAAAGCAGACCCCGTTTGCTACGTTTATGGGGTGGTCGCCCCAATACCTCTCTAAACTCGTCCGTGGCAAGGATTTCGGGATAGCCCCCGTGATAGCCCTGCTCCAACGCCTCCCTGAACTAAATGCCCGTTGGCTGTTGCTCGGAGAGGGGAAAATGCTACAAGACGAAAAGTTGTCAGAGGTCAGAGCCACGGCGCAGACCTACATTCTCTCAATCCTCGAAATGGAAAAGTACCTGCCCGTAATGACCCCTGCCGAGGTGAGGGAGTTTGAGCAAATGTGTGTCGGAGAGGTGAAGCCTAATTTCAGCCCCGAACAGGTTGCCAAGTGGCAGGAACTCCTCGCAGAGCGCGAAAGTATGTTGGACGCTAAATTTGAAAATGCCCTATGCAAACAACCGAAAGCCAAGCAGTGATACGTCGTTTCTTCGAGGCTCTTTACGCCCTCAAAGCCCGTCGGGAAATTCGGGGCAAGCAGACCTTTACCAACCAGTATAATATCAACCGCTGGAACTTGAACTCTCTCGAAAAAGATATGTCGAGAGACATATTTCAAGTGTCGTGGCTGACCTACCTCGTAAGGGATTACGGGGTATCCGCTCAATGGCTCTTAACGGGCTTCGGGGATATGTTTCAGAAACAAAAACAGCAGACGACCCAGACTAAATCCAAGCCGTCTGCCGATTAGCAGTTATTTTTCTCAAATTTTGTCTCTCGCCAACGAAACGCTCTCGGTTGATAAATTACCCAACCAAAGTAAAAAGCGTTGGCGAGAGGTGCTAATTTTGCGTCGTGTCGTTCTCCTCCTCGGAGGGTGGCGTGTCGGTGTCCTCCGTCGGTGTCCCGAATATTGTAGGAATACGGGAGACCGCTGCCTGCTTGTTCTTGTCAAGCACTTTGGCGTAAATCTGCGTCGTGCCAATAAGTTTATGCCCTAACAGCTTACTCACGGTATAGAGGTCTGCGCCCAAGTCAAGCATCATAACCGCGAACGTGTGCCTGCCGCAGTGAAATGTTATTTTCTTATTGATACCTGCCTTATACACCCACTGTTGTATAATGGAGTTCTGCGAGTCGGGGCTTATCATATACGGAAATACCAAGTCCTGCGGCTTGCCCCGTTCTCCGAGGAGTTCTGCTGCCTGCTCGTTGATGTCGAGGTATTCCTGCCCTCCTGTCTTCTTCTGCTTGAAGATAAGGCGCACAAACGTCCCCTGCTGATGTACCTCGCCCCACGTCAGTTTGGCGATGTCGCTACGGCGCAACCCCGTGAGGCAGGAGAACAGGAACGCCCTACGCAATTCGGGATATGCCATATCAGTCTGCACGAGTTTTTGCAGTTCCTCAATAGTCAGATACATTCTTGTTCCCTCCTCCGCTTTGAAATTCTCTACGCCCCGTATCGGGTTGAATGGAATAATGCGTTCCTCGAACGCTTGATTGAGGCAGGCACGGAGTTTGTTGAAGTAGGAGAGTTTCGAGTTGCGAGCCAACGGGTGGTAGTCGAGACGCTTGCGGAAGTCGTGCGCCCATGCCTTTGCGTCCTTTTCGAGATAGTCCTTGAAGCCCTGCACCCACTCCGTCGTGATGTCTCGGAACGTCAGTTTTTCGTTCCCATCGTAGATTTTGAGATGATGTAGAGCAGAGTACCAGTTGCCCCAGTTTCCACGGCTCTCCTCTCCCAGTCGCGCCTCGCACATAGCACGGTAGTAGGGGTAGAACAGGGTGTCCTCCTTATACATTGATTTGAAGCCAAACTCACCGTTGCGGAGTTCGACCATACGCTTGGCTCTAATGTCCTCGGCGAGTTGGAGCGTTGTGCGGTTCTTCTCCTTGTCGGCTCTCGTCTTTTCGGGGACAAGATATAGTTTCAGATACTCATACGTCCGTTTCCCGTTCAGATAGATGTCGAGATACAGGGACGTGAGACCCGACGGCATTTTGCGCCTGCGTAGTCTGATAGGCTCTTTTGACGTACCCATATTTTTGTTGCTTTTTTGTTGCTGTAATATTTCGAGCAACAAAGTTACAACAAAAATTCCATAAACGAACAATAAACGCTTATAAATCGCTTATCTTGAAACGTCCCTGTAACCTGCGCTAATTCAGAGGTCTATTTATATTTGTTGGTAATTCGATTATGTGCCGTTTATACGCAAAAATGCTTCCTTACTTGCCGATGCAAAAGCGGGAGAATATGGTTTGGAGGAGGTCGTCGGGGGTGATTGTGCCGACGAGGGCGCCGAGGTGGCGGGTGGCCTGGCGGATGTCCTGGGAGACGAGGTCGGCGCTCAGGCCCTCCTGGAGGGCTTCGAGGGCCCGGCGCAGGTCGGCCGATACCCGGCGCAGGAGGGCGTGGTGCCTGGCGTTGGTGATGATCAGGGTCTGCTCGGGGTCTTGACCGGCCAGGACGGTCTCTTTCAGCCTGGCTTTCAGGGCTGACAGGGTGGTCCGGTCTTTGGCTGAGATTTTCAGCCAGGGGGAATCGGCTTTCAAGTCCGGGTACAGGTCGGATTTGGTCAGTATCTTAATCACTGTCTGAGCATCGGTGGGATGATAGTCGGACCGGCCGGACTTGTCGGACTTGTCGGACGGGTCTGACTGGTCGGACTTGTCAGACTTGTCGGACTTGTCGGACAGGTCTGACTGGTCGGACTTGTCAGACTTGTCGGACAGGTCTGATGGGTCTGACGGGTCGGACTTGTCCGCGGGGTCTTGGAGCCAGAGGATGATGCGGGCGGTGGCCATGGCGGCTCGGGCACGGTCAATGCCCATGCGCTCTATGGGGTCGGCGGTGTCGGTGCGCAGGCCGGCTGTGTCGATGAATCGGTATAGGATGCCATCTATTTCGGCTGTGTCTTCGATGGTGTCGCGCGTGGTGCCCGGGATGGCGCTCACTATGGCTTTGTCATCGCCTAACAGGGCGTTGAGCAGTGTGGATTTGCCGGCGTTGGGCTTCCCGGCTATGACTACGGGCACACCCTCTTTTAGCACGCGCCCCGTGGCGTATGATCCGGCTATGGAGTCTATTTCCTTGATAGTGTCGACGCAGAGGAGGGCCAGTTCGGAGCGGTCGGCAAATTCCACCTCCTCTTCGCCGAAGTCGAGCTCGAGCTCGAGCATGGAGGCTATGTGGATGAGGCGCTCGCGCAGGGCTGTGAAACGCCGCGAGAAGTCACCCCGGGTCTGGGCCATTGCCAGGCGGTGTGAGGCGCGCGAGGATGAGGCTATGAGGTCAGCTATGCCTTCGGCGCGTGTGAGGTCGATGCGCCCGTTGAGGAAGGCCCGCTGGGTGAATTCGCCCGGCCCTGCGGGGCGCGCTCCGGCTGCGGTGAGCGCCGCCATGACTGCTCGTGCTATCCACGGAGAGCCGTGCAGGGTAAGCTCCACGCTGTCCTGGCCTGTGAATGATTTCGGGGCGCGGTAGACGGTCGCGATGATTTCATCGAGCTCGCTGCCGTCGTTGTCATGCAGCCGCCCGTGTGCGGCAGTGTTCGGGGCCATCTCCGCCAGGGGGCGCTGTCCGCGCCACAGTCGGTCGGCGATTTCGACGGCCTGCGGGCCTGAGAGGCGTATGATTGTCAGCGCTCCGCCCGGGGCTGTGGCGGGGGCTGCGATGGTGTCGGATAGGGTCAGCGCTTGTTCCATGCCTTGAAAGAGAAATTGGATTCCAAGGCCTCCTCCATATCATCGGGAAGGGCCGGGAAGAAGTCGAAGCCTGTGATGCGCTCGACATCATCCACGCTCATGGCGTAATCGGCCATATTGCCGGGGGCCTGCATGTTGGGATATACGAAGCCTATGGCGCGTGGGGTGTCAACGTATGGGGCGAGGAGCACCTTGAAGAAAGCCGAGGGCACGCGCACTCCGGCCTCGCCTATGCGCTCGCGGTCGGAGTCATTGTAAACGGGTCCGGCCACTATTATCAGGGCCGAGTCGCGGCGCGCCCATACGCGCTCCTTCTCTTCGAGCGTGGCCCAGGCTCCGGCGTTGAGCGCGTGGGCCTGCGGGGTCATGTTGGCCATAGTGAAGCAGTCGCGCATGGCATCAGCGTGCCACTTCTGGTCGGCGGCCGGAATCATGTGGCCCCGGTCGTAGCCCGAATTGGTGTAGTCTTTGGTCGTAGGGCATCCGGGCAGCTCGCTGTCCTGCCAGAAATTCTGATTGTTGCGGGTGTGGGGGCCTTCTGTTTCGGATTGGAGCAGTTCCCAGGCCACGTAGTTAGGAGTATGGTTGTCGGGATTGAAGGAGAGTGTGAAGCCCGTATAATCCTTTCTTATGTCCGGCATGTCGGAAGGCACTGTGACTCTGAGCAGGGATTTCGCCGACACGCCGGCTCCTTCGGCGGTAGCGGGGGTGGCTGAATATCCGGGCTGTCCGGCCTCACGGGTATTGGGGCGCATGACATAGGCCGCCGCTATGGCCAGCGCGGCTGCGGCCAGTATGATGACCCAGGGCCTCAGGGCCGGTTTCTTTTTTCTCTTTCCCATGGCTGGAGGGTTAGGGTGATACAATTAAAGAGGAGGCCTGCGGGGCCTCCTCTTTAAAACGTAAGTGTGCGGGGTGTTATTATTCAGCTGCGCCTTCCGGGGGGAAGAGTGTGGAGCTGATGCGCTCGTACTTGCCCGGGGCGAGCACGCGGTATACCACCTGCTGCTCGGCGCGGCCGCCGTCGTATGTGCCGTAGTTGACCGTGAGCGTCACGTCAATGCCGTCGATCGGGCCGAAGTCGGGGTAGTACTTGGCGAGCACGTAGGGGAGGGTGTGGTCATGGAAATTGGTGATGATGAATTCCTGCACCTCCTCGTCGGTCATCCCTTCGAAGCCTGCGGGATACTGGGCGCGGGCGGCTGCCGGACGGATGTCGACGTTGGTCTGGTAGGCCGAAGTGCCTGACCAGTACTCGTTGTTGCCATATGAGGTCACCCAGTATTTGCCGCTCTTGATGTTGTCATCGCCAAGGGGGACACACTGTGTCTCGAAGACATAGTCCACGCAAGCCTGGTAGAACTCGACGCAGAACGCGCTCTTGTCCGAGGGGAGGTTGAGCACGATCGAGGGATTATACTGCCAGACACCGTTGGTGCGCGAGAACTGCTCGGTCACCTCGCCGGCATTGCGCACCCACTCGCCTCCGGCCAGGTCGAACTGCATGGCGCGGTACGTGCTGGCTTTAGCCGAGGAGTCGTAATAGTAGTAGCAGACAGTCTTGGCATCCTCCTCCGCGGCGAAGGGGAACTGCATCTTCAGGTAGCGGGGAAGGAGATCCTGGGGGCCGGTGCCCGAAAGGTTGGCGTAGCTCTGGCCCAGGGCGGTGTAGTCGGAGGGCTGGAGCATCCACACATCGGATGCGGCCTGCCAGGCTGCGCCGTTGAAGCGGTAGAGGGCCACGCGCTTTTCGGTGACGGGGTCGGCAGCCGGAGCGCGGCGTGCGCGCGTGGGCGAAGACACTTCGGTGATGACGATATTGCAGTGGGAAGAGCCGGACTTGCCGATCACGTAGCCCTTGATGTGCATTTTCTCGCCATCCTCCATGATGTCCTTGTAGTAGTCGAGCGTGTAGTAGGCTGAGAGGTCGTATCCCTCGAGGCCGTCCACGTAGAGATTGTAGTAGTTGCCCGAGATGCCGAGCGTGGCGTCAGCCTCGGCATAGAAGGCGGTCTCATCGGCAGTGCGGTCGCAGACGCTCTTGATGAGGTCAGGCGTCAGGCTGACGGGAGCGGGGTAGGTGTATTCGCCGCTTCCGGCCACTTCGACCGTAGCCGATGCGAGGGCAATCTGGAAAGCGGTGCCGTAGCTTGACACGGTGCCCGAGACGTTCACGTAGTCATACATTGACACTGAATTCTCATCGAAATCGGCTCCATAGACGAGTATCGAGCCCCCCTTGTCGGTCAGGATGAAGCCGCGGGTGCACATAGCCGTCACTACGCCCTGCACGCTGACCTGCTGGTCAAGGCTCACGCCTCCGAGCACATTGCTGAGCTTGAATCCCTGCTCGCCTCCGCCGGCAGTGCCGAAGACGGGGTTCTGGGCCGACCAGTTGTAGCTCACAGCCGCGTAAGTGCCTGCCTCGGCGTCTGGGAATGCAGTCTTGAGATAGCCCGGGAGGTAGGACGTGGCGGGAGTGACGGGAGCGAAAGCGTTGACAAAATTGTCGTCGCTTTCCCAGGCAGCCTTGTAGTCGGCCTCGGTCACGTCATATTCCAGAGTGCCGGCGTTGATGGCCTGCACGGTAGGATTCACGTCTGCGGCGGTGTTGAAGGACACCTTGACCGAAGAGCCGTCATTGAGCGTGTAGTAGGGGAAGGAGGTTGAGCTCAGGAAGGCGGGGAGGTATTTGCGGGCCTGGATGTTGTCGGCAAACGACTTGGCGGTGCCGATGGCCTTCAGAGCGTCGGCCTCCCCGTCGATTTCGGCGATGGCCTTGTTGGTCGCATTTGATGCGATGGCGCTGTAGTCGGCATCGGTCAGGGTGTATGCGATTGCGTCCGATGTGCCGATGGTCGGGGTCTTGAAACCGTCAAGGCCGTCGTTCCAGGAATTCTCGCTGCAGGCCGTCAGCATCGCGGTCGCGCCGAGGGCGCATGCGAGCAGGCCGTTATAGAATATCTTGTTCATTTCTTGAAGTCATTATCGGTTAGAACTGTACCTTGAGGCGGAGCGAGAACGTGCGGCCGAAGTTGTAGAACACGCGGTAAGCGTTCTGCCACGTGCCGTCCTGTCCCGAATTGGTGTAAGCGTCCACCACGTAGTTGTAGTTGCAGACATTATTGATGTTGCCGAAGATAGTGGCGTTGAGGCCTCCGATCTTGAAGGAGTAGCTCGCGCTCAGGTCGAGCTGGTTGCCCCAGGGAATGCGCCAGGGGTCGGCCACCTTGATGTCGGCATTGGGGATGATGTCGTTGCTCGAGATCTGGTAGTCGGAATAGTTGCGCGCTGCGAAGGTCCAGTCAGCTCCGACGCGCCATCCCTTGAGGGGGCGCACCGTGAAGCCCAGGGCGCCGGTGGTCTGCGCGGAGCCGCCCACCTTGCGGCCCTTCTGGTTGAGGGTTGCCTTCAGATGGTCCGGGGCCATGATGCCCGAAGCGATCTCGCCGGTCTTGATGTCGGCCAGGGGCTGGCCCTGGCGGTTGTAGAAGTAGCCGGTAGCATTGGAGTCCCACACCCAGTCTCCCAGGGAGATCATGCCGCTGAGCTCGAGCCAGCGCGTGGGCTTGAACACCATGGCCAGCTCCACGCCCATGTGGCGTGCGTCGACGCCCTGCATGTTGAAGGCGTAGAAATCGCCGTTGTCCATGTAGTTGCCCTTGGTCGTGGTCTTGTCCATCCACTTGGTGTAATAGCCGTTGAGCTGTGCGGTGAACATCGGGGAGTGGTACTCGTATCCAATCTCAAACGATCCGCATTTCTCGTTGACAGCATCGGGGTTGGTGGCATTGCTGGTCGTGGACTGAAGGAAGGCGCCGCCTGAGAAGAAGGGTGCGCGGGTGAGGTAACCGCCGTTGAAGAAGACATTGTTGTGGCGGTCGATGTTATAGTTCACGCCCCCCTTGATGTTGCCGGCCCAGAAATTCACGGTCTCCGACTTGGCGTGCTCCTTGTCGTAGTAGAAGCGGTCATAGCGCCATTCGGCGGTGTTGTTGACCGATCCGGCCAGGAAAGCAGTGAGCTTGTCCTCGAGGCCCGTGTATTCCAGCTGGCCGTAGATGCCCTCCTGGGCTATGTGGCCCGTGTAGTCGCGGTATACCACATCGCCCACAGTCAGCTTCTCATAGACCCAGTTGGGGTCGGCTGCGGCGATATTGTTGGCTGCTGATACCTTGGAGCGGGAATCATTGTCGATGAAGTATGCGCCGTCATAGAGGTCGGCGATCACAGTCTTGTGGATGCCGGCGTAGTAGCGCGCGTCAAGGCCCACGAGGAGGTTGAGGCCCTGCATGAGCTCATTCTTGTAGGTAGACACGAGGCCGACCCAGTTGTGGTTGTTGACCGAATTGGCCATCACCATCTCCGAGCCGGTCAGTGAAGCCTCGTTGAGCTCCTGGATAGCGCCGTAGTCAAACGTGCCGTCGGCGTTGCGGAAATCCATGTTGAGCACGCCCGAGCTTGCGCCGTACCACTTGTTGCGCCACGTGGAATTGCGTCCCTGGCCCGATGAGCCGTAGCCATTGGCTATCGAGAGGTAAACGGCCGTGGAGAGCGATGACTTGTGGTCAATCTGCCAGATATGGCTGAGCGAGATCTGGGGCTTGTGGTAGACGTTATAGTTGGAATTGCGCACCTGGCCGTAGCGGTCGTAGCCGTAGGTGGGGTTGTACCGGTAGTTGGAGTTGCCGCCGTTCATGTACTTGCCGACCTCCTGCCATCCCTCGATGGTCAGACCGTTGTTTTTGTCGCGCTTCCAGTGGTTCTGGGGCGAACCGAAAGCGGTCAGCGAGATCTGGTGGGCATCGTTGATGCGCTTGGAGATATTGATAAACCAGGTGTATGCGTCAAACTTGGTGCCCTGCACATATCCGTCGCCCCATTTGCGCGAGCCGAGCAGCGTGATTGCCCAGCCGTTCTCCATGAGGCCTGTGGAGGCGGAGAAGCCGATATGGTTCATCCCGTCGTTGCCCATGCCGTAGAAGATATTGCCTCCGCGCTTGGCATCGATGGTGCGGGTGGTGATATTGATAGTGCCGCCTACCGAGGGGGAGGAGAGGATAGCCGCTCCGAGGCCGCGCTGGGTCTGCATCGAGGAGGTCACGTCGGAGAGTCCGGCCCAGTTAGACCAGTAGAGGCCGCCCCATTCCATGTCGTTGACCGGTATACCGTTGACCAAGGCGGCGAGGTTCTCGGTCTTGAAGCCGCGGATGTTGATTTTGGCATCGCCGTATCCTCCGCCATCCTTAGTGGCCCATACGCCCGGAGTGGTCTTGAGCACCTCGGGAAACTCCTGGTTGGAGAGCTTGGCCTCGATTGTCGGGGCGTCGATGGTCGATACTGCCACGGGCGTCTTGCGCGTGCGGGCGATAGACTGGGTGACCACCACGTCCTGGAGCATCTGCTCAGACACATCGAGCACCACGCGCAGGCCTGTCGAGCCTTTGGCCACGCGGACCGTGCGCGGTTCGTATCCCACGTAGTCGATGCGGATTTCCTTCACGCCGTCCGGGACATTGAGGGTGAAGTCGCCGTCAAGGCCTGCAGCCGCCGCGATGTTGGTGTCAGGCACTCTGACCGTAGCGCCGATCAGTGGCTCGCCCTGGGCGTCAACCACCACGCCCTTGACCTGGTAGTCGGCCATGGCCGACAGCGCGGTCGCGGATGCGAGAAGAGCCGGTAGAACAATTTTCTTCATAATTAAGATAGTTAGTTAGTGGAAAGGCCCCGGGCGTGTCGGCTGCGACGCGCCCGAGGCCGGGAATTTACTGATGCTGGGGATCACCGGAGGCAGGGGCCGGTTTCTTCTTCATCTTCACGCGCATGGTGTCGAAGCCTTTGCCGTAGACGCCGTTGACGGCACCCTGGGTGATGAAGGCATTGTCGTCGATGGCCTTGACGATTCGGAAGATTGTCACAGACTCTATGCGGCGGCACCACACCATGAGTATCTTCATCTCCTTTTTCGAATACCATCCCATGCCGTCCAGGACTGTCACGCCGCGATGGGCCTCAGCGTTGATGACATCGGCTATCTCCTTCCATTTGGTGGAGAAGATCATGAACTGCGTGGCCTGGCGGTTGGTGTTGATCACCAGGTCGGTGCAATATGCAATGATATATGTCACCACGAGGCCGTAGACTATGATCGGCACCCTGGCCTCAAGCCTCTCGGAGAGCGTGCCGTCGAAGGGGAGGAACATTGAGCAACCCACGATTGTCATGTCGACGAATATCATCGTGCGCCCGATGCTGACGTTGCTCACCTTGGAGACCATCGCCGCAATGATATCCGTGCCTCCCGATGAGCCGTTGTGTATGAAGATCGTGCCCACGCCGATGCCTGACAGGATGGCTCCGAGCACGGCCGACATTGTCACGTCCTGTATGATGGGATGGCCGAGGTTCATGAAGAAATTCTCGAACACACCGATGCTCAGGGCCACGATGGTAGAGCCGAAGATGGTGCGCATCACGAACTGCTTGCCTACTATCCGGTAGGCTATGGCGAGCAGGAACAGATTGCCGACATATATGGTCACGGCCACCGGCACGGCCTTTCCGGTGGCGAAATAGATGAGTGTGGCAAAACCGGTCATTCCGCCCATCACAATTTCGTGCGGCAGGATGAATGCCGAGAAAGCGATGGCGTAAAGCAAGATGCCTATCACGATCATCACATAGTCCTTGATGCTCGTGAGGGATGATAGTTTCAGATGGGGGCCCATATTGGATACAGCCTTATGGTTATACAGTTATAGTTAAGATGTCGTCTCAGCGTGCGCGGCCCGCAGGGGCGCGGCGCTGAAATCCGCCACAAAATTACTCAATATATTTCATATCACAATATAATTTTATAATTTTGTGTCGGCTGCGCTCCGGCGTGCCGGAAGCCCCGCGCTTCACCCCCGTCACGTTGCCGGACCACATCACTTATCTCTGACTAAATCATTTCTCATGAAGAATCAATATATTGCATTGTTAGGGGCCCTGGCCCTCGGAGCCGGATGCGCCTCGGCTCAGGAGTTCTTTTCCACAGAATCGCCCGAGAAGATGCTCTCTGTAGGCGTCCGCGCCGGTCTCAACCAGAGCAACGTCACACTGAACAAGAACACTTTCGACCTCTGGAATGTCAATTCCTGGGGCCTCGGCACGAACTTCGGCGCTGAGGTGGGAATCCATTTCCGCGACTATCTGTCGATCCGCCCATCCTTCTGGTTTGAGTCCCGATCAGGCAACTACGCCTATGCCACGGCGCTCCCCCCTGCTGATGAGGCCGGGGAGTGGAGCGAGCTGGTGCAGTTAGGCCATTACCGCACATACCACTTCGCCATTCCTGTCATGGCCGTGGTGAGCTTCAATGTCACCGACAATCTGAGATGGAACGTCATGGCCGGCCCCTATATCACCTGGCGCCTGGGCACTGACGGCAACGGCCTCATCGACATCGTGCGCCCTGAAGGGACACTGACGGCTGAGCGCAAGAAGTTTGACGCCGGCCTGCGAGCCGGCACCGGGCTGGAGCTCAAGCGCCACTGGGTGGTGGAGGTGGCCTACGAAGCCGGGGGATGCCATGCATGGACAGACTCCTCGCTCGGAGGGCGCAACAAGAGCTGGCAGTTTATCGTAGGCTATAATTTCTGAGCAGCGGCGGGCTTCTCCGCAGGCTATTATTCAGCCGGGCCCTATATGGGCAACCGGCTGCCGGGCGCGATTCGCAGGATGTGCGGGTCGCGCTTGAACCATGTCAGCTGCTTCTTGGCGTAGACGCGCGTGTTTTTCGCCATCCTTGACAGGGCCTCCTCGCGGGTCATTGCGCCGTCAAACCAGGCGAACATCTCCTTGAGCCCTACCGTATTGAGGCTGTTGAGCCCCCTCATGGGGTAGAGCCTCCTCGCCTCCTCTTCGAGGCCGGCCTGCATCATCCTGCCGACCCGGGCGTTGATGCGGGCGAAATGCTCCTCCCTGGGGAGGTCTATCATCATGCGGATTATCTCCGGCCGGTCTGCTTCAGCCGCATTTCGCCCGGCTGAAGCCGGACGCAGTAAGAAAGAGGAGGGATGAGCC
>CAZWVY010000048.1:0-1932 GCA_964637105.1 uncultured Sangeribacter sp. | reverse complement strand
AGCCGCATTTCGCCCGGCTGAAGCCGGACGCAGTAAGAAAGAGGAGGGATGAGCCGCGGAGGGGGCCGGGCGGCTGCCTGTGAGGAGGGATGAGTAGGGGCGGCCGGCTGTCAGGGAGATCTCTACTGCGTGGAAGACGCGCTTCAGATTGGCGCGGTCCACTTTCCCGTAATAGTCCGGGTCCAGTTCTTTGAGCCGGCTCAGCAGCCAGGCGTCACCCTCCGCCTCCCATTCGGCCTTGAGGGCGGCGCGCAGTTCCGCGGGTACGTCCGGCAGCTCGTCTATGCCGAAGCAGAGCGCGTCGACATACATCATCGAGCCCCCGCAGACCACGACATCCTCCCGCCCCTCATCCCAGAGCCTCCGGGCTATTCGCATGGCATCCGAGGCGAACCGGGCCGCGCTGTATTCCTCCCTGAGGTCAAGACATTCCAGCAGATGATGGCGTACCCCGCCGCGCTCCTCCTCCGTAGGCACGGCTGTCACAATGGGCATCCCGCGGTACACCTGGCGCGAGTCAGCCGAGATAATCTCCGTATTGAGCCGCCGGGCCATATCCACGGCAAGGGCCGACTTGCCTGAGGCAGTCGGCCCTGTGATTACTATCAGACGTTTCATTCCGTAGCGCGGAGCATTACTGCTTGGAGCCTACGATGCGGCATATGTTGACGATGACATCCGTGGCCTTCTCCATTGACTGTATGGCCACAAACTCGTAGCGTCCGTGGAAATTCTCGCCGCCGGCGAAGATATTGGGGCATGGGAGGCCCTTGAACGAGAGCTGCGCTCCGTCCGTGCCTCCGCGGATGGGCTGCACGCGGGGCGTCACGCCGCTGTCGCGCATGGCCTGCTCGGCAATCTCGATGATGTGCATCACCGGCTCGATCTTCTCGCGCATGTTGTAATACTGGTCCGTCAGCTCCACGGTGCAGCATCCGGGATACTCCTCATTGAGCTTGCGGCCGAGGTGCTCGATCTCGCGCTTGCGGCTCTCGAAACGCGCGCGGTCATGGTCGCGGATGATGTATGACAGCGTGGTCTCCTCCACGGTGCCGTTGATGCCCACGAGGTGGTAGAAGCCCTCGTAGCCCTCGGTATGCTCGGGGGTCTCCCAGCTGGGGAGCATGGAGATGAAGCGGTTAGCCACGCGGATTGAATTGACCATCTTGTGCTTGGCCGTGCCGGGGTGCACATTGCGCCCCTTGATGATGATTTTGCAGCCTGCCGCGTTGAAGTTCTCGTATTCCAGCTCGCCGACGGCGCCGCCGTCCATCGTGTAGGCCCAGTCAGCATTGAAGAGCTCGACATCAAACTTATGGGCGCCCTTGCCGATCTCCTCATCGGGATTGAAAGCGATGCGCACCTTGCCGTGCTTGATCTCCGGGTGTGCCTGGAGGTGGGCCACCGCTGAGAGTATCTCAGCGATGCCGGCCTTGTCATCGGCGCCGAGCAGCGTAGTGCCGTCGGTCACGATGAGGTCCTGGCCCACATAATTGAGCAGTTCGGGAAACTCGCGGGGGGAGAGCACGATATTGAGCTCCTCATTGAGAGTGATGTCCTTGCCGTCATAGTTTTTGACGATACGGGGCTTCACATGGCGCCCCGACATATCGGGAGCCGTATCCATGTGGGCGATGAAGCCCACAGTGGGGATGTTGCCCTCGGCATTAGCGGGAAGCGTGGCCATCAGGTATCCGTTCTCATCGAGAGTGATATCCTCGAGGCCCATTCCCTCCACCACGCCGCGGAGGTATTTGGCGAACTCCATCTGTCCCGGAGTCGAAGGAGTCAGGTTGGTCTCGTCATCGCTCTGGGTATCGAAGCGGACGAAATCCAGGAATCGGTCAGTGACTGTCATGGTATATTTAGTTTGATTAAGACCCCGTCTCATAAAATTTTTAAGTCTCAGGGGCGGTTTTGGGTGAGGGATTT
>CAZWVY010000047.1:0-20436 GCA_964637105.1 uncultured Sangeribacter sp. | reverse complement strand
TCCACAGGAACTGCATGAGCACGATGAAGAGCACGATGAAGAATGTCATCGCGAACAGGGGCAGAAAGCTCTTCAGCACAAACAGATGCAGGCGCTTGATTATACGCATTTTTCGTATGCCGCCGTACCCGCAGAGACCTTCTGAGGGAGGTGAGCGGTGCAAATTTAGCAAAATTTTTCCATTTTTCCCCTCATACGTGCATATCATTTGAATAGTATTTGCTAACTTTGCGCTGATTCAACTCCGCAAGGAGCCCCGGTCACCCATATTGACCCCGATATCGACCCAAATCTAATTTTAAAGATAGTATCATGACACTGTTTGAACGTCTCACCGCCACGGCGCAGAAGCATCCCCAGCGCCTCGTGCTGCCCGAATCCACTGAACCCCGCACGCTCCAGGCTGCCGACCGCATCCTTGCCCAGGGGATAGCCGAAGTCAACTTCATCGGCAAGCGCGAGGAAATTCTCGCTAAAGCCGAGGAGCTCGGTCTGGCCAATATCGCCAAGGCGACCATCTATGACGGCGATGACAAAGCATTCACAGAAAAATATGCAGAGCTCCTCTGCGAGCTCCGCAAGAAAAAAGGCATGACCCTCGAGGATGCCCGCTACCAGGTGAAGAACCCCCTCTATCTTGGCTGCCTCATGATCAAGGCCGGCGATGCTGACTGCATGGTGGCCGGCGCCCTGAGCCCCACGTCGAGCGTGCTGCGCGCAGCCTTCCAGGTGCTCAAGACCAAGCCCGGCATCTCCGTGGTGAGCGGAGCCTTCATCATGCTCCTTCCCGAGGGATGCCCCTTCGGCCAGGACGGCATGCTCATCTTCGCTGACTGCGCCGTCGTGCCCGATCCCACCAGCGATGAGCTCGCCCAGATCGCCATATCCACGGCCAAGACCACCAAGGACATCGCAGGCCTCGACCCCGTAGTGGCCATGCTCTCCTTCTCCACCAAGGGTAGCGCAAGCCATGAGCGCGTTGACAAGGTGCGCATCGCCACCGAGAAGGTGCACGACCTTGACCCCGAGCTTCTCGTCGACGGCGAGCTCCAGAGCGATGCAGCCATCGTGCCCTCAGTAGGCGCTCAGAAAGCTCCCGGCAGCCCCGTGGCCGGACACGCCAACACCCTCATATTCCCCTCGCTCGAGGTGGGCAACATCGCCTATAAGCTCGTGCAGCGCCTCGCAGGAGCCGGCGCTGTCGGCCCCATCCTCCAGGGCCTCGGCGCTCCGGTCAACGACCTCTCGCGCGGCGCGACGGTAGACGACATCGTCAACACCATCATCGTGACCTGCAACCAGGCCATCGGCGACAAAGGCCTCGAATAAGTGATAGGTCATAAGTCATAGTGAATAAGTAAAACATTCAAGACAGATATGAAGATTCTTGTGCTCAACTGCGGCTCAAGCAGTGTGAAATATAAACTTATCGACTCCGCCTCCAAGGAGGTGCTCGCCGAGGGTGGCGTGGAGAAAATCGGCCTGCCCGATTCCTTCCTGAAGTTCAAGCGCCCCGACGGCTCGAAGGAGACAATCGTAACGGAGATGCCCACCGCCAAGGAGGCCGTGAAGAATGTGCTCGACATCCTCACCGACCCCAAGGAGGGCGCTATCAAGAGCCTGGACGAGATCGGAGCCGTCGGCCACCGCGTGGTCCATGGCATGGACAAGTTCAACAAGTCCGTGCTCATCACTCCCGAGGTGATTGAGAAGGTGAAGGAGTGCTACACCGTAGCCCCGCTCCACAATCCGGCCAACATCACCGGCATCGAGGCCGTGACTGACCTCCTCCCCAAGGTGCCCCAGGTGGCCGTATTCGACACCGCTTTCCACCAGACCATGCCTGCCGAGGCCTACATGTATGCCCTCCCCTATGAGGCCTACGAGAAGTATGGCGTGCGCCGCTACGGCTTCCACGGCACGAGCCACCGCTACGTGTCGCGCCGCGCCTGCGAGTTCCTCGGCCTTGACTACGACAAGCAGCGCATCATCACCTGCCATATCGGCAACGGCGGCTCGATCACTGCCATCCGCGACGGCAAGAGCGTAGACACCTCTATGGGCCTCACGCCCACCGAGGGTCTGATGATGGGCACCCGCAGCGGCGATGTCGATCCCGGCGCCCTCGTCTATCTCATGAAGGAGCTCAACCTTGACGCCGACGGCCTGATGAACTACATCAACAAGAAGAGCGGCGTGCTCGGCGTGAGCGGGGTCAGCAGCGACATGCGCGACATCGAGGATGCCATCGCCCGCGGCGACGAGCGCGCGCGCCTCGTGATGGACATGTATGAATACCGCATCCTGAAGTATATCGGCGCCTACACCGCTGTGCTCGGTGGCGTGGACGTGATTGTCTTCACAGGGGGCGTGGGCGAGAACCAGCTCGACACCCGCGAGAAAATATGCAAGAAACTCGCTTTCATGGGCGTCACATTCAATGCCGAGGCCAACAAGGCGCGCGGCAAGGAGGTAGAAATCTCCGGCCCCGATTCGAAGGTGCACGTTGTGGTCATCCCCACTGATGAGGAGCTGATGATTGCCACCGACACCGCTGCCATTGTAGGCGAGAAGTAAATTTTCCCAAATAACTCTCATAATCCGGCCGGCACGCGCCGGCCGGATTCTTATATGCACCTATGATTACTCCACTTGACTTTGTGGTCTGGAACGCAGACCCGGCGATATTCAGTCTCGGGCCTCTGACCGTGAGATGGTACGGACTGATGTTCGCCATCGGCTTCTTTATCGGCTATCAGATCGTGGCCCGGATGTTCAAGCACGAGGGAGCTCCTGAGAGCTGGCTCGGCGTGCTGCTCATCTATCTCGTGGTCGGCACGGTCGTCGGCGCCCGCCTGGGCCATGTGTTTTTCTACCAGTGGGATTACTATTCGCAACACCCCGGAGAAATCTTCAAAATATGGGAAGGCGGACTCGCAAGCCACGGAGGTACCATAGGCAACATCATCGCTCTCCTGCTGTTCTCCTGGCTGGTGAGCAAGAAGCCGGCATCATGGGTGTTTGACAAGATAGTCGTCGCTGTGGCCCTCGTGGCCGGGCTCATACGCCTGGGCAATCTGATGAACTCCGAAATCTACGGAGGCCCCACTGACCTCCCCTGGGGCTTTATCTTCGTTCGCGACGGCCAGACCCTCCCTGCCCACCCCACGCAGCTCTATGAAGCCGGATGCTACTTTGTGCTGTTCGCCCTGCTGATGTGGATGTACTGGAAACGCAACGCCGAGGAACGTCCCTGGCTCCTGACGGGAGTGTTTTTCGTCTGGACCTTTGGCACACGCTTCCTGATCGAATATGTCAAGAATGTCCAGGTGGCCTCCGAGTACGAGATGATTGCCAAATATGGCATGAACCTCGGCCAGATGCTCAGCATACCCTTCATCCTGTTAGGCGCGGCCCTCATCATATACGCCTGTGTCCGTCCGCGCCAGCACTGGACCTTCCCCAACGCCTTCCCTCCTGAAACCAAGAAATAATAATAGCCGATGGAGACCACCTTCTCACATATTGACTTGTTCGCTGGAGCCGGCGGACTCTCGGAGGGCCTTTCGCAGGCAGGTTTTCACAGCCTGTTCGCAAACGAGGTTGTACCTGTCTATGCCAGTACCTACGCAAGAAATCATATTGGATCAAAAGTGGTCACTGACGATATCCGCGCTCTTGATGCTGATAGCATCAGGGAGGAATTGGGCTTGGTAAAGGGCCAACTATCTCTTCTCGCAGGAGGGCCGCCATGCCAAGGATTCTCCATTAATGCTCCAGTTCGTTCAAAGGAAGACAAACGAAATCATCTTTTTAAGGAGTATTTGCGTTTCGTAGCTGCTTTTATGCCAAAGGTAGTGCTTATAGAGAATGTGCCCGGATTAGTTTCTTTTGAAAAAGGAGAGACCCTTCATGCAATCTTGGAAGCGCTTGGGAATCTTGGCTATGGTGCTGATGTCCGCATATTGGGAGCAGCCTACTACGGTGTGCCGCAAATGAGATGGCGTACCATCATTATAGGGTTCAGAGGTGCCGAACTCCCTGAAGGTGCTTTCCCCGCTCCCATATTTCACGCCCCCATTCGGCCAAATTTCACCTCCACTTTCGATGGTAAAAATTTAGTATGCACTCCTTCAGCCAACACCGAAGCTCGCTTCACTACGGTTTATGAAGCCATCGGAGATTTGCCCCCTTTGAAGTGTGGAGAACGAGGAGAGGCAATAAAAGAATATCCCTGCAACCCATTTTGCGATTATCAGAGAGCACTCAGAGTTGGATCCCCAGGGGTGTGTAATCACGAATCACCGGCCCTTTCAAAACAAAATATCGAAAGGATGGCCTTTATCAAACCTGGAGGCAATTGGACCGACATACCTTTTGAACTTTTGCCTAAGGGTATGCAAAAAGCGCGTAAATCGGATCACACAAAACGTTACGGGCGTGTTGAAAAGAATGGTCTGGCCTCTACCATCCTGACAAAATGCGACCCGCATTGGGGGGCTTTCATACATTATGATCAAGACCGTTCTTTTACAGTGAGAGAGGCAGCCCGCATCCAATCTTTCCCCGACCATTATATATTTAATGGTTCTCTTGCTGAACAGTTCGCTCAAGTTGGCAACGCAGTCCCTCCTTTATTAGCAAAGGCCATCGGCCAATGCTTATATAATATTATTAAAGATTATTAAGTCATGGCAGGATATATTTCCGAGTTCTTCGGCTATACCGCCACAGATAACTCAAAACAATCGCTGGAAACTGCAGCGAAACGCATTTGTCCTTTTTTAGGAACTTTCTGTGTTAAGACTCTTTCACGCGAAAAAATAATCTCCGGTGTATGTGCTATTCGACAGAAGACCCCGGGGTCTCCGAGTGTGATCTGTTGCCCCATACGTCTATACTCCGAAAATTATAAACTGCTTCATCTTATTTCCCAAAAGGCTTTCCGGCAAAAACTAAATTTGTACGCCGGGCGAACCGCTGTCGATAAGGCCCGCAAAGAACATGGAGCTGTAGCAGTATTCGGAAAAGGCTGGGGAGGGGAGCTGCGACTGCCTCAACGTAAAGGCATGGGATCATATTTCGTTGATTGGGTATTAGCCCGGTTAGACGAGCACGGAGAATTGGCAGAACTCACAGCTATCGAAGTTCAAACAATTGATACTACCGGCAGTTACGCAAACGCACAAAAATGTCTTGCGAAAAATCGTGAGATTGTCAACGATACAGCCGGTCTGAATTGGGAGAATGTCTCAAAACGCATAATCCCGCAAGTTATATATAAAGGACAGGTGCTTCAGAGAGAAGAACTATGCCGCAGCGGGCTATATCTGGTATGTCCCCGTCCTGTTTACCAAAGGATTATAGAGAGGTTAGGAGGAATTGAAAAACTGCCTGAATTTCCGAGTCAGCCGGCTTCTATAAATTTTATAGCTTATGATATGACTGCCGTACCCATTGATGGACAGATTACCCCACTTGGTATAGTGGAAGAGCATTGCACCACAGTATATAAAGTGCAGGAAGCCTTTTCTTCCTTAAATCTCCCGGAGGGCAATGTCTATCGTGATGCCATATCACGTTCTCTCTATCCTCAAAGATATAAAAAATAATAGACCCCATGATTGACGAAATGCTTAAATACAACCGCGACTTCGTGGAGCGCCGCGGTTATGAGGAATACCAGACAAGCAAGTATCCCGACAAGAAAATTGCCATCGTGACCTGCATGGACACCCGCCTGGTCACCCTGCTGCCCGCGGCCCTGGGACTGCGCAACGGCGATGTGAAGATGATCAAGAATGCCGGAGGCACCATCACCAATCCTTTCGACTCGACGGTGCGCAGCCTTTTAGTGGCCGTCTATGAGCTCGGAGTGGAGGAAATCATGGTGATCGGCCACACCGGCTGCGGAGTGCAGGGCATGGATGCCGATGAGATGCTCCATCTGATGAAGGAGCGCGGAGTGCCTCAGGAGCACATTGACCTGATGATGCACTGCGGCATCAACCTCAAAGAGTGGCTCCACGGCTTCGAAGACACCCCCGAGGCCGTGCGCGAGACTGTGGACCTCATCGGCCACCATCCCCTGATGCCGGCCGACATCACCGTCCGCGGCTACATCATGGACTCCCTCACCGGCGAGCTCACACCCCTCTGACCAAAAATGAGCAATAGAATATCCATTAGATTCTATGGGGATAAACCGGTTCGGGCTATTTGGGATGACGAGAATGCCAAATGGTGGATTTCAGTACTGGATATAATCGCTATCTTCAACGCACAGGATGACTACGCAAAAAACCGTAATTACTGGAAATACCTGAAAACTAAACTCAAGGTCACTAACCCTCAACTGGTTAGTGAGACTAACCAGTTGAAATTAAAAGCGCCAGACGGCAAGATGCGTCTAACCGATGTCCTTGATGCTGAAGGCATTATTATTACGAGCAAAACGATTAATCTACAAAGTCAGAGGCTGCGACATATGAGGCGGCCTCTGACTTTGGTGATTATCAGCGGAGGATGGGGAGGACGCGGTCCAGGGCCTTGATGAGGGCATCGACTTCCTCGCGGGTGTTGTAAACGGCGAAGGAGGCCCGCACTGTGCCGGGGATGCCTAACCGCTCCATCAGCGGCTGGGCGCAGTGATGGCCGGTGCGCACCGCTATGCCCATCTTGTCGAGCAGCATCCCTAAGTCATAAGGATGTATGTCATCGACTAAGAAGGAAATCACTGCGCTCTTATGCGGAGCGGTGCCGAATATCCTCATGCCCGGAATTGCCTCCAGACGCTCAGTGGCATAGCGCAGCAGCTCCTCTTCATGAGCCTCTATCCGGTCAAGACCTATCCCCTCCATGAAGTCGAATGCTTTCACAAAGGCCCCTATCCCGACGTAATCAGGCGTCCCCGCCTCAAATTTGAAGGGGAGCTCGGCGTATGTGGTGCGCTCGAATGTGACATGGCTTATCATCTCTCCTCCGCCCTGATAAGGGGGCATCTCCTCGAGCAGCTTTTCGCGCCCGTAGAGCACCCCTATGCCCGTCGGCCCATACATCTTATGGGAAGAGAAGGCGTAGAAGTCACACCCGATGTCCTGAACGTCGATATGCAGGTGTGGCGAAGCCTGGGCTCCGTCCACAAGCACGGGCACCCCGTGGCTGTGGGCAATCTCAGTCATCTCCTTTACGGGATTGATTGTGCCCAGCACATTGCTGACATGGCAGAAGGCCGCCATCACGGTGCGGTCAGTGAAGAGCGATCGGTATTGCTCAAGATCCAGCTCTCCGCGCTCGTTTATATCCACCACTTTCAGTTTCACATCAGCGTGGGAGCGGATCAGCTGCCAAGGCACTATGTTGGCATGGTGCTCCATCACGGTGAGTATTATCTCATCGCCGTCGCGGAAACGCCGTCCATAGCTGGAAGCCACTAAATTGATGGCCTCGGTCGCGCCCCGGGTGAAGATTATCTCCCGCTCCGAGGCTGCATTGACCCAGTCTCGCACCCTGCGCCGGGTAGCCTCCTGCAGGTCGGTGGCCTCCTGCGAGAGGGTGTGCACGCCCCGGTGCACATTGGCCTTGGTATGCTCATAGCCTGACACAACGGCCTTTACCACCGAGTCGGGAGTCTGCGAGGTGGCGGTGTTGTCGAGATATATCAGCTTGTGCTTCCCGACCTCTCTCGAGAGTATCGGGAAACATTTGCGTATCTCCAGTATTTCCTTGTCTGTCATAGTATTATCCTTGTGTTCATTAGTGCGCGCACTGCAGGCTGCAAGACCCGCAACCGGCCGCCTCGCCGGCAAAACGGCGCTCCACCAGGTGGCGAAGCCGCTCGCGCAGAGCATCCAGGCGCACTCCGTCGATGACATCGGCCATGAAAGCCTGCTTGAGGAGCAGCCGGGCCTCCTGCTCGCTCAGTCCGCGCGTGCGCATATAGAAGAGCTGCATCTCGTCAAGGCGCCCGATGGCGGTGCCATGCGAGCATTTCACGTCGTCATTGTAAATCTCAAGCTGGGGCTTGGCATACATCCTGGCCTCATCGCTCCCAATGAGGTTGCGGTTGGCCTGGTAAGCCTCGGTCTTCGAGGCCCCGGGCGCTACGTAAATGCGTCCTGTGAAGGAGCCGGTGGCCCGGTCGTCGACCACATATTTGAAGAGCTCGTCAGTCTTGCACCCTCCTGCTTCGTGAGCTATGCGCGAATATGTCTCGAGGCTGCGCTCAGCATCCTCTATGCCCATGCCGTAGAGCTTAAGCTCGCTGCCGGGTGCTGTGAAAATGGTGTGATACTCGTTGCGCGTCGTGCCGTTATACAGGGTTATGCCGTCGATCAGGACGCTGCTCTCCTCCTCCTGGCGAAGGTAGAGCGAGTAGAGGCGACCGGTCTTTTCCGTGGATTCCTCCAGGTCATAGAGATCAAACCGCGAGCGGGCTCCGGCGAAGATTTCGACTGTCTCAAGGCTCAGGAAATTCGTGTCGGGCATCTGCGTGTGGTCGCATACGAGCAGGCGCGCCTCAGCCTCCTCTTCGAGGATGATGAGGAGCCGGCGCACAGCCATCAGGGGCATCCCGTTGTGGAGGATATTCACCAACTGCAAGGGCTTCTCTACTTTTACCCCTTTGCGCACATATATTACCGCGCCATCCTGGCAGAGCATGGTATCGAGCGCCACGAGAGGATTTCCCATATCCGCCAAGCGCCCGTAATGCGCCCGGGCGACTTCAGGATATTCCTTTGCGAACCGCGCAAGGCCCATGACTGTCACCCCTGCGGGAAGACCTTCGAATGAGCGGTCATCGGCTGCGAAGGTGTCGTTGATGAGAAAAAACAGGGAGGTGCTCAGATGAGGCACGTCACATCTGAAACTGGCCGCCGGATTAACGTCTATAGGTACGCGGGCGATATTCAGGCCGTAGTCCGGGGCGAGCATGGCAGTGAGGTCCGTGTGCTCATAATTCTCGTCGCCACGCGCCGGGAGCACGGCCTGCTCCAGCCTGCGGCATGCCTCCTCTCGCAGGGCGTTCACCGCCGGGGCTGAGTGTGAGTCGATAAGCTCCTTGTGCTCTCGGTATAAATCTACATACTGTCTCAGGGCTTCTGTCATGACTTGGCCTCCTCCCCGAGGCTCTCTGCGTCTTCGGCATCAACGCGGGCTTTGATCCAGTCATAGCCACGCTCTTCAAGCTCCAGGGCGAGTTCCGGCCCTCCGGTCATCACTATGCGCCCCTTGTAGAGGATATGGATGATGTCGGGCTTGATGTAATCGAGCAGACGCTGGTAGTGGGTGATTACAATAGTGGCGTTGTTGTCCGTCTTGAGCCTGTTGACGCCCTCGGCCACGATGCGCAGCGCATCTATGTCAAGGCCCGAGTCGGTCTCGTCGAGGATGGAGAGCTTAGGCTCAAGCACGGCCATCTGGAAAATCTCGTTGCGCTTCTTCTCACCGCCGGAGAATCCCTCGTTGACCGAACGCGAGGCCAGACGGTTGTCCAGCTCCACTATGGCCCGTTTCTCCCTCATCATCTTGAGGAACTCTGTGGGCGTCATGGGAGGCTCGTTGAAATATTTGCGCTTGGCGTTGACAGCGGCCCGCATGAAATTGACCATCGACACTCCGGGGATTTCAACCGGATACTGGAAGCCGAGGAAGAGTCCCTCGTGGCTGCGTATCTCCGGAGGCATGGCCAGCAGGTCTTTGCCGTAAAACTCGGCTGAGCCGCCGGTGACTTCATAGGCCGGGTTGCCGGCCAGGACCATTGAAAGTGTGGACTTGCCCGACCCGTTTGGTCCCATGATAGCATGGACCTCTCCGGGCTTGACTGTGAGATTGATTCCCTTGAGTATTTCCTTGTCGCCGATCTTGGCGCGCAGGTCTGTGACTTTAAGCATTGCAGATATGATTTGGTCCCCGCTCATCTTTGGGAGGCAAGGCCTCCGGCAGGGCTATAGTTATAACATCATGCGGGGCGGTATAGTTGCCCGCGCCGGGGAGCGCCTGCGAAATGGTACGGGCGCGGTCGAGCTCCAGCAGATGGATGTATTCCTCCAGAGGGGGGCACCCCACTATGGAGGGGGCCATGCCCATTACAGCCGACACCACATTGCCGTCATCGCTCCTGACGCAGTGGCGCAGCTCCTCCGAGGGGTGCACGCAGAAGAGCAGCATATAGCCCAATCCTACCCACAGCAGATAACGGAAGGCCCCGAATGCGCTCCCCGTCAGCGAATTGGCAAGCCCCTCTCCGAAGCCCTCCATCACATTGCGCAGCACTCCGGTGAGAAGACTGAAGAGAAGATACACCGCTGCGAACACCGCAGCGGAGCCGATATATGCGCACACATAAGCCCCGCCGGGACGTCCTTCAAGCATCGGCAGCACTTCGGCCGCTCCCTCGGACGCCTCCGGAGCGAAAACGTGAGCGCACACCGCTCCGAATCCAACCCCTAACAGAGAGGAGACCTGGCCTGTCAGGCCAAGGCGCCATCCCCGGAAAAGACCTAAAAGGGCCGCGGCGATCACAATCAAATGGTAGAGGGCATCCATCGGGTGCAAAATTAATAATTTTTAAGTATGCAGTCAACAGCATGGGCATGTAATTTAACCTCCGTTATATTGAAATATCGGGATTTTTGTCTAATTTTGCACTTGTGAATATCATGCCCCCTGATTCCAAATCCCTTAAGGAGCGCGGCCGCGACCTGCTGGTGAGCATCGCTTTCCTGGCAGTGGCGGCCTGTCTCGCATGGGCCGGAATCGAGGCCTGGAGATGGTGGAGATACAGCCCCCCATACGTCGACGAGGCCCGGTTTCCGGTGCGCGGCATCGATGTGTCAGGCCATAACGGGATGATGAATCTTGAGGCCGCCGGCAAGGAGACGGGGATGTCATTCATCATTATCAAGGCCTCGGAGGGTGTGACCTTCCGCGACAAGAATTTCCGCCTCAACTACGACAAGGCCACCGAGGCGGGGCTCCTGGCAGGAGCATACCACTATTTCCGCTTCGACTGCGGAGGAGCCGACCAGGCGCGCAACTTCCTCAAAGCCATAGGCGACCGAGAGCTCCCATTGGGAATATTCATTGACATCGAGGATCATGGCAATGCCAAGGATGTCCCGATGGACAAGATAGCCTCCCGCCTCACGGCTATGGTGGAATATCTCAACCTGCTCGGCCACCGCGTGACGCTCTACACCAACACGGACGGCTATTACAAGTATGTCGAGCCTATCCTGCCGGGCTATGACCTCTGGATCGCGGCCTTCCGCTCGGTGCCCCCGAGCCTGCCCAATGTCTATTTCTGGCAGTACTCGCATCACGGGCGCGTAGCCGGCATCCGCGGCGATGTAGACCTCGACGCCTTCGCCGGGTCGCGCGCTGAGCTCGATTCCTTCGTCAGCGCACACCGCTTCCGCCCATCGGGGGCCTTATGAGCTCCGGGGCACGCCACACAATATCGCGGCTTAGGTGACGTTATTTATAATAATATTCTGAAATTAGTTTTTTCACAGGTGAGCATCAAATATCCATATATCCGAATTTCACATACCACTATGCTGCGGTCAGCCATGCGCGCTGTCATGCTCGCTGTGGTCGCCCTGCTGTCAGCTCTCCCGGCCATTGCCGCGGATGAGGAGAGGGTCCCGTCGCGCCTCGCTTCGGGGCGCTGGATGCGCGTGCGCGTGTCCGAGACCGGCATGCAGCTCGTCACCAAAGCCCAGATTTCCGCCCAGGGCCTTGACCCGGCCAAGACCCGTGTCTACGGCTTCGGCGGACGCATGGTGCCCGAAAATTTCCCGCAGGGGCTCCCTGACGACCTCCCGCTGCAGCCCTCGGTGGCCACCGGAGCCGGCATAGTGTTTTACGGCACTGACCACTTATCCTGGAATGCCTCCAATTCCCATACAGCCAACCCGTACAGCGAGGAGAGCTGGTATTTCCTCTCTGACGCTGACCCCGGCGAGGCCGCTGAGATGCTCCCCGCTGAGCTGCTGGAGCCCCGGGGCGAGAACGCCCGCGACACATTCACGGAATGTCTCCTGCACGAGCAGGATATCTTCGCCCCAACCAACTCGGGGCGCAAGCTGCTCGGCGAGGATTTTCGCGGCCAGTCGTCGCGCTCTTTCTCCTTCCAGCTTCCGGGCAATACCGGCGAGCCCGTGGCGGTGCGCGTGAATTTCGCCTCCCTCCTCACCAACGGGCAGGGAAATCTGAAGTTCACTGCAAACGGCAAGGAGCTCCCCTACTCCATCACTGATCTGATCAGCGGAGCCTCCTCATCGGAGAGTTTCATGGAGATGGCCAATATCCTCAAGACAGTGCCCGATGCGGGCAACAGCCTCAGCTTCGGCATCGGCTTCACAGCCGCAGGCTCTGTGACTTTGGCTCGCCTCGACTGGATTGAGGTGGCCTACACGCGCGCCCTTGAGCTCGAAGGGAGCGACCTGCATTTCGGAATGAATTTGAAGCCGGGTGAGACTGTCAAGGTCGGCGGCTGCTCGGCTGACACCCGCATCTGGGATGTCACCCTCCCTCACGCGCCACGCGAGGTAAGCTACACGCTGCAGGGCCAGTCGGCCCTTTTCGCTCCTGCCGAAGGGGGATACCGCGAGTATGTAGCCTTCAACCCCTCGAAGGTGAAGCGCAGCGTGGTCCCCGGCGGAAAGGTGGCCAACCAGGACATCCACTCCCTCCCCACCCCCGATATGGTCATCATATCGCCGGCAGAATATCTTAACGCCTCGGAACGCCTGGCCGACATGCACCGCAAGACCGACGGCATGGTTGTCCACGTGCTGACTCCGCAGGCCATCTATAACGAGTTCACCTCCGGCGCCGCCGATGTCGGCGCATTCCGCAAAATGCTCAAGATGTGGCAGGAGCGCGGCCTCGCTGACCCTGAGGGCCCCCAGACACGCTATTGCCTCATCATGAGCAAGCCTACTTACGACAATAAGATGATCACCCCGACTGTCAAGTCAGCCGGATACCCGCGCGTACCCATCTGGCAGTCCGAGTCAGACAACAGCACGTCAAAGTCCTACTCCATGGATGATTTCATCGGCATGCTCGACTACAATATGCGCGGGGTCGCCACTGCCACTATACATGTCGCTGTCGGACGCCTCCCTGTCACATCCGTGGATGAGGCTGAGGCGGTCGTGGACAAGATTATCAATTATGTCACCGCGCCCGACTACGGCTCATGGCGCAATCATGTCATGCTCGTGGCTGACGATGGCAACGGCAACAAGCACATGAGCCAGATGGAGACTGTCTTCTCGCGCCTCACCACACAGGGCAACGGCAGCAGCTTCGTCTATGACAAGGTGTATTTCGATGCTTTCCCCCTGGTGCCCACCGCTGCCGGCGACACTTATCCCGGCGCCAAGGCCAAGATGCTCAGCCGATGGAACGAAGGTGTCGGATTCATCAACTATATCGGCCATGCCAACACTGTGTCATGGAGCCACGAGAAAGTGCTCCTGTGGGATGACATCACCTCCTTCAGCAACGACCGCCTGCCCATACTTTATGCGGCTACCTGCGAATTCGCGCGCTGGGATGACGACTCAAAGAGCGGAGGGGAAGTGATGCTTCTCAATCCCTCCGGAGGCTTTGTGAGCGGCATCATACCCTCCCGCTCCGTCTACATTGACAAGAACGGCAACCTGAGCGAGTACACCATGAGAGAGTTCTTCAAGCGCGATGCCGAGGGGAAGGCGCGCCGCCTTGGCGACATCATGGTGGCCGGCAAGAATTCCTATCCCAACGATGACAACAAGCTGCGCTACTGCCTCCTTGGCGACCCGGCCCTGCGCATCCTCAGCCCCTCCCACACAGTCGTGACCGAGACTCTCGGCGAACTCTCCGCTGATGCGGAGGCCCAGATTTTCGGGGCCCGCTCCTCTGTCAAGGTCGCAGGCCATATCCTCAATCCGGACGGCTCTCCCGCCGATGACTTCAACGGCATAATCGAGGTGAGCCTCTATGACGCCGAAAGAGTTGTCACGACTTTCGGCAACCCCAAGGACGGCTCGGAATTCGACTTCAACGACCGCGCCACCCGCCTGGCAGCCGAGAGCTGCGTTGTGAAAGAAGGCCGCTGGGAGACTATGCTGCGCCTGCCGGCCGAAATTGAGAACAATTTCTCGCCCGCCATGCTCTCATATTACGCATACTCAGACACCGGAGTCGAGGCAAACGGCATGTGCGACAACCTCTACGTCTACGGATACAATGAAAATGCCGAAGAGGATACCGAAGGGCCCGTCATTGAGCTGTTCACGCTCAACCACAACGAGTTCGCCTCCGGCGACGCCACTCACCGCTCGCCTGTGGTGATGGCCACATTCTCCGACCCCTCGGGCATCAACCTTTCCGACATGTCAGTGGGCCATGACATCACGCTGCGCCTCGACGGGAAGTCTCCCTACGGCGATGTCAGCTCGCGCTATACCCCCGACCCCTACCGCGAGGGGGCAGGCTCAATCGTCTACGCGCTCGAAGACCTCGAGCCGGGCACCCATGAGCTGGAGCTCAAGGTATGGGACAACGCCGGCAACTCCTCCACGGCCACGCTGCTCTTCAATGTGGCCGTGCGCAAGACCGCCGGAATCCAGTCCTTCTCGGCGCTTCCCGTTGAGGGGAGCACGCTTATCAACGTCGCTCTTGACCGCCCGGCCAACGGAACATCGGTCCTCTTCGAAATCTACACTATGGGAGGCCGCCGCGTATGGCACTCCGAGGTGCAGGGCTCAGGACGCACCTCCAATGTGTGCTCAGCTGTCTGGGACCGCAAGGATGACGCAGGCCGCGAAATGGGCCGCGACATCTATATCTGCCGCGCCACTGTCACTACGGAGGATGGCAGCGTCACCCGCGCCTCCACCAAGATAGCGACCGGGGCCAGATGAAAAGAGGCTGTAAAGTAGGAGGATATAGATTTTTTTATTATATTTGCGCCCGAGAATGAACACACCGCGTCCTGCAATACTGCCCGAGCCTACCCTCAGGCGCCTTCCGTGGTATCTCGCATACGTCGAGACGCTCCGCGAGGCGCAGGAGGAGTATGTGTCTTCGACCAGGATCTCCAAAGACCTGGACCTTGACAGCTCGTGCATAGCCAAGGATCTCTCTTTCCTCTCCCTGAAGGGCAAGACCCGCATAGGCTACGAAGTGGAGGCCCTCGAGCAGGCGCTCACAGAGTTCTTGGGATTCAAGGTGAGCCACAAGGCATATCTTTTCGGTGCAGGAAGTCTTGGCGCAGCCCTGATGCAGGACAGCGGCCTATCCAATTACGGCCTCGATATCGTCGCTGCTTTCGATACTGACCCCCGCAAGGAGGGCACGGTCTATGGAGGCATAAAGGTCAGCCATCCCTCGGCGCTGAGCCGCACTATGCGCGAAAATCCGGCCACAATAGCAATATTGGCTGTCCCGGCCCCCAAGGCGCAGGAAGTCGCCGACACAGCAATACGCGCAGGAGTGCGCGCCATATGGAACTTCACTCCCTGCCGTGTCAGAGTGCCCGAAGGGGTGGTGATGGCCAACACATCCATCTACGCCCATCTCGCGCTTATATTCAACCGGCTGGCTGAAATCCCGGCCCCCGAGGAGAAAGGAGGGGCGCAGTGAAGATTTTCGCTCTCTATCCGCAGGCACTCTCCGGCAACGCTCTTCCGGCAGGAATCCCCGGGCTCGAGGATATGGCCCTCTGCATGTTAGGCGACACATGCTCGGTGCCTGACCATCACCCGTTCTTCATACCGGATTTCGCATCCGGCTTCGAAGGACGCCCGGCCCTCTGCGTCCGTCTGGGGCGTGTAGGCAAATCAATCGCTCCGAGGTTCGCCCCGCGATACATCGGAGCGCTGGCCCCGGCCATCCTCTTCACGGCCTCTGACCGTCTCGCGCAGCTGCGCTCCGTCGGGCTCCCCTGGACTGAGGCCGTGGCTTTCGACGGGTCCGCTCCCGTCGGGCAATGGTCGCCGGCCGACTCGGCGGAACAGGGCGACACCTTATACCGGTTTTTTGCCGAATACGCAGGTGACAACGAAACTTCAGACCTCTCCGCCACCGAGCTCCTCTGCGTATCGGCGCTCGAGCTCATGCCGCTCATCACCCGCTGCATCAGCTCGCTGAGCCGTACTGTCACCCTCAAGACAGGTGACCTACTTTATATCGCCCTGCAGGCCGAAGGTGTCACGCTGCGGCGGGAAATGAGGCTATCGGCCCTGGCCGACAGCTCACCTGCCCTCTCAGTGAGGATACGTTAGCTGCCGACCCGCACACCGCAGGAGGCGGACATTACAAGAAATAAGAAACAAGCAACATAACACAGCAAAACTGACTCAACCACAAAGCCAATCATGACAAAGCGATACTTACTCGCGGCAGCCGCCGCGATGGCCGCAACGGGTGCCTGGGCCCTCCCCGCATCTTTCTACGCCCCGCGCTCCGTCCTTTCGGAAGGAAAGTGGGTCAAGGTCGGCGTCACCGAGACCGGCGTGTATGAGATCTCCTATGACCAGCTTAGGGCCATGGGATTCTCCGACCCCTCGAAAGTGGGTGTCTTCGGGCGCGGCGGACAAATGATGCCCGATTCATTCACCGATGCCCTTGGCAACCCCCTCGTTTCCGATGACCTCGCCAATGTCGGCGCTCTGCATCTCAACGGCCGCCTCTATTTCTACGGCCTGGGAGTGGACTCATACTCTTTCTCCAACGACGCGGCGCTCCCCACAGGGGGCAAATTCGTCAATAACGAGAAGAATATATATTCACGCCTTGGCTACTACTTCCTGACCGACGGCGTCAGAGATGTGGAAATGCCGGCCGCCAATGTACCCTCGGGACCGGCCGCCACTATGACCGAAGGCGTGGGCCTGATATATCACGAGGCTGACCTCGAGCATAACAACACTTCCACCGGACGCCTATTCTGGGGCGAGAGATTCAACAACAACAATCCCTCGCGCTACACCTGGAGCGTCAATATGCCCGATGTGCTCCCCAAACCCGGCGTGATGGACTGCATCTTCTACACCACTTACCAGGATGCGTCCGGCTCAACCATCAAGGACAACTGGCTCAGCTACGGCATCACCGATGCCGAGGAGGCGGCCAAAATCACTGTAAAGAAATTCAACACGGTCAATTTCCGTCCGCAGGAGCCCTTCTACAGCAATATAGAAATGGGCTCGGACAAGACCGAAGTCTTTGTGGAGGGTTACCTCACCTCTGCGGGCGATGCCAATCTCGACTACTGGGCCATCTCCTATCCCAAGGGCATTCCCAGCCTCACGGTCAGCGGCCGCCGCATCCCGCAGGACATGATCGTCTTCCCCTCGCGCGCGGTGGGCGACCTGCTCATAGCCACCCTCCCCTCACCCGAGGGCTGTGTGGCCCTGGATGTCTCCAATCCTGCGCGCCCGGCGCGTCTCGAGATTGATGCCGAGGGCAATGTGCGCATGCGTGCCACCACCAATGCTCCGGCCCTCGCAGTCTTCGACCTGTCGAAGCCTCAGCTGCAGATCTCAGGTTACACCGAGGGATACTATCCTCTTGCTAACCAGAACCTCCACGCCCTGCAGACCCAGGCCGTAGACATGGCCATCATCTGCGTGCCCTGGCTGCGCAACGCCGCCGAGCGCCTCGCTGACATACACCGCCGCCTTGACGGAATGAACGTCGTAGTGGCCGACATGAACGAGGTGTATAATGAGTTCTCCGGCGGCATTCCCGATCCCATGGCTTACCGCTCCTTTGTAAAGATGCTCTACACCGCCTCCCCCTCCACGATGAAGAATCTGCTTCTCATGGGTCCGGTGCTCGGCGATGTCAGGGGCATCCATGTGGAGCGCGATGTCAACAACGCTCTGATTGGCTACCAGACCACATCGCAGTCGATTGAAAAAGGTGCCTTCAACGTCAATGACTTCTACGGCATGATGGCCGATTATTCGACCAACCTGACCACCAATCCCGAGCAGCAGCTGCTGCATGTGGGCGTCGGAGTGCTCCCCTTCATCAATGCCATAGAGGCCTCCAACTATATCGACAAGGTGGAACGCTACTATGCCGATGCGGACGACCAGCTCTATACCGTAGGTCGCCAGATGTTCGTCGGCGGCGTGGGCGACAACCACACTCACGATGTCCAGGCCCGGGAACTCTCCTATTACGCCAACTCCCTCACCAACGAATCGACCATCCTCAACATGCTCCCCGTCAATGCCTACGGCAATCAGAAGGCACACGACAAAATGCTCGAGTATCTCAATCAGGGCGTCGGCGTGAGCCTTTATATAGGCCATGGCGCTGCTGACCGACTGGGATGGGAGCTGACGCTCTTCAACAACACCCACGTGATGCGCTTGAAGAACCGCATGATGCCCTTCTACCTCTTCGCCGGCTGCTCGCTCACAAACTTCGACCGCGGACAGCGCGGTATGGGCGAGAAGATCGTAGTCGAATCCCCTAACGGAGCAATAGCCTCTCTGTGCGCCTCGCGCGACACCTGGTCGGGACAGAACCAGATGCTGATCCGCCAGCTCTACACCTGCATGCACCGCTCCTACACCCGCAACAACGAGAACAAGGTGGTATACTCACCCCTCGAGAACACTCTCACCCTCGGCGAGGTCTATGCCAACACCAAGTCCATCTCCACTTATCCCAACGACCAGGCTTACCATCTTGTCGGCGACCCGGCCATCAAGGTCCCGGCCCTGGTGCGCACCGCATCCATGAGCGAGGCTCCCGAAAAGGTCATCCCCGTCAGCGGGCAGAGGGTAAGGCTCAAAGGCCGTGTCACCGATGCCCAGGGCAATGCCGACGCGCGGTTTGACGGCAAGGCCCTCGCCCGCCTCATCCGCCCGGAGATTGAGCTGGTATCGGCCGACATTGTGGAGAAGCAGGACTCCCTGCAGAGTTTCAAGTATCGCGACACCCAGGCTGCGCAGGCTACGGGTGTCATCACCGCAGGCGAGTTCGACTTCGATCTTGACATTCCCGCCTCGCTGTCAGACTGCATCGGCCAGACGGCATATATCTATCTCTCGGGTCTTGACAGAGAGACGCGCAACGGCATGGGATATGTGATTCCCGTGAAGGTGGAAGATCCGGCCCTGAGCGGAGTGGAGCCCGTTGAGGACACCCTGCCCCCCGTCATCGAGTCGTTTGTCTTCGATGCAGCTGCGCGCACGCTGTGTGTGACCGTAGCCGACGACACCGCCCTCGACATGAGCGCAGGGACAATGACTGCAGGCGCTCCCGGATTCAAACTTCTCGTAGACGGCAAGTTTGACCGCGATGCCTCCTACTCCACGCTGAGCAGTGAGAACGGCTCGCGCCGGTATACGCGCACCATGCCCGTCGGCAACCTCTCCTACGGCTCGCACACCGCCCGTGTGGAGGTGCGCGACGCGGCAGGCAACACCGCCGCAGGCCATATCGACTTTACCTACTCTCCCTCGGCCAACACATTCGTGCTCATGACCACTGACGAGGCTGCCGCCGATAAAGCGGAGTTCTTCTTCGAAGGCAATGCCCCGGCTACCGGCCGCCTGGTGATCGAATCCACCTCCGGCATCGAAGTGTTTACAGCCGACATCACCTCGACAGGCTTCTCATGGGACCTCACCGGCAGCGATGGCCGAAAGGTAGCCCCGGGACGCTACAAGGCATACGTGGTCGAGACCGGATCGCACCAGACCAAAGGACACAGCAACACTATCGACCTGGCTGTCATCTGACGTGCCGGAGCCCGAACCTGTTTTTCAACAGGGTCTAAGACCCCGGCCCACAAAATTTTCATGTCGCGGAGGCCTTTAAAACGGGCCCGGACCAAAATAAAACTCCTGCGGGAGGCACGGTGAAATAATAACCGCGCCTCCCGCGCCGTTATATACTCAATGAAACGGAATATCAAGATTTTGCTTGGGCTCGCAGCCCTGTGCCAGACAACTGCGGCATTTGCAGAAAACGACATAAAGGATAACGATTTCAATCCTGTCAATACAGGTGTGACCACCCTGAGCATCACCCCCGACGCGCGAGGCAGCGCGATGGGCAATCTCGGCGCGGCCACCGACCCCGATATCAACGCGCAGTTCTGGAACCCCTCGAAGTATGCCTTCGCATACTCCTCGGGCGGTCTGGGCATTTCCTACACTCCGTGGCTGCGCAAGATTGTCAACGACATCTTCCTGGCCGACCTCACGGGATACTATAAAATCGGCTCGCAAGACAACCAGGCCATCTCGGCATCGCTGCGATACTTCTCCCTGGGCGAGGTTATGACCAGCGAGGGGGACGGACTGATGGTGCAGACCATCAATCCCTATGAGTTCGCATTCGACATAGGATATTCACGCAAGCTCTCCGAGAGCTTCTCCATGGGCGTTGTGCTCCGCTACATCCTCTCCG
>CAZWVY010000046.1:0-20867 GCA_964637105.1 uncultured Sangeribacter sp. | reverse complement strand
TACTGCGAAAGCGGGAGAGTAGGTAATCGCCACCTTACAGAAGGCCCCCGGAAGCTCAGACGCTTCCGGGGGCTTTTTTTTGTCGGACCGGTCGGACTAGTCGGACTAGTCGGACTTGTCAGACCAGTCAGACCAGTCAGACCAGTCGGACCTGTCAGACCTGTCAGACGGGTCAGACCAGTCGGACTTGTCAGACCCGTCGGACTCGTCAGACTTGTCGGACCTATCAGACATGTCAGACATGTCTGATTTTTACCGGCTCAGGCTTGTCGGCTTTTCTTTGGTTTTTTCGGGGGTGATGTGGCGGAAGTGTCGCCATGCGGGGGCTGCGGCGTAGGCGCTCTCGGCGCCGGGGGGCACGTGCAGACGGCAGCGGAGGTACAGCTCGTTTTCGTCGGGCTCGAAGATTGTGCTGTTGCAGTCTAACAGGGGAGGCGTGAGGGAGGGCTCGTACAGGTCTGTCAGTGATACGCATCCGCTGAACATCAGCTCTCCTAATAAATTGTCATTTGCAGGGAGTCGCGCTTCGCGCAGGCTCCGACATTCTGCGAATGCATACGATTCCAATTCCTTGATTGTTCCAGGCAATTCAACCCGCTCCAAGGCTGCGCAATGCCCGAAGGCGTTGCTCCCGATATGTTCGACCCCCTCGGGAATGACAGCCCCTGCAGGGAGGGTTCGTGCTTTGTCAGCTTCAGCGGCAGAGGCTACCTTTTTAAGTGACGGGCAATAGATGAAAGCGCGCGACCCTATGTCGGTCAGATTCGCGGGCAGCAATACTTCTTCCAGTCCTTCACATTCGCGAAACAATTCCTTGGGGAGAGCTGTCACTTTATCCGGTATGCGGACTGATTTGAGCGCCCGGCATTCCTGGAAGCATCCCTCGCCAAGACTCTTTACTGATTCAGGCAGTTGAAGGTCTGCGAGAGCCTCGCACCCTAAGAAGGCGTATTCTCCAATAGTTTCACACTGCGATGCGTTTGAGAACAGGATCGCCTTTATATCCTTCCGGTCGGCAAAAGCGTACGGTGGAATCTCAGTCACACTATCCGGCACATGGATTATCCCCGCTTCGTCTGAGCGTCCCCAGAGGGGGAGGACAGGGCCACAGTGCGCCCCTTCGCCCCGGGGGTGTTCGACCGGGGTTGGTGCATCGGTTGTCGCGGCCGGGGTTGGTGCTTCAGTTGTCGCGGCCGGGGCATACACAGGCGCAGCCATCCCGGAGAGGATGGCTGCGGCCGTGATAAGCGATTTCAGGGAGGTGTGCATCAGATGACGATGTTGACTATCTTGTTTGGCACGACAATCACCTTCTTGGGCTGCTTGCCCTCAAGCCATTTGGCTGCACCCTCGGCGCTGAGGGCGGCCGCCTCAATTTCCTTGGGCGTGGCATCTGCGGGCATCTCGATGGTATAGCGCATTTTGCCGTTGAAGCTGACAGGGTATTTCTTCATGGCCTCCACGAGGGCGCTCTCGTCCCATGCGGGCCATTCAGCATCGGTGACGCTTCCGTCATGGCCGAGGCGGTGCCACATCTCTTCGGCGAAGTGAGGCGCGAAGGGGGCGAGCAGGCGAGCCATGATGTCGAAGACCTCGCGGTTGGTGGTCTTGAGTGCAGAGAGCTCGTTTTGAGCGATCATGAAGGCGGCCACGGAGGTGTTGAAAGAGAAATTCTCTATATCCTGGCTCACCTTCTTGATGAGCTTGTGGACGGCCTTGCGCTCTTCGGGGGTCATGGGCTTGTCGGCAGCCAGGTCGGCCTTGTCAAAGAGATTCCAGAGCTTGCGCAGGAAGCGGTTCACGCCATCGATGCCGTTGGTATCCCAGGGCTTCGACTGCTCGATGGGGCCGAGGAACATTTCGTAGAGTCGCAGCGTGTCAGCTCCGTAACGCTCCACGATGTCATCGGGATTGACCACATTAAACATGGACTTCGACATCTTCTCCACCGCATATCCGCAGATATATTTGCCATCTTCGAGTATGAACTCGGCATCGGCATATTCGGGACGCCAGGCCTTGAAGCGCTCAAGGTCGAGCACATCAGTGCTGACCATGTTGACATCCACATGTATGGGAGTCGTCTGGTACTGGTCCTTGAGTCCGCGGCTTACGAAAGTGTTGGTGTCCTTGATGCGGTAAACGAAATTGCTGCGCCCCTGTATCATGCCCTGGTTGACGAGCTTGCGGAAGGGCTCCTCCTCGACTACCTTGCCCAGGTCGAAGAGGAACTTGTTCCAGAAGCGGGAATAGATGAGATGGCCCGTGGCATGTTCGGCGCCTCCGACATAGAGGTCCACGTTGCGCCAATATTCATCCGCCTCGCGGCTGACCAGCTCGCTGTCGTTGCGCGGGTCCATATAGCGCAGATAGTATGCGGAAGACCCTGCGAAGCCGGGCATGGTGCAGAGCTCGAGAGGATAGCCTTCGGGTGTAGCCCAGTTTTCGGCGCGCCCCAGAGGGGGCTCTCCGGTGGATGTGGGCAGGTAGCTGGAAATTTCGGGAAGCTGCAGTGGGAGAGCGGACTCATCGAGCAGGTAGGCCGTGCCATCCTTGTAATAGACCGGGAAGGGCTCGCCCCAGTAGCGCTGGCGCGAGAATATGGCATCGCGCAGGCGGTAGTTGACCTTCACATGGCCCAGGCCCTTGTCGGTGATGAACTGTTTGGTCTTGGCTATGGCCTCCTTGACGGTGAGCCCGTTCAGATCGAGCTCCGGGCCGCATGAATTGGTCATTATGCCCTCCTTGGCGTCAAAACTCTCCTCGCTCACATCGGCACCCTCGATGAGGGGGATAATGGGCAGGCCGAACTTTTTGGCAAAAGCATAGTCACGCGAATCATGCGCAGGAACGGCCATGATGGCCCCCGTGCCGTAGCCGGCAAGCACATAGTCGGCAATCCAGATAGGAATCTCCTTGCCGGTGAGAGGGTTGACGGCGTAGCTGCCGGAGAACACGCCGGTCACTTTCTTCTCCATCTGGCGCTCGCGCTCAGTCTTGTGGCGCACCTCGTCGAGATAGGCCTCCACGGCCTCCTTCTGCTCCGGAGTGGTGAGCAGGCTCACGTACTCCGACTCAGGAGCGAGCACCATGAATGTGACACCGAAAATGGTATCGGCGCGGGTGGTGAAGATTTCAAGCTGGAGGTCGGAATCCTTGACGGGGAACTTCATCTCTGCTCCCTCGCTGCGTCCGATCCAGTTGCGCTGGGTCTCCTTGAGTGAATCGCTCCACTCCACCTTCTCGAGGTCGGAGAGAAGCCTCTGGGCATATGCCGACACGCGCAGGCACCACTGGCGCATGAGCTTCTGCTCTACCGGATAGCCGCCGCGCACGCTGACACCCTCCGACACCTCATCGTTGGCGAGCACCGTGCCGAGTTCGGCACACCAGTTGACCATAGTCTCAGCCTGGTATGCTATGCGCCAGTTCATCAGCAGCTCGCGCTGCTCGCGCTCCGAGAGGGAGTTCCACTCATCGGCCGTGAGGCTGAGTTCGCGGCTTTGGGCGGCGTGGAGCCCCTGAGTGCCGTGCTCGCGCAGATGCGCCACCAGCTTCTCAATAGGCTCGGCCTTGCCCGACTCGGTGTCGTAGTAATGGTTAAACATCTGCATGAAGGCCCACTGCGTCCACTTGTAGTATTCCGGGTCGCAGGTACGGATCTCGCGGCTCCAGTCGAAAGAGAAACCGATCTTGTCGAGCTGCTCGCGGTAGCGGGCGATGTTCTGCACCGTGGTCTTCTCGGGGTGCTGGCCTGTCTGGATGGCATATTGCTCGGCAGGGAGGCCGTATGCGTCATAGCCCATCGGATGGAGCACGTTGAATCCCTTCTGGCGCTTGTAGCGCGCGAAGATGTCGCTGGCGATATAGCCTAACGGGTGTCCCACATGCAGCCCGGCCCCGGAGGGGTAGGGGAACATGTCGAGCACATAGAACTTCGGGCGTGACGGATCCTCCGTCACCCGGTAGGTGTCGTTGTCGCGCCAATACTGCTGCCAGCGCGATTCAATCTCCTTATGGTTGTAGTCCATCGTCGTAGTGATGTTGCTGAAATTCAAATAGGGTGAGAGTCGTCAAACTCAAATAAAATGCAAATTTAGCAAATTTTATCTGAAAATCCGCTCCCTTTCCCCATTACTTTGCCCTGTGCGGCAAACTTTGCGGGTAACGGGGGCGAGGCTGAGGCGGGGTCTTAACAATTTTTTTGTGTCAAGGCTCTGCCGGGGTATTGCAAATACGGATGTTTTAGATTATCTTTGCAATGTGGTAAACCATCCCCGGCATGAGGCCTTTCAGGACTCTCCGGCGGCAAATACAGACGCATAGACGCATACGCATGAAGAAATTACTGACCCTCGCGCTTGCCGGCATAGCGATTGGCGCTTCGGCCCAGCGCACAGACACCCTGCTGAAGGACTGGCAGTTTTCTCCCGACTCCGCCAAGTGGAGCAATGTCACCATACCCCATGACTGGGCTATTTACGGCCCCTTTGACCGTTCATACGACCTGCAGAAGGTGGCCGTCGAGCAGAATGGCGAGACGGAGGAGACCTGGAAGACGGGGCGCACCGGAGGCCTCCCGTATGTAGGCAAGGGCTTCTACAAGACCACTTTCGAACTCGCCGACACCACGGGGCGCTCGACAGCCCTCCTTTTCGACGGCGCGATGAGCCACGCCCATGTCACGGTCAACGGCCACGAAGTCGGCTACTGGCCTTACGGATATAATTCTTTCTATTTCGACCTTGACGGGGTGGCCCGTCCGGGCCTGAACACCGTGGAGGTGAGCCTGGAGAATCTCCCGCAGTCTTCGCGCTGGTATCCCGGAGCGGGCCTTTACCGCAACGTCCATCTGCTGCAGTCGCATGACGTGCATATCCCCGTGTGGGGGACTCGCCTCACCACTCCCTACGTCTCCAAGGAGTATGCCACAGTCCGGCTGGCCACTACTCTCGAGGGGGTGGCCAAAGGGGAGGAGGTCACGCTGCGCACGGTCATCACGGCCCCTGACGGCAGCAAGGTGGCATCAGACGAGCATGTCTGGAAATTCTATCCCGGAGTTGACCTGACGCAGAATCTACGTGTGAATTCCCCAGACTTGTGGAGCCCCGAGAATCCGGCCCTATACAGCGCCGAGACCGAGGTGATACGCGGCGGCAGGGTGCTGGATACATATAAGACGCGTTTCGGCATACGCTCCGTGGAGGTGCGCGAAGGGGAAGGGTTCTTCCTCAACGGCGAGAAGCGCAAGTTCAAGGGGGTCTGCAACCATCATGACCTCGGCCCCTTGGGAGCGGCTGTCAATACGGCTGCCCTGCGCCGCCAGCTGCAGCTGCTCAAGGACATGGGAGCCGACGCCATACGCACATCGCACAACATGCCGGCTCCCGAGCTGGTGGCCCTCTGCGACGAGATGGGATTCATGATGATGCTCGAGCCCTTTGATGACTGGGGATTCCGCCCGAAGAGCAAGAACGGCTACGGCACGCTTTTCGACGAGTGGGCTGAGAAGGATGTCACCAACATGGTGAAGCAGTTCCGCAACAATCCCTCGGTGGTGATGTGGTCAATAGGCAACGAGGTGCCCTCGCAGTGGGGGCCCGACGGCCTGGGCGAGCTCACGATGCTGCAGGACCTCGTGCATGAGCTCGACCCCACGCGCCCTGTGACGTGCGGCATGGACCAGTTTGACGCAGTGGTCAACAACGGCTTCGCTGCCGCCCTGGACGTGCCCGGCTTCAACTATAAGGTCAACCGTTACGAGGAGGCCATATCCAAGCTGCCGCAGAATTTCCTGCTCGGTTCCGAAACCGCCTCTACAGTCTCCTCGCGCGGCAAATATTACTTCCCCGTGGAGTGGGGCTCGAATATCACGCGCGAGGGCAACCAGTCAAACAGCTACGACACCGAGTACTGCTACTGGTCGAACATCCCCGATGATGACTTCGCTGTCGATGATGACCTGGACTGGAACATGGGCCAGTTTGTCTGGACCGGCTTCGACTATCTGGGCGAGCCGACCCCCTACGACACCGATGCCTGGCCTTCGCACAGCTCCTATTTCGGTATCATTGACCTCGCCTCTATACCCAAAGACCGCTATTATCTGTACCGCTCGAAGTGGAACACCTCAGACCACACGCTCCACGTTCTGCCCCACTGGAACTGGGAGGGACGCGAGGGTGAGGTGACCCCGGTGTTCGTCTATACTGACTTCCCGAGCGCCGAGCTATTCATCAACGGCAAGAGCCAGGGGGTGCGCGCCAAGAAATCCAAAGAGGAGGCCTCGCGCAACGCCGAGCGTTACCGCCTGATGTGGGACGAGACCATCTACGAGCCGGGCGAGCTGAAAGTCGTGGCATACGACGCGCAGGGCAATCCGGCCATGGAGAAGGTGGTCCGCACGGCCGGAAAGCCTGACCATCTCGTGCTGACGGCAGACCGCACCAGCCTTGATGCCGACGGCGAGGACCTGGCATATATCACCGTGCAGGTAGCCGACAAGGATGGCAACATAGTGCCTACGGCCGAGCCGGAGGTTAAATTCAGTGTCAAGGGGGCGGGTAAATTCCGCGCAACCGCCAACGGCGACCCGACCTCCCTGCGGGCATTTGACAAGCCGGTGATGGACCTCTTCAGCGGGGCTGCCACAGCCATAGTGCAGACCTCTGACAAGCCGGGCCGCATAGTCTTCGAGGCCACCTCCAAGGGCCTCAAGGGAGCCAAGCTCGAGCTGACAACGAAATAAACCCGAGAAGGCTCGAGAAGCCCGAGAAACTCGAGAAGGCTCGAGAAGCTCGAGAATCTCGAGATGGCTCGAGAGACTCGAGAAGCCCGAGATGCTCGAGATGCTCGAGATGGCTCGAGATAATTCATGATTAATCATGATAACTCATGATTAATCATGACAATAAAAAACAACAACCCAGAAAAACTCAATAAGAAATGACAACCCAGGAAATGCAGAAAAATATCCGCGAGACGTTCAAGCAGCGTTTCGGCGAGCCCGGCGAGCTCTTCGCCTCCGCAGGTCGCATCAACCTTATCGGCGAGCACACCGACTATAACGGCGGCTTCGTCTTCCCCGGCGCGATTGACAAGGTCATCATGGCCGAGATTCGCCCCAACGGCACCGACAAAGTGCGCGTATTCTCAATCGACATCAACGACTATGCCGAATTCGGCCTCAACGAGGAGGATGCCCCGAAGGCCTCATGGGCCCGCTACGTCTTCGGCATCTGCCGTGAGATTATCAAGCGCGGGGGCACCGTGAAGGGCTTCGATGCCGTTTTCGCCGGCAACGTACCCTTAGGGGCCGGCCTCAGCTCCTCGGCCGCCTTGGAATCCTGTTTCGCCTTCGCCCTCAACGAGCTCTTCAATGACGGCAAGATTGACAAATTCGAGCTGGCCCGCATCGGCCAGAGCACGGAGCACAACTACTGCGGCGTCAACTGCGGCATAATGGACCAGTTCGCCTCCGTATTTGGCAAGGAGGGCAACCTCATGCGCCTCGACTGCCGCTCAGGCGAATACGAATACTTCCCCTTCCGTCCCGAGGGATACAAGCTGGTGCTTGTGGACAGCAGGGTGAAGCATGAGCTCGCAGACTCCCCCTACAACAAGCGCCGCGAATCATGCGAGCGTGTGGCCCGCAAGCTCGGCCACGAGACGCTGCGTGACGCCACTATGGAGGAGCTCGAGGCTGTCAAGGGAGACATTTCGGCTGAGGATTTCTCGCGTGCCAAGTTTGTCATCGAGGAGAAGGATCGTGTGCTCGCAGTCTGCGATGCCCTGGAGCGCGGCGACTACGAGACAGTGGGACGCAAGATGTACGAGACTCATGAGGGCCTTTCCAAAGACTATGAGGTGAGCTGCGAGGAACTCGACTTCCTCAACGACATAGCCCGCGAGACGGGCGTGGCCGGCTCGCGCATCATGGGCGGAGGCTTCGGCGGCTGCACCATAAACCTTGTGGCTGATGACCGTCATGACCATTTCGTGGCCGAGGCTAAGCAGCGCTTCAATGAGAAGTATGGCCACGAGCCGATGGTTTACGATGTGGTCATCTCCGACGGCGCCCGGAAAGTGGAGGAGTGAAAGAGCAAATCAAGCATACCATAACTTCATCTCACCTTATCATACCATGAAAATCGAATCTCGCAAAGTGGCTTCGCCCCACGGCGACATCACCCTTTTCACCCTCACCAATGCCACAGGAGCCTCAGTGACCCTTTCCACCCTCGGAGCGGGCATAGTGGATGTGACCGTCCCTGACCGCGAGGGAAAGATGGAGAATGTGGCCCTGGCATACGCCGATCCCGCCGACTACATGGCCGACGGCCCCTGCCTGGGCAAGGTGCCCGGACGCTACGCCAACCGCATCGCCCGCGGCTATCTCAACATTGACGGCGCTGTCTGCCGTCTGGCGGTCAACAATGGCCCCAACCACCTGCACGGAGGCCCGGACGGGTTCCAGAACCAGATCTGGGAGGCCGAGGAGCTTGAGGATGGCGTGCGTTTCACGCTCCGCAGCCCTTCGGGTCATGAAAACTATCCGGGTGAAGTCAAGGCTGCGGCCACTTACCGCTGGAACGACCGTGACGAGCTCACCCTCGTCCTTGAGGCCGAATCCGACGCCCCCTCAGTGGTCAACCTCACCAACCATGCCTACTGGAACCTTGACGGAGCCGATGCCGGAAGCGCCCTGGGCCATCTGCTTCAGATGAAGGCCAACCGCTGGCTGCCGACCGATCCCACCCTTATCCCCACCGGAGAGCTGGAGTTCGTGGCCGGTACACCTATGGACTTTGCTGAGGCTAAGCCCGTGGGACGCGACATCGAGGCTGATTTCCCCGCGTTGAAATATGGCAAGGGCTATGACAACTGCTGGGTGATAGACGACTGGATGCCGGGCCGCGTGGTCGAGGATGCCGTCGTGCTGCGCTCGCCCGTGAGCGGCCGCGTCCTTCATGTCGACACCGACCAGCCCGGAGTGCAGGTCTACAGCGGCAACTGGCTGGCAGGAAGCCCCCTCAACCGCAGCGGCCGCAGCTATGAGGATTATGACGGCATAGCCATCGAGGCCCAGGGCTTTCCTGATGCCCCGAACCGTCCCGAATTCCCCTCGCAGCGTGTGGACCCGGCGCATCCCTACCGCCGCACCATCCGTTACCGCTTCACCGCAGACTAAGTCTTATGAAAATTCAGGTCGCAGGATTGACCCCTGCGACCTGTTCTTACGGTCAGGCGATTCGGTTGCGGACCACTTCGAGTGCAGATTTTTTGCGGAATGTTTGCGCGGGCCGGAAAAAATGTGTAATTTTGCAGTGCTTCCAGTCCCCGGCGTGGGATTGAAGCCGACGGATTGTCTTATGGTGTAATGGTAGCACAGCAGTTTTTGGTTCTGCTTGTCCAGGTTCGAATCCTGGTAAGACAACCTCCCAATAAAAAAATCAGCGATTGCCGTTTCCGGTAGTCGCTGATTCGTTTTGTATTGATTTCTATAATCTCGGCTCGCCGGGCCATGTTTTCGCCCGGCAGCCTCTGAAGCCTTTCAGGCAGGCTGTCATCTTTGCCTTACGGGCTCAGAGTCTTGCCGTTGGGTTATTCGCTTGGAGGATTACTTGTTTACGTGTGTCACATTGATGGCATTGTCTGCATCAACCCAGTCGGTTACCTGGACAGTGAACTTGATAGGATCGCCGAGCACGGGATCGCCGGGTGTCGGGTCATCGGGGTCTACATTGCCGGCTCCGCGGGTGAAGTCAAGAGTGTAGATGTAGTGCTTGCCCTGTTCCCAAGTGCCTGACAGAGGAATTGATGCCCAGGCATACTTGATAGGAGTGCCGTCAGCTTCGGTACGCTTGTCCGAAGGATAAGGATACATGCGCAGTCCGTCGGTCGTGCTGATGTTGAGCAGCACGGAGATATATGCTTCGCGCGCTACGTTGTCAGGGTCTCCGGCAGGCGACCACGGGGTGAGCGTCTGCGGGATGAACATGCCGTTGCCTGCCGAGCCCATGATGGACTGAGGAGTCGAGGAGAGGGTCACCTCATCGATATTGCTGGTGTAGACGCCAGTCTCGTGCCAGTCATCGAGGGTCCACTCATTTGTGGCGAAGTTGAATGTGCCCGTGGTCTGGGGACGGCCTATGCGGACGCCGGCCACCTTATAGACATACTTCTTATTGTCGGTCTTGGCGCGTACCTCCACCTGTGCCAGACGGTGGTCGAAGGTAAGGGGCACACCGGCCACCTCATTGTTCTGGCGCGTGCCGGTGGCATGGGCGGTGATGAAGTCGACCTGGTCGGCGATATTCTCAGCCACAGTGAATGAAGTCAGCTCCTTGGTGCCGTTGTCGATTGTTATGTCGGCTCCGAGCTCGTCCATCGAAGGAGCGTATGCGTAGAAGTCGATTGTAGTGGTGTCACCGGTCCAGTAATAGTCGTCGGCGGAAGTGAAGAAAGCGTCGCTTCCCTTTGAGAACTTGATATCCTTGAAATATTGCTGGCCGTTGATGAGCGAAGTCACGTAAATATCGGAAAGGTTGGCATTGGTGGTCTCAGTAGCACGTGTCGCCGAGCCCATTGCCGGACGGAATCCTATTGTCTCAGCCTTTTTTGACATGGAATTGATCGGCTCGTCATTGGAACATGCCGTGAGGGCCAATGCCGCCGCGAGGGGCAGAAGTAGAAGCGTGTGTTTCATAGTAAATATTTGTTTTTTTGTCTTTATATATACAATGTTTGGGGTATGTGGATTGTTCGATTTCCAAGTGTTAAAATGCTCACATAACACGGATTGCTTACATCGGCAGGTCAATGTAGACCGCCTCCCAGTCATTGACGTCAGGCACCAGGCCGGGGCCGCTTTGCTGCGGGTCGGGCAGCTCGAGGCCGCGCACCACGATATGCACGTTTTTCGGATCCGGAGCATTATCTACCTGGTCGGTGACATTGAACGAGCAGGCCCATTTCTCGCCGCTTTCAAGGATAAGGTATAATGTGAGGATATGGGCGTTCTTGCTTGCCGGAGTGTCGCCGAATGTGTAGAACATTCCATGCAGCTCATCGGCGCCGGTGTCAGGAGTGAGCACCAGGGGCATGGTGACCGGATTGTCGGAAGCAGCGTCCCGGCCGGCGAGCACTCCTTCGGCTATGCCCGACAGCGTGGCATCCACCGGGCCTCCCGAGAGGTTGGCGATATTCTCCACATCGAGCACATCCACATAGTATCGGCATATCCGCTCCTCGGGGTATAGTGTGACGGTCTGCCGCAGCGGCGAGGGCTTGAGCGTCACTCCCTCCACGTGGTCGGTCCAGAGCATGCCGGGAGACTTGGCTATGCGCTGCTGAGCCGCCGCCTCATGGCGTGGAACCATGCGCGCTGGGATGTTACGGCCATCGAGCACATCGGCATCGGGAGTGGATATGAGTATGAGGTCGGGGTCATCGCTGTCGGTGAGCACCGACCAGTCATTGATATCTGAATTCATTCCCACGGCGATATAGCTGCCGTAGGGGATTCGCACCGAGCCCCCGTCGCGTCCGGTGAAGACATAGCGCAGACCCCCTTGGGCTTGCGGATTGCCGTCGGTAGGAAACATGTATGCGGCCATTGAAGCCGGATTGGCCTCGGGGGCGTAGCGCCAATCGAAGAGGATCTCCATGCTGTCGCCCCCCTCGGGAGCGACATACAGCGGCTTGTGGCGGCATCCTGCGGCCAGCATGGCCAAGGCGCACAGCAGCGCGGGGCGGAAAATGTTTCGCATGTTCATCTCCCTCGCTCCTTTCCTTTATTATAGTTGCCCCGGCCGATAAGCCATATCAGCGAAATCTCGGCCTTGGTCGGGCCGAACCATCTCAGATGATGAGTCGAGCGGTACTGGTAGTATCCGTCGACGGGGTCATATTTTATATACTTGCCCCAGAGGTATCCGAGGCCGATGGTGAAATCAATGTTGATGCGGCGGGCCACCGGGAGCGAATAGCCGTATTCGATGCCTGCCATGTAGTTGCAGCGGTCCCAGAGGCTCTTTTCGGGCAGGCCCCCCATGTATCCCGTGCCTCCCCATTCGAAATCGTAGGTCACCACTCCGGCGTAGACTCCGGCGTGATGCCCGGTCAGGGGCTTCTCCTGAGCCTTCGAGCCGAACCACTTGCGTATGGATATATCGCCTCCGTAGGCTCTCCAGTAGCGGTGGAGGTGGTTTGAATCCCACCATCCGTAGGTCCAGTTGCCCGCAACAGACCAGTTGCGCCCTAAGTAGAACTCCACCTTGGCCGTGGGGAGGGCTGCCGCGTCATAGAGCAGGTTGGTGCCTATCGACATATAGAAGGGAATCTGCATGCGGGGAGCGGTCAGCTTGCCCAGGCTTGCCGAGGGGGTGGCGCGCAGGCCGTGCATCGACAAGGGGAGCCCTTCGGTCAGCCGGAGGCGCTGCTTTGGCTCGCTGTCGCGGCGGCGTGCCGCCAAGGGATAGTCCACGATAACGCGCGTGGAGCGCAGGCGCGGGAAGAGGTGGTCATACATATACCTGTAGGAGCGTCCTCCATCCAGCTTTTTGAGTCGGGCCAGCAGAGCGTCGTCATCGTGCGCGGACAGGGCGCCGTCAGCCACATCGCCTAACAGCTCGAGCACCCCTTCGCGGTCAGGCACCTCACGGTCATCCTCCACCAGACGGCGGAGCCCCTCCCAGTCGCGGCCTGCGTATTCGAATGTGAAAAGTGAATCGGGAAACTCGCCCAACGTGTTCAGATAGCCGTAGATGGCATCGGCGCGCCTGCGCGACAGGCGCCGGTTGAACTCCACCGTACCTTCGGGGGAGGCTGCTCCGAGCACCTTTACGCCATTCACTCCGGAATAGACTTTGCCATCCTTGCCGAAGATAGTGCCCAGCCGCCGCAGCTGCTCGGCATTGCTCCCCAAGGTGGGGAGCACCTCATGGCGCGACTGCCTGAACCGGACGCAGACTGTATCGGCGTCGGCGGCAGGCTCGTATGCAGAGGGCGAAGGGGGTATGGTGTCCGCGCTTTGGGCGCGGGCGGTGGCTGCCGTCAGTGAGCCGCATAGCAGCGCGGCAAGGGTCAGGGGGGTGTGGAAGCGGTGAAGTGTTTTCATAGATATATGTTATCAACACCTGCGGCCGCTTTAAGGTTTTGAAAAAATGCACTCTCCCGGGACAGGGGGCATCATGACGCAAATGGAGCCTCAGGGGTTGAACAGGGCTTTCCACAGGCGCTTCCACCACGGGCGGCGACGCGCGAGAGCGCGCACGCGCTTCACGTGGTCCTTGCGCACACTGCGGTCGGCTCCGGCCTCGACGGCTTTCTCCAGGGCCAGTGCCAGCCCCTCGGGATTGGTGCAGCGGGCTTCGGGGCTGTGGCGGCGTATGCGGCGCAGGATTCCCTTGAGGTCGCCCGGATAGCCCACGTAGGTGTCCCACGGCAGGTCGCCCATATCGCGCAGCGAGCAGTCGCCGTAAAAGATGATCACCGAGTGCATCGGCAGAAAGCCATATTTGGCGGTGATGCGCTTCAGTGCCGCGATATGTCCGGCGTTCTGCTTGACGGGATTGTAGAAACGGTGGCTCTCACCTCCGCTGGCCAGCACCTGCGTCCAGTAGTCATGGTATCCCCGGCCATATATGCGGCCGCTGTAATCCTTGACTTCAAACACGATGAGGCCCCGGGGAGTGACAGCCACGGCGTCCACCTGGGCATACTTTCCGCCGCCTGTGTGGACATAGAGGTCATGGAAAAGGTCTTCGGGCGCGAAACCGCGTTTGAGCAGGGCCATGATGAGGGCGCGCTCCGAGGCGTTGCCACGGCGGGGGCTCGTGACACGGCGGAATCTCCGGCGGTATTTCCACCATACGTGCAGCCGGAGCCATCCTGCGAGAAGCAGGAGGGCCCCGGCTGCTGTCAATATCATTTCAGGCATGCTGAGGCCTCGCGGATGCGGCGCATGGCCTCGCGGATGTTGTCATCGGAGGTGGCGTAGCTGAGGCGCAGGTATCCCGGAGCGCAGAATGCGGCTCCGTCCACAGTGGCCACGTGAGCCTCCTGGAGGAGATACATCACATAGTCGCCGCTGCTCTTGATCTCATAGTCGCCGCATTTCTTGCCGATATACCAGCTCACCTCGGGGAAGAGATAGAAAGCGCCCTGGGGCACATTGCAGCGCCAGCCCGGAATCTCGCGTGCGAGCTCCACGATGAGGTCGCGGCGGCGCTCGAAGGCGCGGCGCATTGCCTCGCGGTCGTCCTGCGGGCCGTCATATGCGGCCTCGGCAGCCTTCTGCGCTATGGAGGATGCGCCGGAAGTGTACTGGCCCTGGAGCTTGGTGACGGCCTTGGCGATCTCTATGGGGCCGGCCATGTAGCCTATGCGCCAGCCGGTCATGGCGTATGCCTTTGACACGCCGTTGATTATGATTACACGGTCCTTGAGGGAGGGAATCTCGGCTATGGAGTGCACATCGCCCGTAAAATTGATATGCTCGTAGATGTCATCGGCCATGATCATCACCTGCGGATGGCGGTCGAGCACCTCGGCAAGGCCACGGAGCTCATCGAGCGAGTATATGCTTCCCGTGGGATTGGAGGGGGAGTTGAGCATCAGCAGGCGCGTGCGGTCGGTGATGGCGGCTTCGAGCTGCTCGGGAGTGATTTTGAAATCCTGGTCGACCCCGGCGGAAACGGTGACCACCTTTCCCTCGGCGAGCTTGACCATCTCCACATAGCTCACCCATGCCGGCACAGGGATAACGACCTCGTCGCCGGGGTTGATGGTAGCTAAGATGACATTGCAGAGCTCCTGCTTCGCGCCGTTGCCGACCACGATCTGCTCCGGAGCGTACTCCACATGGTTTTCGCGGGCGAGCTTGCGCGAGATGGCCTGGCGCAGCGACATGTAGCCCGGCACCGGAGTATAGCGTGAGAAATTTTCGTCGATTGCCCTCTTGGCGGCCTCCTTCACGTAGTCCGGAGTGTCGAAGTCGGGCTCGCCGACCGACATGTTGATGACGTCAACGCCCTGAGCCTTGAGCTCGGAGCTCTTCTGCGACATGGCGAGGGTCGCGGAGGGTGATAGGTTCTTGACTCTGTCTGATATCTGTGTCATGATGTCTTTAGGTGTGTTTAAGGGGAGGTATTGATTTAAGCTGTGAAATCCGGGCGGCATCGCCCGTGGATGTGCGAAATTACTCAAAACTTTGGAGACGGTCAAAAAAAAACCTGATAAAGCGCGGAAAGTATCGAAAAATGTGTTAAATTTGCGCCAAGTGTCCTCTGCGGGCACATTATCATGACTTCCGGATGCACAAAACGCCACTCGCAATGCACCGACAGCACGCACACTCAACACGACTGAATATATGACAGCACACATCCAGCCTGTCCGCCATATCCTGAGGCGGGCGGAGGGCCTGATGACGGCCCTCGTAATGATGGTGGCCCTTCTGGCCGCTTCGTGTTCCAGCAATAATTCGGGCGATGCCCGCGACCTGCTCGGCACGGTGCCCTCTGACGCGGGCGCCGTGATAATGGTCAACGTCAAGGATGTCTTGGAGAAGAGCGGCTTCAAGGTCAAGGATGGAGTGGTCACTCCTCCGGCTGAGGTGTCCGCCTCGCTCGACTCTGTGGCCGACAAGGACCAGGTGGAGACAATCAAGGCTCTCTTCGCCGGAGATGCCGGAGTGGCTTTCGGAGCCGCTGTCGTATTCTTTGCCGACCAGCCCTACCTCACCATGATTCTCGACGACCCCGCCAAGACCAGGAAGTTTATCGCCGAGAAGACCGGCAAGGAGTTTGTCGAGACTGACGGCGTGGAGCTCAGCGGCAGCTATGCCATCAAGGGCAACCAGCTCTGGGTGGCCGGCAGCAGCGCGCCGCGCCCCGACCAGATCAACAAGTTCGCCACGCTCACCGAGAAGCAGAGCTGCCTCTCGAGCAAGTATGCCGAGAGCCTCGCCTCGCTCGACCATGACTTCAATGCCATAGCCGACTTCGCCGGCCTGGCCCGCGTGATGGGCTCGCAGGGGCCCGGCATGGCGCGCGAAGTGGCCCAGGCCTCCATGATAGCCAACGCCATCTTCGAGGATCCCTCCTACCTCTCGCTGACGGGCGACATGGAAAAGAAAGGCGTGAAATTCAACCTGACCCTTCTCAACGAGGACTGCAAACCGGCCAAGTATCTCCTCCCGGCCGGCAAGGTTGATGCCGATGCTGTCAAGGCTCTTGGCGGAACGGGCAACTACGCCTGGGCGGTCGATGTTCCCTCCAAGCTCATCAAGAAAATCAAGACTATGGCCTCGGCCTTTGGCGGCGACCTTCCCCCCTCCGTGCTCGGCCTGCTCGATCCCATTGACGGCACTATCGCCGGAATGGGCGTGAATGCATCCGATGACTACGCTATGGTAGTCACCACCACGGGCGACGGAACGGGAGACCTTACCTCAATGCTCGCCTCGATGGGTGCCGTGACACGCGAGGGCAAGTTTGTCAAGGTCTCCAACGGCGACCGCAAGGTGGTAGGCCCTATCACTGCCGACAAGGCGGCATCCATGCTCAAGGGGGCCGTCGCCGGCGGAGTCTTCAGCGACCCGCAGGCTGCGGAGGGTATCACCTCGGTAAGTGTCATCGCCCGCCTTTCCGACGGAGGCCTCAACGTGGAGATCACCGTCGAGGGCGAACCCGACAAGTTCATGAATAAGAAGACACTGAGCTCCGACCGCCTCATTGATTAATTGCACCACACCTCGGATTAATTAGCACCATATCTCGCTATGGAACGCATAGACACCATCACACTCTCGGGGCTCCTGCCCCGAGTTTTTGTTTCTGAGAAGATACCCCCCTCGCAGGTATGGCGCACCGCCCTGCGCTTCGAGCGGGGAAAACGATACTTGGTGGAGGCCGCCAGCGGCGGAGGCAAGTCATCTCTGGCTGCCTTCCTCTACGGCCTGCGCGATGACTACGAAGGACGGCTGCTCTTCAACGACCGCGACGCGCGCACGCTGAGTGTGGCCGACTGGCAGGAGCTTCGCCGCCGCCACATAGCCTATCTCCCCCAGGAACTGGCCCTCTTTCCGGAGCTGACAGCCATTGACAACATCCGCCTCAAGCAGGCCCTGACCGGGGAGCCCGCTATGGAGCGTGCCGAGGAGTGGCTGGAGCGGCTCGGGATGTCAGGGCGCCTCGACTATCCTGCCGGCCGGCTCTCGATCGGCCAGCAGCAGCGCGTGGCCCTCGTGCGCGCCCTCTGCCAGCCCTTCGACTTCATAATGCTCGATGAGCCCGTCAGCCATCTTGACGAGGCCAACAATCTGATAGCGGCGCAAATCGTGGCCGAAGAGGCCGCGCGCCTCGGGGCCGGGGTCATCATGACCTCCGTGGGCAATCCCCTCCTGCTCCCGGACGCAGTGTCGCTCAAACTCTGACCCTGCAAACTTGCAACACAGGAAAATGATATCAAACCAAAGCAAACGCGCATGCTCTGCCTCCGGAATGGCCTCGCGCCTGCTGCGCCGCAATATCTCCGGAGCCCGCATCGCTGGGTTCGCCCTGTCGGATTTCATCGGCCTTCTGATAGTGTGTGGAGCCTTGATGCTCTATGTCGACTCGCGCCCGCTGTGGGATAACGAGGAGAGCTTCATACGCACCGACTATCTGGTCATCAACAAGCATGTCACCTCGGCCAACACCTTGGGCGAGAGCAGCGCGGCCTTCACCGAAGCCGAGATCGCCGACCTCAAGGCGCAGCCCTGGGTGCGCGAGGTGGGACGGTTCACATCCTCGGCTTACCGTGTCGATGGCTCGGTCGAAGCCGGGGGCCGGGGGATGCGCACCGCTCTCTTTTTCGAGGCTATCCCGGACCGGTTTGTGGATGTCGCCCCCTCCTCATGGCATTGGCGCGAGGGAGATGCGGAGGTGCCTGTCATAATCTCGCGCGATTATCTGACGCTCTATAACTTCGGTTTCGCCTCCGCGGCCGGGCTGCCGCAGATGAGCGAGGGGATGATGAGCGGCATACCCATGCGTCTGACCTTGAGGTCAGACGATGGTGAGCGGACCATAGTCACCTCCGGGCGGGTGGCCGGATACAGTGACCGTCTCAATACTATCTTAGTGCCCCAGTCATTCATGGATTACGCCAACGCCGCCCTGGCCGGGGGAGCCGAGCGGGCCCCCTCGCGCCTGATAGTGGATGTCAGCAGCCCGGGCGATGTGGCCATCGACCGCTACCTTGAGTCTCACAGCCTGGAGAGGGCGGGGGAGAAAGGCGCCTCCTCGGCAGCCTTCATCCTGCGCACAGCCGCAGGGACGGTAATGGGTATCGGCTTGCTGGTGACACTGCTCTCATTCTTCATCCTGCTCCTCTCCATATCCTTGCTGATGGAGAAGAACCGCGACCGCCTGCACACGCTCCTGCTGTTGGGCTATTCGCTTCGGACAGCCGGAGCGCCATACCGCACGGTGGTGGTGTGGGGATGTGCTGCCGCATGGGCGCTGACCGTCGCGGCACTCGTATGCCTGCGCACCACCTACGCCTCGATTCTCTCGGCCTTCGGCGAGATCGGCCCAGGGCTGTGGTGGGGGATAGGGGGCGCCACAGTGCTGACGCTGCTCGTCATCGCCGGCAACGTCCTCTCCATCCGGCGCCGCGTGGAGAGCGCCTGGGCCCTGCGCCGCAGCTGAGGGCTCTCAGCCTCGGCTGAGAGCCCTCCCACCTTGCGACAAACCTACGGGGCAGGAGGCCTGCCGCTTCCCACCACCCCGGAGGGGTGGCACAGGGCAGATGGCTGCTACCCCAGGGGGAGGGGCGAAATGTTAAAATCGGCCCCTCTAAATGTTAATGAATATTAAAATCGCAAATGTGACTATAAAAAATGTTACATTTGCGATTGTTTTGTGACTATTGTACCATCGATTAACTCCATTGGGAGCATTTCGTGGGGACCTGTCCCATTATAAACCGTGAAAAATCAGAAAAATATAATTAACCCAATGTAAAACTAAATTTTCATTCTTGCATGAAGCACTCTTGTTTTCATCTGAATCGGAAGGCGTGGCTCACGCTGGTGATGCTGCTTGCGCTCGCCCTTCCGGGAATGGCCCAGACCATCCTGGTCCACGGCAACGTGGTGGATGAGCTGGGAGATGCCCTGATCGGTGCCACCATTATGGAGAAAGGCACCTCCAACGGCACCGCAGCCGACATCGACGGCAACTTTGAGATCCACGTGCGCCCGAACTCCACTCTGGTGGTGAGCTATGTGGGCTACGATCCCATGGATGTCGCCGTAAACGGCCGTCACGAGATCAACATCGTGATGAAGGAAAATGCCCACATGCTTGCAGAGACCGTGGTCATCGGTTACGGTACTGTCAAGAAATCGGACGCCACAGGCTCTGTAGCCATGGTGATGCCCGATGAGGTCGAGGCCGGCATTTCCACATCGGCCCAGGACCTTCTGACCGGCGCAAGCCCCGGCGTGGTCGTGACTTCCACAGGCGGCAGCCCCGAAGGCGGCGCTGAGATCCGCATCCGCGGCGGCGCCTCTCTGTCGGCCTCCAACGACCCTCTGATCGTGCTTGACGGTGTGCCCCTCGTAACAGGCGGCATCAGCGGCATGGCCAACCCCCTCTCGATGATCTCGCCTGACAACATCGAGTCGATGACTATCCTTAAGGACGCATCCGCAACAGCCATCTACGGTTCGCGCGCATCAAACGGCGTCATCATCATCACCACCAAGAAAGGCAAGAGCGGCCGTCCGCAGGTCAACTTCTCCGCAAGCGCCCGCATCGACACTCCCCGCAAGACGTGGAAAGTCATGGACGCAGCCGAGTTCTCGCAGGTAATCAAGGACTACTGGGGCAATGACTCCAAGGCTGCCGCAGCCCTCGGCTCAGACAACACCGACTGGCAGAAAGAGGTGCTCCGCACCACCGTATCGCAGGACTACAACCTCAGCGTAGGCGGCACCGTAGGCTTCCTTCCCTACCGCGTCAGCGGCTCCTACACCAGCAATGAGGGTATCCTTAAGGACTCCCGCATGCAGCGTGTCACCGCCGGCTTCAACCTCAACCCGAAGTTCTTCAACGGCCTGCTTCAGATCAACGCCAACGTGAAGGGCTACTACATGCGCAACAACTGGACTAACGAGGGCGCCGTCGGCAGCGCTGTCAGCTTCAACCCGACCCTCCCCGTATACTCCAACATACCGACCAACAACCCCGCGTTCCCCTATTTCTACAACGGCTACACCACCATCGCCAGCGCTGACCAGGCATTCAACGTAAATGCCTCCCTCAACCCCCTGGCTATGATCAAGGACAAGGACAACTACTCCGATGTCTACCGTTCAAACGGCAACCTGCAGATCGACTACGCGTTCCACTTCCTCCCCGAGCTTCACGCTAACCTGAACCTCGGCTATGACGTGACCAAGTCCACCTCGCAGACCACTACCTTCCAGAACACCCCCTCCGCATGGGACGGCTCCCCCTACAAGGATGGCGCCTCCACATACTACTGGGGCTACGACATGTACCGCAACACGCTGCTCGACTTCTACCTCAATTATAAGAAGGACTTCGAAGCCATCCAGTCCAACCTTGACGTGACCGCCGGTTACTCCTGGCAGCGTTTTGACAACCACAACCGCAACAACGGCACGCTCATCACCTCGACCGGCTTCCTGACTCCGGGCAGCTTCGACCCCGCTTCATACAACGGCCAGCTCCTCGTGGAGGACCCCGCCTCAATCGAGCGCGTAGGCACCCAGGCAGGCGTATCCTACCCCTGGCAGAGCGGCAACCTGATGCTCGTCTCCTTCTTCGGACGTCTCAACTACATCTTCC
>CAZWVY010000045.1:0-20945 GCA_964637105.1 uncultured Sangeribacter sp. | reverse complement strand
CGATGAGCATGCGCTCGATGAATCCCACGCCGCTGATGCCGAACACCTTGAAATATGCATCGGCGTAGAATCCGAACAGCCAGGGGCGTGCCGGCCCCTGGTGGACGGCATACTCGCGCTCGCGCGGCCCTCCGACGTACGTCGGATTATACGCGTAGCTCTTGGGTGAGAGGGAGCGCAGCCCCTTGGGCGTGAGGAGCTCGCGGGTGGCGAGGTCGAGAACCCGGCGGCGCTGGCGCCGGTCAAGGGGTGAGTACTCGAGACCGATGGCAATGACCATGTTGGGACGCACCTCAAGGTCGGTGTATGTGCCGTTGACATAGTCGTAAAGATAGCCGTAGTCGTTGAGGAATGTGGCGAGGAACGACTCCTTGATTTTCTCGGCAAGGGCCTCGAGGCCTCCCACATACTCCTTCTCGGAGTCCTCATGCTCGTAAAGGGAGGCCACAAAGCGCACAGCGTTGTACCAAAGCGCGTTGAACTCCACAATATATCCGGTGCGCGGGATGATGGGGCGCCCTTCGATTGAGGCTGACAGCCATGTTACGGGCTTGTCGGCACCGTCGCTTGACACGAGTCCGTTGTCGTTGAGCTTCAGGTTTTCCACCCTCCCCTCCATTATGTCTGCGAGAAGTTTGCGCAGCGCATCGCCGTAGAGGCGGCGACATTCGTTGGAATCGGTATGGCGGCGGAACTGCTGTATGGCCCAGATGGTCCACAGGGGGATGTCCGGCAGGTCGATCTCATGGATTGTGCGGTCCTTCTCGCCGTGGTCGATATACCGGTTGAGGGCTTTGAGGAAGGTGTCCATCATCTCCTGATAGTCCTTGGGATGGTCTATCGACAGCGTGCAGCCGGGAAGAGCGATGAGCTCATCGCGTGCGCGGACATTATACCAGGGGTATCCGGCCATGATATAGAGGCCCTTGTCATTCTTGAGATAGAACTGCTTGGCGGAGTTCTTAAGACAGTTGTAGAAGCTCGTGCGGTTGGTGCGCACCTTGAGCTCAGCTTCGTAGGTGTCCTCGAAGAGGGCCGGGTCAGCGGGGAAAGTGGAGGCGGAGAAGATGATGGATTCCCCCTTCTTGATGGGCATCTCGAAATATCCGGGCACCCAGAGGTCCTCCTTATAGGGTAGGCCGCGGTCGCGGTCCTTATAGTATTCGATGCCGTTGTACCAGTGGCCGTCGCCGACCCATTTCACGGGCTTGTTAAACTGCATGTACAGCTCGGGGTAGCCTTCGTAGAGGCATGTGGCTATGCCGTTGTCAACCTCGCGCACGGCCTTGTTGATGGCATTGTTTTCAATCACCAGGTCGTTGGCATTGCGGAAGGCCAGGAACGGGCGGAACTGTATGGTGGTGTCCGAATGGGCGTCTACGAGAGTGTACTTGATGAGGATGCGGTTTTCATGGGAGATGAAGACCTTCTCCTTGGTGAGGATGACGCCTCCGACGCGGAAAGTGACCGTGGGTACCGACTCGCAGTCAAACTGGCGGATATATTTGTGGCCGTTGGGGGAGAAGACGTTGTCGCCATACTGGTGCAGCCCGAGGTTGAAGGGGGCGCCATGCTGGATGACCGTCTCATCCAGGGAGGAGAGGAGGACGTGCGCCTTATCGTCCATCTCGGGGATGGGGATGACCAGGAGGCCGTGCTGCTTGCGGGTGTTGCAGCCCACGATTGTCGTGCAGTGGTATGCTCCGGACTTGTTGGTGCGGAGCATCTCCTTGGGGAGAGACTGCTCGAGGTTTATCATGAGGCTCTTGTCAAATTTCAAGTAACTCATATTGTATATTGGCTGTAAAGGTTTTTTGGGGGGTTGTGCTTGCAAAGGTAAAGCATTTAGGCGAGACGTGCAAGCAAAATTCTTTCAAATTTCCTGCATTTCCTTGCCAAATTGCGAAAATGCAACAAATTTCATCACGTGATATAAAAATTGTTGCTATGCGGGTGCGCCGCTTCGGGCGCGGATTGCTCTCAATCCGTATCTTCGGCCTCGGGGGAGGCGTCCTGCGAAGAGGCCGGTTCGGGGCGCGGGAGGGCGATGTCTTTCAGAAGGATGGAGGAGCAGTTGGAGAAGGCTTCCGACAGGCGCTTGTCAAGCTCGGAGAGTGAGCCCGAGTAGAGGGCCTTGAAGCGGGGGATGAAATCGCTCTGGCCTACGGCATCGAGGCGGTTGATAACGGTGGTGACGTTCAGGGTCTCGCACTCTACGGCCGGCACTACGCCGGTCTTGTCGTCATCAAGGACTACGTAGTAGACCAGCCCCGCCTCATGCAGCTTTGTGATAAGGCGGTTGACTATGCGGATGGGGATGTCATATTCCGAGGAGAGCACACTCGCGGTCAACGGGGGGCGCTGGGCTATCTGGCGGTCCACAAGGATGGCCATGACCACGATTGCCAGGCGGCGGCGGTAATCGTTGGAGACCGTTGAGATGTCGCCGAGGAAATTATAAGTGAACACATTCTGGAGGGAATAGGTCAGCACGCACCCTGACAGAAGGATGAGCCATGAGAGCTGCAGCCACACGAGCAGCAGGGGAAGGAATGAGAAGGAGCCGTAGATGGCATTGTATTTCGACACATATATCTGTCCGTTGACGAAGAGGAGCTGAAGTATCTGGAATGCGATGGCGCAGATGCCGCCGGAAATGGCGGCATATTTGAATTCGACTTTAGTGTTGGGGATAAGGCAGAAAGAGAGGGAAAAGGAGAGCCATACCAGCACCAGGGGCACCAGCTCAAGGACGAGATTGATGACCGGCGTGAGGAATTTGAGATGCAGATGATTGTCGAGCGTGGTCGACATGAAGATGGATATGCCCGAAGAGCAGACCAGCAGTATGGGTATCATCAGGCAGATGGCCACATAGTCGGTGATTTTCTGATAAAAAGAGCGGTCGCGGCGGAGGTCCCAGATGCTGTTGAAGGCATCCTCGATGCTTGACAGCAGCGACACCACGGTCCATAGCAGGACGACCAGGCCGACACCGACAAATATGCCCTGCGATGCCTCTTTGAGATATGAGTCTACGAATGAGAGCACCACCGTGATGACCTTGGTCTGCGATGGAAAGTATGTGTAGAGGTTCTGCTCGAGGAGATTCTGGAAGCCGAATCCGCGCCCTATGGCGAAGAGAAGCGCGAAGGCGGGCACGAGGGCCAGGACTGTGCGGTAGGTGAGCGACATGGACTTGATCTGGAGGCCGCGGTCGAGGAAGGAGCTGACAGCGAGGTTGGCTGTCTTGAGTATGCGGATGCCGACCGTATTGCGCGGGTCGGCCCAGACGCCGCCGGTTACGTAGGTATACACCTTGTGGCCCTTGGCCATGATTCGGGCGATTCTGGAGATTTTGGTCTTTCCTGGCATTTTTTCTCTTTTTGGGGGGCTTTAAGGACTTTAAGGTCATTAAGGACTTTAGGGTCTTTAAGGTCTTTTAAAAAAGGGGCAGAAGCGCTGTAAGCCGGGTTATGTGGCCGCTCCGGGAGGAGCGGCTGTCTGTCATTTATCCAGGCCGCGCGTCGCCGCGCGGCTCGAGCAGCCTACCCCCCGGCAATGGACGGACCATCCTTGACTGCCGGTGTATTTGGCCTTGCAACCCGCAGGATGTGCGGCCTCCGGCGTCGCCGCCGGAGCCGGTGGGCTCTTACCCCGCCTTTTCACCCTTACCGCCCCCGGGAGCCGGGGACGGCGGTCGTTTTCTGTCACTTATCCCCGGAGTCGCCTCCGGCTTTCCGTTAGAAAATGCGGTGTCCTGTGTTGCCCGGACTTTCCTCTTCACGCTCCCGGCGTGAAGCGACAGACCGCGCTTCTGCCCCTCGATGTCATTGTTCGTTTCCGCTTCCCTTGTCTTCTATGGCCTTGACCTCTTGCGTGGCCTCCTCGGCGGCGTGCTCGGCCTTTTCGGCAGCGGCCTCTGCGTCCTGTGAAGCCTTGGCCTCGTCGCGCACCATGCGTTTCTTGACCACATGGTGTGAGCTTACGCCCATGAGGCCGTTGACCGAATAGAGCACCATGACTATGCCGGTGATGATGGTGATGGCGTCAGCTATGCGCTCGGGGCCTATGATGATGACCGTCACGCCTGCGGCCACGGTAAGCCATGGCATTATGAACCATCCGGCGGGCGTGCCGCCGACATCGCTGCCCATGCCGGTGAGGTTGATTATCTGGGCTATGCCCTCCAGGATCAGGATCACAGCGAGGGTATATAGGAGATATTTCGTGAAGAATCCGGGCATCACGAGCAGCAGGACGCCGAGGATGAGGCCTCCGATAGCTGTGACGGCCACGTACCAAGGACGGCTCTGGCGTGTGCCGTCGGGCTCTTTCTTGCCGGCGAATCCGAGGAAGAGCATTATCACGCTGGGTATGACGAAGAGGGCGCCGATGACCATCACGATGATGTTGAAGAGATTGGTGCGTCCGGTGAACACCAGCAGCAGCACGCCTATGATAAGCGTGAACAGGTAGGTCCAGATATAGTTTCGGTTGTTTTTCATAATATTTATTCCTTAAAATTGTCTTTTCATGCTTGCACGCTTAGATTATATGGAGAGAGGGGTTTAATATGAAAAGGTCAATCAGGGAATAAAAGTTTAAGATTATTTAAAAAAAATGACCGTCTCATCTGCACCGCCGGGATTCGAGACGGCTTACTCCGGCCCTGTCGCGTCGCATCAGAGTGCGTCGCACGAAACTCTCCAGCAGGTCGGCCGCCTCCTGCTCATCGAGGTGGGTTGAGTCTAATGTGAGGTCGTAATTGTCGGCATGGCCCCAGGGTCGCCCCGTGAAGTAGTTGTAGAAATTCTCGCGGTCGGTGTCGGCGTGCCTCAGGCGCTCGCGCGCCTGAGCCTCATCCTCAGCCTCGCCTCGCTCGATGAGGCGCCGGGCCCGGACATCCTCGGGCGCATGCAGGAAAATGCTGACAAGGCCCGGATGGTGGCGCAGTATATAGTCTGCCGAGCGGCCCACGAATACGGCGCCCCCCTCAGAGGCAATCTGGCGGATCACGCGGCTCTGCGCCTCATAAATGCCCTCGCGGCTCATAGGAGGCGTGCCGAACGCTTCGGAGATGCCGTTTCCGAAACTCAACAGGCTCCCAAGCAGTGACGGGCGCCGCTCGTCGGCATTGTCGAAGACGCGGCGGGAAAAGCCGAGCCTTGAAGCCGCCTCCGAGAGGAGCTCGCGGTCGTAGTATGGGAGATTGAAGCGGCGGGCGAGCTCGCGTCCTATCTTCCGTCCGCCGGCGCCGTAAAGGCGTCCGATAACTATAATGGGATCCATTAAAAAAGAGGTTTGTTCAAAAAACTTGTACAAAATTAACGTTTTTTTCTTTTGCAAAGAAATTTTTTGCTATTTTTGCGCAATAATAGGCTCACTGATATGAAATGGAGCCTCAATATGAAGCTATGAACGACGTATTGAACAATCCCGAGTGTGATGCCGACGGCATGGCCACGTATGAGTATATCGTCAATCATGTCGACACGTGCATTGATGACATGCCCTCGCTTGCGGCCAACCTGAAGCGCGCTGACCTGACCGGCCAGTTTCTGGCCAGCACGGCCCGTTTCCTTGCGGCTGTGGACCGCGAGACCTTCGGGGCGTGGATACCGCTGCTCGTAGAGGCGGCCATAGAGAGGGACCGCGAGAGGAGATATATCGGCTCACTGCTCGAGGCCATCTGGGGCAAGGACTATGCCGACCGCGCAGATGAGCTCCGCGAGGCCGATGACAATTTCCGGCGCATATACAAGCGGGTCTATCCCGACAGCGTGATGTGACGCCGGGCGGTACATGAACAAGTTAGATATAATGTCAATAATCAAACATATCAAGATAATTTGTCCGGCGGTGCTCGCTGCCGCGCTTCTCGGAGGGGCCGTGTATGCGGCCGCCCCGAAAGGTGGGGCACAGAGTTCTCCGGCAGTTGCACAAACCATGAATAGCGCAGACAATGCAGCGGCCACCGCAATCCCGGCCGGCCCGGTAGTCGAAATGACCACCTCAATGGGGCCGCTCAAGATAAAGCTTTATGACGACACCCCTCAGCATCGTGACAACTTCCTGAAGCTCGTTGGCGAGAACTTCTATGACGGAGTGCTCTTCCATCGTGTCATCAAAGACTTCATGGTGCAGGCCGGCGATCCCAAATCAAAGGAGGCTCCGGCCGGAGCGATGCTCGGAGCCGGAGACCCCGGGTATACCATCGAGGCTGAGATCAAGTATCCGCAGCACTTCCATAAGTACGGAGCCCTCGCGGCCGCGCGCACCGCTGACCAGGTGAACCCCGAGAAGCGCAGCAGCGGCTCCCAGTTCTATATCGTCACGGGACGCAAGTATCAGCGGCCCCAAGTGGAGTCAATGGTGCGCCGCGCTCTCGAAGGGCCGCGCATGGATGAGTTCAACAGGCTGCAGATGGAGCATCGCGATGAAATCATGGCCTTGAGAAGGGCCCATGACCAGGCCGGTCTCGACTCTCTGCGCGACAGCCTCGTGGAGGAGCTCAACAAGCGCATCCCCGAGCCTGCGATACCCGCCGAGGTGGTGGAGACCTACGTGCGCGACGGAGGCACGCCCAGCCTGGACGGACAGTATACCGTCTTTGGCGAGGTATTGGAGGGCATGGACATAATCGAGCAGCTGCAGAATGTCGCCACTGACAGCAACGACCGACCGTTGGAGGATGTCAAGATCCTCAGCGTGAAGGTGGTCGAGTGACACTCCCCCCCCGCCCGCATGTCCTGATAGCGTGCGGGCTATTAACCGACAATCAATTTTCCATAATATGAGCAATACTGAAGAGATGGCCGTTCCTCAGGAGCAGTCAATCCCCGAGAATCCCGCAGCCGAGGCAGCGGTGAACAAGACTGAGGTTTCCGAGCAGGCTGAGTCCGCGGCATCGGAAACAGTTAACCCCGAGCCCGAGGCTCCGTCAGCAGAGACCGCGGAAGCAGCCCCGGAGGCAACCCCTGAGGAGACCTCTGAGGAGAGTGTGTCCGAGGATGCCGGCGAGAGCGGCCCCAGGTTTCACGACATGACCAAAGAGGAGCTCGTGGCCGAGCTGCAGAAGATCGTCGATGCCGACGACATGACGGCACACCGCACTGTTGCGGCCATTAAAGCTTCCTTCTACGTGATCCACAATAAAGAGGTGTATGATGAGATGGCCGCCTTCGTGGAGGCCGGCAATTCTCCGGAAGCCTTCGCATCGAAGGCTGACAGTGTCGAGGCGCAGTTCAAAGACCTTCTCGCCCTGTTCCGCGACCGACGCAACGCCTATCTGGAGGCAGACGAAGAGAAGCGCCTGGAAAACCTGGCTGCCAAGAATGCCATCCTCGACCAGCTTCGCGCCATAGCCGAGGACATAGACAACGTCGGGGTGAATTTCAGCAAATTCCATCAGCTTCAGCAGGACTTCAAAATCAAGGCGGATCTTCCCGCCGGGTCTGAAAACGATTTATGGAAAATGTATCAGACGGTCAGCGAGACCTACTATGACCGCCTGAAGATGAACAAAGAGCTGCGCGATCTCGACTTCAAGAAGAATCTGGAAGCCAAGAAGCAGGTCATAGAGCGCGCCAAAGCTCTGCTCGAAGACAAGGATATCATCGGGTCTGTGGGCAAGCTGCAGGGACTCCACAGCGAATGGCGCGAGATCGGGCCGGTGGCCAAGGACCTGCGCGAGGAGATCTGGAATGAGTTCAAGGGGCTCTCCACTGCTATCAACCGCCGCCACCAGGAATTTTTCGAAAACCGCAAGGCGCAGGAAAATGCCAACAAGGAGGCCAAAGAGGCCCTCATAGCCGAGCTCGAAGCAATAGATACCGATGCCTTCAACAGCATGGCCGCCTGGGACCAGGCAGCCAAGAATGTCATAGAGCTTCAGGCGCGCTGGAAAGCTGTCGGCCCGGCTCCGCGCAAGTACTCCTCCGCGCTTTTCAGCCGTTTCCGCGAGCTTTGCGATAAGTTTTTTGCGGCCAAATCAGCCTACTACACCTCGGTCAAGGAATCATACGCCGAGAACCTCAGGAAGAAAACCGACCTGTGCGAGCGCGCCGAGGCCCTGATCAACGAGACCGACCGCCGCAAGGCCATGGATACTCTCACAGCGCTGCGTGCCGAATGGAAGACTGTCGGCCCTGTCAGCCGCCGACACAGCGATGATATATGGAAACGCTTCTCCGAGGCTGCCCAGAAGGTATATGACAACAAGAAGAAGGCAGACGGGGAGCGCAAGTCAACTGAGCAGGCCAACCTTCAGGCCAAGCGCGACATCGTGGCGCGCATCAAGGCCATAGACCTTGAGGGGGACCAGAGGGAGATAATCGCCGCTATCCGCGACCTTCAGGCAGAATGGCAGCAGATAGGCCATGTGCCCTTCGGCATCAAGGACAAGCTGTATGCTGAATACCGCGAAGCCTGCGACAAGGTCTACGAAACCTGCGGGCAGCGCAACCGCAGCGAGCGTAACGCCCGTTTCAACAGCCGTCTGGAGAACATGAAGGGTGACCCGCGCCGTGTGAACCGCGAGCGCGACCGCCTCGTATGGGCCCTCGAGCAGAAGCAGGCCGAGCTGCAGACCATCAACAACAACCTCGGATTCTTCAATATCAAGTCAAGCGCCGGCTCATCGCTTGTGAAGGATATCGAGCGGCGCGCCGAGCGCATCAAGGCTGACATCGAGCAGCTTCGCGAGAAAATCGCAGTGATCGACGCCGCCGATAAAGAAGCCTGATTCCACACTCCATACCCGGCTCCGGCGCCTCAGAGCGCCGGAGCCGTTTTTATTCCGCATCAATCATGAAGAAGACCATCACAACCGCGCGGCGCGCCGCTGCCGTGCTACTGATATCAGCAATACTTCCGGCTCCGGCAGCCGGCTCAACTCCGGCCAGCCGCGCAATGAAGAGCGAGAGGCCCGCTGTGGGGCTTGTCCTGTCGGGGGGCGGCGCCAAGGGCATAGCCCATGTCGGAGTTATCAAAGCCCTCGAGGACAATGACATTCCCATTGACTGCGTGGCCGGCACCTCGATGGGAGCCATTGTGGGCAGTCTCTACTGCTGCGGCTGGAGTCCGGCGGAGATGATGGACTTCTTCACCTCAACCAAGTTTCTGGACTGCAGCACGGGCACCATCGACCCGGCATATACCTATTATTTCTCGCAGCCTGAGCCGACCCCGAAGTGGGCCGGAATCAACCTGTCGCTCAATCCCTCAAAGGACACCGGGCTGCTGTCACAGGTGATGCCTTCATCACTGGTCAATCCCCAGCCGATGAGCATAGCCTTCCTGGAGATATTCAGCCCGTATACCGCTCAGTGCGGCGAGAACTTCGACAATCTTTTCGTGCCTTACCGCTGCGTGACCTCTGACATTTACCATAAGCATAAAGTGGTGCTTTCCCACGGCTCCTTGGGGGACTGCGTGCGGGCCTCCATGAGCTTCCCGTTGGTCTACAAGCCTATTGAGATGGATGGCGTGCTGATGTATGACGGCGGCATTTATGACAACTTCCCCGTCAACGTCATGGAGAGCGACTTCAATCCCGAGTTCATAATCGGAGTCTCCGTCTCATCTCCGGACGCCAAGCCCAAGCAGGGTAACATCTACGAGCAGCTGGAGGACATGATTATCCAGAACAATGACTACAGCGTGCCGGCCGACAAAGGCATCAAGATACAGGTGCCTGTGCTCGACTTCGGGGTGCTGGATTTTCCCGAAGGCCCGCAAATCTATGAAATAGGCTACCGGACCGGCCTGGCAATGGTGGATTCTATCAAAAAGCGCACTTCCGCCCGCCGCGGACTTGAAGCGGTGGAGGCGCGGCGCAAGGAATTCTGCCGCTCTACACCAATAATTGAGTATGACTCCGTGGCTGTCACCGGCGCCACTCCGCGCCAGGCGCGCTATCTGCGTTTCCTGTTTGACCGCGGACTCAAGCGTCCCTTCGGCATGGAGCAGGCGCAAGATGCCTATTACCGTGCTGTGACCGACGGCAAAATTGCTGACCTACTGCCGCAAAACCGACTGAGCAAATCAACGCTTTACGCAGCCGCGCATGACACCGCGACCCATCCTATCCTGAGCCGCAACACCCTGCTGCTCGAGACGAAAGTGAAAAATCCCTGGACAGTCGGAGTCGGGGGATGGATAACCTCATCGACACACAGCATGCTGTATCTCACCTTGGGATACCATACGCTCGACTTCAATTCCCTGGATGTGGACTTGAACGGATGGATCGGCCAGTCATACTATGCAGGCATGCTGTCGGGCAAATTCACACTGCAGTCGCGCGTGCCTTCCTATCTACAGATTGAGGGCGTGGTCACGCGCCGGAAGTACTATGACCAGGAGCTCCTTTTCTTCCAGGAGGGGAGCCCGACCTTCATCACGGCCGATGAGGCGTTTGTAAGACTCAATTATGCAGCGGCCCTGGGTCGCGCAGGAAAGGCTGTGGCAGGCATTGGCTACGGGCATCTCACTGACCGCTACTATCCCGACGATGTCACCAACTATTCAACCGCCGGACGCGACCGCACCTCCTACCGCACCCTGGCGATGAACCTTGGTGTGGAATGGAACCGTCTCAATTTCATGATGTATCCCTCTTCGGGACGGATGTTCAGCGCCGGCCTTACCGTGACACGCGATGACACCCGCCACACCTCCGGCGAGAGCGGGCTCACTCAGAAACTCGGAACCCATTGGCTTGGGGCGGTGAAGTTTGACTGGAAGCGCTTCTTCAAACTTCACGAGAACTTCAATATCGGAGGCGCTCTGAGCGGCATGGGGACAATCACTCCCCTTTATGAGGATTACACCTCCACATTGGTGCATGCTCACGGATTCGCTCCTACGCCCTCCACCAAGAATTATTTCAATCCCGCCTTCCGCAACAACAACTTCGTTGCATTCGGCGCCATGCCGATCTGGCTCCCCTGGAGCAAATTCCAGTTGCGCGGAGACTTTTACGGCTACCTGCCGATACGCTGTGTTGAGAGAGGAGCCGATGACATGGCCCGCTACGGCTCATGGTTCGGCGGCATGCAGTTCATCGGCGAAGTGGCCGCAGTCTATAATTTCCCATTCGCCGCGCTGAGCATATATGGCAACTATCTCAGTTCGCCTGCGCGCAATTGGAACTTCGGCATAAACTTCGGCCTCTACTTCGAAGCACCCAAACTCCGCCGCTGATGGAAGCCGCAACGCTATGTGTGGGCGCTGCCATTTTATGCGTCCTGGTAGTTCTGTTTTTTCGCCTGCAGACGCTTAACGGCAGAGGAAAGGGAGAAAGCGAGAGGGAGCTGCAGGTTCGCATAGATGAGATGCGCCGGGCCTCTGAAAGGCAGCTGGAGGAGGTGCGCCACGCTCACGAGCGGCAGCTTGAGGAGGTCAGGCAGGCCTCCGCGAGGCAGGTGGAGGACATGAGGCGCGAGGTGGCCTTGCAGTTTTCCGCGCTCGCGGGGGAGGCTATGGAGCGCCAGAAGGAACGCCTTCGCGCGCAGAACAATGAGCAACTCGACTCCGTGCTGACTCCGCTCAAGGAGAAGCTGGATGAATTTTCGCGCTCAGTCGCGGACGCATACGTCAAAGACAATGCCACGCGCCGCAGCCTGTCAGACCAGATTGACCGCCTCATGCAGCTAAATCTAACCATCGGTGAGGAGGCCCGCAGCCTGACATCGGTGCTCAAGGGAGACACCCGCGTCCAGGGAGACTGGGGCGAGACAGTGCTTGAGACGCTCTTGGAAAGCGCCGGGATGATCAAGGATGTCAACTTCTTCACGCAGGTCACGCGCGACGGGGCCGGGGATGTGCTCCGGGATGAGGCGGGCAAGGGGCAGAGGCCGGACGTTGTGGTGCTTCTGCCGGACAATCACCGCATCGTGATTGACTCTAAAGTTTCCCTCACGGCATACATGGACTATTGCCATGCCGCAGACGAAAGGGAGAGGAAACTCTATGGGGACAGGCATGTCAGATCGGTCAAGAACCACATTGACGAACTCCATTCACGCAAGTATCAGGACAGGTATTCGGATGCCGTGGCCCATGTGCTGATGTTCATGCCCAACGAAGGTGCATACTTCGCGGCCATGCAGCTTGATGCCGCGCTGTGGAAATATGCCTATGACCGGAGAGTGGTGATAGTCTCGCCGACGCATATCTTCTCCGTTATGCAGATAGTAAGCCAATTGTGGCGACAGGAAAATCAGAGCCGCAATGTAGCCAAGATAGCGGATTTAGGCGGTTTGATATTTGACAAGGTTGCCTCGCTGGTCAAAGAACTGGAAAATGTGGAATCCAAACTCGAAGAAGCGCACAAGGCATGCGGGCGTGCCTACGACCATCTCACCAAGGGGGGCACAAGCATCGCAAGGCGCGCGGAGCGTATGCGCGAGTTAGGAGCCCGGACGCGCAGCCGCCTGTCAGACCGCGCTCTCTCCGATTAGTTGGCCAACATGTTAGTTGGCCAACATGGAGGCCATGGTGGGGGAAGTGATGACGGAGAGGTCAGTGCGGATAAGCAGATAGGGGAGGGCTAGCGAATCGAGCATTGCGGTAGCCTTTCGGCTGCCCATGGCCATCGCAGCGGTGGCCAGGGCATCAGCCTCCATGCAGGTCGGGGCCATTACCGTCGCGCTCGCCACATCAGTAGCGGCGGGGCGCCCGGTAGCCGGTGATATGGTATGACCGTAGCGCGCCGTCCCTTGGCCGTGAAAATTGCGATAGTCACCCGATGTCGCCATACCCATGCCGGTGAAAGCTATGATGGCCTCGTGTGAGTCCCGGGCAGAGGATGGAACGGAAGAATCAGCGACCGGGCGTGCCACCGCCACACGCCAGTCTGCCCCTTTGGGGTTCTTGCCCGAAGCCACTATCTCGCCGCCGATTTCAATTAAAAAATCTGTCACGCCGTTGCGCCGGAACATGGCGGCTACGCAATCCGCTCCATATCCCTTGGCCACAGCCGAGAGATTGAACTCTATCCTTGGATCCTCCTTGAAAATTGAATCGCCGGAGAGCCTGGTCTTGCGTATGCCTGTTATCGCAAGCAGCGAATCCAGGCGCAGCGTGTCGGCCGTAGCATGATGTCCCTTGCCGAAACCCCAGGCCGTGATGAGCGGCGACAAAGTCGGATCGAATGCTCCCCCGCTGGCCTCATTCACTCTCCGGGACATGGCATAGACTGTCTTAAAATGTGTGTCGACCAATGCAGATGACCTGTGGTTGACTTCAGAGACTAAAGAGGCGGGGTCGAAGATGGAGAGCGACGCCCCGACCTCATCGAGCACCGGCATGATGGAATCTGAAAGCGACTCCGGCCCTCGATATGTGACATTATACAGCGTGTGCCACACCTCTCCGGAGACTTTATGGAACCGCTCTCCGTGCGTGGAACCGGAGCACGCGCATAACTGCATGGCTGCCAGGAGCAAAAGAAGATATGCAACTGGGGAGCACAGAGGCCTTTTAAGATGAGGAACGATGGAAAATGGTTGTTTCATGCTGACAAAATTAAGTTTTTTTGCTGAAAAAATGAAAAATATCCGTTGTAAAGTTGCAGATTTGATATAAAAATGCTAAATTAGCCGCCAATAAACTCTAAGTAGTTATTATGCCGGCGTCCTGTGCGCCGCTGCGCGAATGTAAATAATATCACAAGAACATTTTTACAAACCGAATTGATTATGAAGGAATCTTTTGTTTTTCTTGCCGAGGGCTTCGAGGAAATGGAAGCTATCTGTGTCATCGACATACTCCGCCGCGCATCGATACCGGTGAAGACGGTCTCAATAACATCCTCTCTCCAGGTGACGGGCGCCCACGGCGTTGCTGTCAAAGCAGACGTGCTGTATGACAACACGCTCTTCGCCGATCCCGAGTGGCTTATCCTGCCCGGAGGAATGCCCGGAGCCACCAACCTGCATGGATTCGCTCCGCTGCAGGGGCTTCTTGAGCGTCAGGCCTCATCGGAGCATGGCCGCATAGCTGCCATTTGCGCATCTCCGGCCGAGGTGCTCGGACGCCTGGGACTGCTCAAAGGAAAGAAAGCCACTTGCTATCCCGGATTCGAAGAGCTGCTTGAGGGTGCGGAGTATGTGGACCGTCCCGTAGTGGTGGATGGAAAGTTCGTCACCGGCAACGGCCCGGCATCGGCTATGAGCTGGGCTCTCACGATAGTGGAGGAGACCAAGGGCACAGACGCAGCGTTGGAAGTAGCCAACGGCATGCTGCTGTATCCTGTGGATCCCAGAGAAATGGCCAACTATTTCGGCTGAATTTGAAATGGCGGAAATCACCCCAAGCGACTTATACCACGTGCTTCAAGACGAAGGGACGGCTCAGCTGCGAGAGAAGATGAGCCGTTTCATCGCCTTTGCCATCCCTGTCAAGAGCGCGGAGGAGGCCAAGAAGAGAATCAAGGAGCTTGCCAACGAGTATCATGACGCCCGTCACGTATGCTGGGCCTATATGATAGGGCCCGACAGGAAGGAATGGCAGCTCAATGATAACGGCGAGCCCTCCGGGACTGCGGGAAAGCCAATTTTAGGGCAGATAAATTCCTTTGATCTCACGGACACCCTGATAGCTGTCGTGCGATATTTCGGCGGGATTAAGCTGGGCACTCCGGGACTGATTGCCGCATACCGTGAAGCGGCCCGACTCGCCATTGAGGCGGCCGGGGTCAAGGAGGCTTGCCGCATGGCCGCAATAGAGATAAGGTTTCCTTATGTAGCTGTCAACTCCGTGATGAAAGTTGTCAAAGGTGGAGACTGCGAAATTGTGAGCCAGGAATTCGACAACACGTGCAGCATGAAACTGATGACCCCGGTGTCAAAAGAGGCTGAGATACGCGGGCGCCTCCTGAGCCTGGACGGGGTCACTGAATGTTCATGAACGTCTCTGAAACCGGGTAAAAACCAAGGTTTGAAGCTCAAAAAAGGCCGATGTGGCTAAAAATGAGAGCTAAATAGTGAAAAGTCGGTCAATTATAGCTGTCAATCCAAAAAAAATTACGATATTTGCACCGCAAAAAAATCGGCGGCCTAACAAGCCGTGGATTTTCCAGCAGATATAGACACTTGTATACTATACATAAAAGTACCTATCAGAAATGACAAAGGCAGATATCGTTAATGAGATCTCACGCAGCACGGGGCTTGACAAAACCGCGGTGCTGGCCACGATCGAAAAGTTTATGGAGGTCATGAAGGACTCCATGTCAAGCGGCAACAACGTCTACCTGCGCGGCTTCGGCAGCTTCATCATCAAGACCCGCAAAGAGAAGACAGCCCGCAACATCTCCAAAAACACAACCATCCGCATTCCCGAGCACAAGATTCCGGCCTTCAAGCCCTCCAAGGTATTCCTGGAGCAGGTCAAGAACAGCGAAGTGTCCGAATGAGGGTGGATGCCACACAATCTCACATAACACTCTAAATCAATAATTAAAAATTTACCACTATGCCCAGCGGAAAGAAAAGAAAAGGCCACAAGATGGCCACGCACAAGCGTAAGAAAAGACTGAGAAAGAACCGTCATAAGAAGAAATAAGCCTGACGGCTCCTCAGATAAAAGAATCCGAACAAACCTATGCGGGAAGGGCATCCGAAGAGGCAGGTTCCCCCGCGCAGGTTTGTTCCTTTTTATATAAATTCCGATGAAAAGCGAGCTTGTAGTAGACGTACAGCAAAAAGAAATATCCACGGCACTGCTGGAGGATTCCAGGCTTGTGTCCCTGCAGAAGGAGAGCCGCAACATCGCATACGCCGTCGGGGATCTTTACCTGGCCAAGGTCAAGAAGATCATGCCCGGCCTGAACGCGGCGTTTGTCGATGTGGGATATGACAAAGACGCTTTTCTTCATTATCTCGACCTCGGGCCGCAGTTCAACACATACGCGAAGTATGTGGAGGCAGCGCTTGAGGATACGTCCAAGGTGCCTGACATCGCTGCCATAGAGGCTCAGGAGGATATACCCAAGGGGGGGAGCATAGGGGAACTGCTGCAGCCCGGGCGCAAACTGCTCGTGCAGATAGCCAAGGAGCCCATATCTTCCAAAGGGCCCCGCCTGACCACTGAGATTTCCCTCACGGGGCGTTACATGGTGCTGATACCATTCGGCAACAAGGTGTCCATATCCCAGAAAATCAAGTCTCCGGAAGAGAAGGTACGCCTGCGCCAGCTCATCAGCAGCATCAAGCCTAAGGGCTTCAGCGTCATTGTCCGCACTTCGGCCGAAAACAAGCATGCCGCAGAGCTCAACAACGAGATGCGCACGCTCGTGCAATGCTGGCAGGACTCAATCGCCAAACTGCAGCGCAACGAGCCTCCCACACTGGTCTATGAGGAGGAATCGCGAGCCGTGAGTGTGATACGCGATATATTCAGCCCCGCCTTCGAAAACATATATGTAAACGAAGCGGATACTTTCGAGCAGATACGCAACTATGTCAGCCTGATAGCGCCGGAAAAAAAGGATATCGTCAAGCTCTACGCCAAGGATACCCCGATTTTCGACCATTTCAATATCACGCGTCAGATCAAAAGCAGTTTCGGCAAGACCGTGTCGTTCCGCAGCGGCGCTTACATTATCATAGAGCATACTGAAGCGCTGCATGTCATAGATGTCAATTCGGGCAACCGCAGCAAGGCCTCAGCCGACCAGGAAACCAATGCCCTCGAGGTCAACATGCGCGCTGCCGACGAGATAGCCCGCCAGCTGCGTCTCCGCGATATGGGTGGAATCATCGTAATCGATTTTATCGATATGAATTCGGCTGAGCACCGCCAGCAGCTCGTGGACCACATGCGTGAAGTGATGGCCAATGACCGTGCCCGGCATAATATCCTCCCTCTGAGCAAGTTCGGACTGATGCAGATCACACGCCAGAGGGTTCGTCCTGCGCTTGACATCACCACGGAGGAGACATGCCCTTCATGCTTCGGAAAGGGGGAGATAGCTCCCTCGCTGCTCTTCACCGACAAGCTGGAGGAGAAACTTGACTATCTTGTCAATCATCTCAATATCAAAAAATTCAATATGTATCTACATCCATTTGTGGAGGCATATGTGAAGAAGGGGATGTTCTCGCTCTACGGCAAGTGGCGCCGGCGTTTCGGACGGCATATGAAGATTCTTGCTGATGAATCCCTGGCTTATCTTGAATACAAGGTCATTGACGATAACGGCAAGGAGATAGACCTCAAGGAGGAGAGCGACATCAGCAGCAGCCAGACAAAGCGGCATACCAAAATCAAGAACAGAGATAAGGAAGAAAATCAATAATCCGATATCATACAGAAGGCGCCCCGGACGTTGGGGCGCCTTCTGTATGATATAGCATCACGTATGCATGTTTTTTACAAGGTGGCGGGGGACAAATTTGCAAAGGGAAAGCGAAAGGAGGCAAAGATTATATGTTATACAACATCTTTCTTACATTTTGCCAATAATTATTTGGCGGGGTCGGGGAAAATGCCTAACTTTGCACCGAACCTAATAAACAATCTTTTTTACCTTAAGATTTTTTACCTGTAGAAACTTATCAGAGGGTGCGACCGTGGAGGTTATCACCCTTTATTTTTTGTGTTCGGCCCTGAACCTGTCCCTGCGCCTCAGGGAGAAGGAGAGGAGTATGAGGACGGCTATTTCTGCCGCGCAGGTAAGGATGAAGGTCCATGTATGCCCCTGATGCAGAAGATTGAGGCCGAACTTCAGGGTCATGAAAATGAAGTAGCCGAACAGTATGAGCGGCAGCCAGATGTATCTCTTGTTTCGCATGGTGTGTAATTGCGTGGATAATGTGCGCCCTTCCGGTTTGCATTATGCGGAGCGGCGCGTTTGTCAGTCTTCGCAGTGGTCCGGGAAGACCTTGTAAGGACATTCATCGGGATTGAATCTGCCGTCACGCAGATACTCATAAAGGTCGATGCAGGCCATGGCATCCAGCGAGGCGTATGCCATCTGGCCCTCCGTCAGGTCGTCAGCCTCCCAGTTTGATAGGCGCTGGCCCTTGGAAATCCTGCGTCCGAACACCAGTCCGCATACCTTGGTAAGACTCTTGTCAGCTATATTGAACTGCTTGACGTATTCTTGCAGCTCAATGAATCCGGCGGGCTTGAGGTCTTCGCATATCTTCGCGAGATTATGGAAATCATCGTGGACGGAAAGGCCTATTTTGGGGAGGCTCTCGTCCTCAAGAATTGCCCGCACGCCATCGGGCAGGCCAAGATGGTTGAGCCGGAACAGGTAGCATGTGGAGCGTGTGGAGAGCTGCAGGAGCGAGACCAGGTTACTCTGCCCCTTCTTGAAGCTGGGGCGTGTCTCAGTGTCAAATCCTATTATATCGCTTGAACGCAGAGCCTTGACGGCGCGCTCGACCTCTTCGGGCCGCTCAATCAGCTTTATGTTGCCGTCATACTCTGTGACGGGAAGCTGCGCGAGCTGCTCTTTGGATATGGAAAGCGCGTAAGGCTGCTGCTGTTCGTGTGGCATAGGTAGGTTGACTAAGTTTTAATGCAACTTGAATGAGTCACGATTTTTGGGCTGACAAAAGTACCAAAAAAATCGCAAAAAGCCTAACGATTTCTTAATTATTTTAATGACATCTCGCAATTAGACCCTATCTTATAAAATTTTCAGGTCCCGGGGATTCACGTCCTATAATTTTCACAAGCCGGCAGGCTTGGCCACGGGTTCACAGGTCGGCAGGCATCTCCAGCCATAAGGCTCCGGGATGACGGTCTGCGAGATACTCCATCAGGTATCTTTTGGTGTCCTCGCAGATGATGCGGTCAGTGTCAAAATGGGGATTGTAGATGATGCCGGCAACCGGGATGTTCCTCTGTTCAAGGGCCTGCAGGGTAAGCAGTGTATGGTTGATAGATCCCAACTGGCCGTTAGTCACCACGACTGTGGGTATATTTCTGTCGGCCACGTAGTCAATTGTGAGGTAACGGCCGTGCAGAGGCACCATGATTCCTCCGGCCCCCTCTATGAGCACTTTGTCATAACGGCTGATGAGAGCGTCTGTGGCGTTGTCTATGACAGAGAGGTCAAGTTCACGGCCATCGAGTCTTGCAGCGAGGTCAGGAGAGGCCGGATATGAGAAGATGACGGGGGCCGTGATGTGCAGCCTGTCGTCCGGAGTCGGGGGGAGGCCCATTATCTTGCGGTGAACATCGATGTCTTCGCTGTATTCCTTGTTGCCTGTCTGGATAAATTTCTGTGTTATGGTGTTGAGGCCTATTGCGCGGAGTTCGCGGGCGAGCCATCCTGTGGCGTAGCTTTTGCCCACATCGGTTCCGATGCCGGTGATAAAGAGAGTGTTCGCAAGGGTTTTCATATCTTGGAGCGGTAAGGAGAATTGAGAGTTAAATAATACAGTTGGAAATAAAATAAAGCAATAATGATGAATCCCGGAAACCGGGGTTCCCAGGATTCATCGTGTTATCAGTGTCACGCAGATATTACCATGCGAACATGGGGTATGCGTTCATCATGTCGTTAACCTCGCGGCGCACTTCCTTGATGGTCTCGGGATTGTCTGCGTCGGTGAGCACACGGTCGATGAAGTCAGCGATTTTCTCCATGTCTTCCTCCTTGGCTCCGCGGGTGGTGATAGCTGCTGTGCCGAAGCGCAGGCCGGAAGTGAGGAAGGGTGAGCGGGAGTCGTAGGGCACCATGTTCTTGTTGGTGGTGATGTCAGCCTCCACCAGCACGCGCTCAGCCTTCTTGCCGCTCATGTCGGGGAATTTCGGGCGCAGGTCGACGAGCATGCTGTGGTTGTCTGTGCCGTCGGAGATGATCTTGTAGCCGCGCTTCATGAGAGCCTCGGCCAGAGCTGCTGCGTTCTTCTTCACCTGGATGGCATACTCCTTCCATTCGGGCTGGAGAGCCTCGCCGAACGCCACAGCCTTGGCTGCGATGACGTGCTCGAGGGGGCCGCCCTGGACACCGGGGAACACGGCGCTGTCAAGAAGGGCTGACATTTTCTTGATTTCGCCCTTGGGAGTCTTTTTGCCCCAGGGGTTGTCGAAATCCTTGCCCATGAGAATCAGGCCGCCGCGGGGGCCGCGGAGTGTCTTATGGGTAGTGGTGGTGACGATATGGGCATGTTTCACAGGGTTCTCAAGGAGGCCTGCGGCGATGAGGCCTGCGGGGTGAGCCATGTCGACCATGAAGATGGCGCCGATCTCATCGGCGAGCTTGCGGATGCGGGCGTAGTCCCACTCGCGGCTGTAGGCGCTTGCTCCGGCGATGATGAGCTTCGGGCGCTCGGCGCGTGCCTTCTCCTCCATTTCCTCGTAGTTGACACGTCCTGTCTCCGGGTCAACAGTATAGCTGATGGGCTGGAACATGAGGCCGGAGAAGTTGACGGGGCTGCCGTGGCTGAGGTGTCCGCCGTGGCTGAGGTCCATGCCCATGAACTTGTCGCCGGGCTGGAGGCAGGCCATGAATACGGCCATGTTGGCCTGGGCGCCGCTGTGGGGCTGCACGTTGGCCCACTCTGCGTCAAAGAGTTTCTTGGCGCGCTCTATAGCGAGATTCTCGGACTCATCGACTACTTCGCAGCCGCCGTAGTAGCGCTTGGCGGGGTATCCCTCGGCATACTTGTTGGTGAGGCAGGAGCCCATGGCGCGCATTACCTCGTCGCTGACGAAGTTCTCGCTGGCGATGAGCTCGATTCCGCGGCGCTGGCGGAGGTGCTCGCGGTCGATGATCTCGAAGATTTCGTTGTCTCTTTTCATATCGTTTTTCCGGTGTTTAGGTTAAGTGTTCTTTAAGTATGCGCAAAGTTAGCAAATCCCCTCCACACTCCCAACTTTTACGGATGGAAAAGTGAGACAAAAAGTCATAAGATGCCTAAGCCGCGGTCAATATTGAGACCGGGTCCCGCTCAAGTAGCTACTTGAGCGGGACC
>CAZWVY010000044.1:0-22651 GCA_964637105.1 uncultured Sangeribacter sp. | reverse complement strand
GGGTGCTCAACGGCGTGAAGCGCTTCATCACCAACGGCGACAGCGACATCCACCTCGTGCTCGCCCGCAGCGAGGAGGGTTCCAAGGATGGCCGCGGCCTCTCCATGTTCATCTATGACAAGAAGAATGGCGGCGTGAACGTGCGCCGCATCGAGAACAAGATGGGCATCAAGGGTTCGCCGACCTGCGAATTAGTCTACAAGGATGCGCCCGCCGAATTGGTAGGCAGCCGCCGCCTGGGCCTCATCAAGTATGTGATGGCCCTGATGAACGGTGCCCGCCTGGGCATCGCCGCCCAGAGCGTGGGCCTCTGCGAGGCCGCTTACCGCGAAGCGCTGCAGTATGCCAAGGAGCGCGAGCAGTTTGGCAAGGCCATCATCAACTTCCCGGCTGTGGCCGAGATCCTCTCCCTGATGAAGGCCAAGCTCGACGCCGGACGCGCGCTGCTCTACGCCTGCGCCCGCTACGTGGACATCTACAAGATCTATGACGACATAGCAAAGGAGCGCAAGCTCACTCCCGAGGAGAAGCAGGAGGCGAAGATGTACAGCCGACTGGCTGACGCCTTCACCCCCCTGGCCAAGGGAATGACCAGCGAATTTGCCAACCAGAACACCTATGACGCCATCCAGATACATGGCGGCAGCGGCTTCATGAAGGACTACCGCTGCGAGCGCCTGTACCGCGACGCCCGTATCACGAGCATTTACGAGGGCACCACACAGCTGCAGGTAGTGGCAGCCATCCGCCACGTCACCACCGGCACATACCTCGACCGCATCCGCGAGATGGAGGCTCAGCAGGTGGCTCCGGAGGATGAGGCAGTGAAGAACACGCTGGTCTTCATGACTCAGCAGTATGCAGACGCCGTGCAGGCGGTGATGGGTGTCAAGGATGCCAACTTCCACGACTTCATGGCACGCCGCCTCGTGGAGATGGCAGGCCACATCATCATGGGCTACCTCCTGCTGGAGGACACGCAGCGCGACAACTCTATGCGCAAGAGCCTGCATGTGTATGTGAAGTACGGCCAGGCCGAAGTAGCCAAGCATGCCGACTTCATCGGAAACTTCCGCCCCGAGCAGATCGAGGACTATCTTTACAGCGAGAACTGAGCAATCGCGTCTCAGCGCCCTGCGGGGTGCTGAGGGCGGGACTTCTCGCTTCGCTCGGAGCACAATTTTTGCCGCGCATTGACATGCGCGGCAAAAAAACCGCCCGGATATTTTGCCGGGCGGGATTTTTTTTGTAATTTTGCACCGCAATTCGTCCGTGATGGGCGGAAATGCAGCAAAAAATCAAAATACAATCAACCAAAACGTATGAACCGTTACGAAACCGTTTTCATTTTAACTCCCGTTTTGTCTGACGAACAGATGAAGGAAGCGGTAGAGAAATTCAAGGGCGTGCTGGCCGAGAATGGCGCCACCGTCGTGAATGAGGAGGAATGGGGTCTGCGCAAGCTGGCTTATCCCATCCAGAAGAAGTCGACCGGCTTCTATTGCCTTCTTGAGTTTGAGGGCGAGCCGACAATCGTCAAGAAGCTTGACGTGGCCTTCCGCCGCGACGAGCGCGTGATTCGCTTCCTGACCTTCCGTCTGGACAAGTATGCTGCGGAGTATGCTGAGAAGCGTCGCAGACTGAGAGCAAGCAAAGCAAACGAGAACCCCGCCGAGGCTCAGGCCGAGGCCACTGAAAACAAGGAGGCATAAGACATGGCAGCAAACAGCGACATCCGTTACCTGACTCCCCTGACTGTAGACGTCAAGAAGAAGAAATACTGCCGTTTCAAACGCAGCGGCATCAAGTATATCGACTATAAGGATCCCGAGTTCCTGAAGAAGTTCCTCAACGAGCAGGGCAAGATCCTGCCCCGCCGCATCACCGGCACTTCGCTGAAGTTCCAGCGCCGCGTGGCCCAGGCCGTGAAGCGTGCCCGCCACCTGGCCCTTCTGCCCTACGTGACCGACCTGATGAAGTAATCCACAGCATAACCAAAAAGAATCAACAGCAATGATCATCATACTTAAAGAAAACGTAACCGACCTTGGCTACAAGGACGACGTTGTCGAAGTGAAGGACGGTTATGGCCGCAATTACCTCATCCCGCAGGGCAAGGCTGTGATCGCCACCAAGTCCGCCCTCAAGCAGCTTGAGGAGGACAAGAAGCAGCGCGCCCACAAGATCGCCAAGATCCTCGAGGATGCCCGCGCAGCCGCGCAGGCTATCGAGGGCGTTAAGCTCACCATCCCCGCAAAGACCAGCGCGACCGGCACAGTGTTCGGTTCGGTAGGCCCCGTGCAGATCGCAGAGGCCCTAGCGAAGCTCGGCCACGAGATCGACCGCAAGATCATCTCCGTCAAGAACCCCGTCAAGGAGGTTGGCACATACGTAGCCACCATCCGATTCCACAAGGATGTTGCCTCCGAGATCGAGTTTGAAGTAATCGCAGAGGAGCCGGAGGCATAAGCGCCGGCACACGCGGATACAGACTCAGGCCGTGGACACGCGCTAACAGCGTGTCCACGGCTAATTTTTTCTTGCCCCCAAGGCGGAAAATAGCTAAAATTTGATTAACTTTGTGGGTAAAAACATCACAGCAATGAAATTTAACGTACCGGGCAAGACATTCTACCAGCAGCTGACGGCTGTCAGCAAGGTGCTCAACGCCAAGAACGCACTCAGCATACTCGACAACTTCCTCCTTACCGTAGAGGGCAACACCCTGACCATCACCGGATCAGACTCGGAAAACGTGATGTCCGCATCATTGGAAATCATGGACTCCGACGAGGATGGCAAGATCGCCCTCCCCGCCAAGAGACTTCTGGAGGTGGTCAAGGAAATTTCCAACCAGCCCCTGACGCTCAGCGTCGATCCGAAGACCTTGAAGGTGGACATCAACTATCTCAGCGGCGAGTTCGGGTTCATGGGAATAGATGCCGCAGAATTTCCCGTCACCCCCGCGCAGGCAGCCGACGTGTCGCTGAAAGTTCCCGCGCGTGTCATCACGGCAGGGCTCGAGAATACACTTTTCGCAGTGAGCCCCGACCAGATCCGCCCCATCATGACCGGCATCTGCTGGGACGTGCATGAGGACGACATCACCTTCGTCAGCTCCGACACCCACAAGCTCGTAAGGTATGTCGACTCCACCTTCAAGCCGGGCTCCGCGGTCAACTTCATACTCCCCTCAAAGCCGGCCGCGATCCTGAAGAGCCTCATCGACAAAGAGGAGGGTGACATCGAAGTCAACATGGACTCCAAGAGCGCTGAGTTCCGTTTCGGCACATACGCATTGGGATGCCGTTTCATAAAGGGCACCTATCCCAACTACAACCGCGTAATCCCCAAAGACAACCCCTTCATCGTGACTGTGGACCGCCAGGGGCTCCTCTCGGCTGTGAAGCGCGTATCGCTCTTCGCCTCCAAGGCCTCGAGCCTCGTGAGGTTCAATATCGGGGAGGAGGGCATCGACCTTGCCAGCCAGGACCTGGACTACGCGACGCAGGCCAACGAGCATGTGATGTGCTCGTATGACGGCAATCCGATGACCATCGGCTTCAACGCGCAGTACATGATGGAGGTGCTCGGCAACCTCAAGGGTGACACAGTCATAATCAAGCTGAGCGATCCGGCGCGCCCGGGCCTCTTCGTGCCCGCCGAGCAGAATGAGGGGGAGGATGTGGTCATGCTTCAGATGCCGATGCAGGTGATAGAATAATCTAAAGAAATGAATCTCAATCTCACAAGACCAATCATATTCTTCGACCTCGAGACCACGGGCACCAACATATCCAAGGACAGGATTGTGGAGCTGTCGTATGTCAAGGTGCTCCCCGACGGGAGCGAGGAGAGCCGCAGCCGCAGGATCAACCCCGAGATGCATATACCGGAGGCGAGCACGGCTGTGCACCATATCACAGACGAGGATGTGGCCGAAGCCCCGACTTTCCGCCAGATAGCGAAGTCGCTGTTGGAGATTTTCGAGGGTTGCGACATCGCAGGATTCAACTCCAACCGCTTCGACGTGCCTGTGCTGATGGAGGAATTCGCCCGCGCCGGGATGAATTTCAACATCAACGACAGACGTTTTATCGACGTGCAGAACATCTTCCACAAGATGGAGCAGCGCACCCTTGTGGCGGCCTACCGTTTCTATTGCGGAAAGAAGTTGGAGGGGGCGCACAGCGCTGAGGCCGACACGCGGGCCACGTATGAAGTGCTCAAAGCACAGCTGGACCGCTACCCGGACCTGCGCAACGATGTGGAGTATCTCGCCGACTTCTCGAGGATGGGCAAGAATATCGACCTGGCCGGAAGGATAGTCTATAATGATGACAACCAGCCGACTTTCAACTTCGGCAAGCACAAGGGGAAGACCCTGCGCGAGGTGTGGGAGCGTGAGCGGGGATTCTTCGACTGGATTCTGCAGGGGGATTTCCCGAAGAACACTAAGGATGTCATCCTGAGATTCAAATTTCAATTCATGAAAGGGTGAGCTGATGCGAGGCAAGCACATAGTATTGGGAATAACCGGAGGCATCGCAGCCTACAAAGCCGCCTATCTGCTGAGGCTCTTTATCAAGGCCGGAGCCGAGGTGCAGGTGGTGATTACCCCCAACGGCAAGGAATTCATAACGCCCGCCACCTTGGCGGCACTGAGCGGCAAGCCGGTGGTGAGCGAGTTTTTCGCCGCCAACACGGGAGAATGGCACAGCCACGTTGACCTGGGGCTCTGGGCTGACGTTATGGTAGTGGCCCCGGCCACTGCGAGCACTATCGGCAAGATGGCCAACGGCATTGCTGACAATATGCTTGTCACGACATATCTCAGCGCCAAGGAGAAGGTGATGGTGGCCCCGGCGATGGATCTTGACATGTGGGCGCATCCTTCTACTCAGCGTAATGTCGAGACGCTTCGGCGCGATGGCGTGGGAATTATCGAGCCGGGAAGCGGCGAACTGGCCAGCCATCTGACAGGCAAAGGGCGCATGGCCGAGCCGGAGGAGATATTCAACGCGGTCAAGGCGTATTTCGACAGGAAGCGCGACCTCGAGGGGAAGAGGGTTCTGGTCACAGCCGGCCCTACTTACGAGAATATTGACCCGGTGAGGTTCATCGGCAACTGGTCAAGCGGCAAAATGGGCCTGGCCTTGGCTGAGGCTCTGGCCGAAAGGGGGGCTGAGGTTGTCTTGGTGGCCGGCCCGGTGTCAGTATCCAAGGATATTCCGGGAGTGAAGCGCGTGGACGTGGTGAGCGCCAAGGAGATGCTCGCCGCATGCCTGGACGTGTGGGAGAGCTGCGACGCAGGCATAATGGCGGCCGCAGTGGCCGACTATGCCCCTGCCGAAGCTGCCGAAAGTAAGATAAAGCGCGAAGGGGCGGAGGAGATGACCATCAGGCTCACGCGCAATCCCGACATCGCCGCGACGCTGGGCGAGAGGAAAGGGGGGCGCACGCTCGCAGGATTCGCTCTGGAGACGGACAAGGGCATAGAGCATGCCCTCGGGAAGATGGAGCGCAAGAACCTTGACATGATTGTCCTCAACTCTCTGACAGACCCCGAAGCAGGATTCTGCAAGGACACCAACAAAATCACCATATTCACACGCGCCGGGAAAAGAAAGGAGTATCCGGCCAAGAGCAAGCGTGAAGTGGCCGATGACATAATCGACGCTCTCATGCAGCTTTGAGGCGGGAAACCTCCCTTCCGGGAATACCGGGCGTGGGAAGTGCAGTAATAATTAACAAAGGAATCAGATGACACACCTTAACAGAAAATTCAGATTGGGGGCGGCCGCCGGTGCGGCAGCCATGCTCATGGCCTTCGCGGGGGAGGCCTCCGCACAGGAGCTGGTGTGTCAGGTGGAGGTCAACTCGCAGTCGATCGAAGGCACCAATAAGAGTGTCTTTGAAACCTTGCAGGAGGCGATCACCGACTACATGAACGAGACGAAATTCACCAACGCCACCTTTGCCAACAACGAGAAGATCGACTGCCGCATGATGTTTACCATCAAGGAATACAGCGACGACCATCTGAAGGGTGACCTGCAGGTGCAGCTTTCGCGGCCGGTCTATAACAGCAGCTACACCACCACGCTGCTCAACTTCAGGGACACCCGCATAGAATTCGACTATAAGGAGGGTGACCCGATAATATTCAATGAGAGCAGCATCAACTCCAATCTTGAGGCGCTGCTCAACTTCTACGCCTATCTTTTTATCGCGCTGGACTTCGACAGTTTCTCGCCCAAGGGGGGTCAGCCATACTATGACAAAGCCGCTTCGGTGGTGCAGGCGGCGCAGTCGCTGGGCAGCATAGGATGGCGCGCTTTCGAGGATCCCAAGAACAGGAGCGGCATCCTTTCCTCCTTTACAGATGGCAATATGGATGGGATACGCACTATGCTCTACCAGTATCACCGCAGGGGCCTGGACGAGATGGCCACGAGTCCTGACAAGGGGAGGGCCGGGATCACAGCAGCCATCGAGGCGGCTGTGGAGGCAATCAACAATGCCCCGATGTCGGCGGCGAGCTCACTGTTTCGCGATGCCAAACTGGATGAGATAGTGAACGTCTACAGCAAGGCTCCGGAAGCCGAGCGCACCAAGATATATGAGCTGTTGCAGCCGATATATCCGGCTGACCGCGACAGAATTGAAGAAATTAAGAATCCTCCCGTGCGATGAATACAAACCTGTCGGCAACGAACAAATGACCCGCCGGGAGAAAGGACGACTGTTATGCTGGAACGACTATCAATCACCAACTACGCGCTCATAGAGCACCTTGACATAAATTTCCGCCGCGGCCTCTCGATCATCACCGGAGAGACCGGGGCGGGCAAATCCGTCATGATGGGGGCGCTCGCGCTGCTGATGGGGGAGAGGGTCGACTCGAAAGTGCTCTCCGACCGTGAAAGCAAGGCGACCATCGAAGCCCAGTTTGACAATGTGGCTCCGGAGGTGCAGTCCCTGTTCGCACATTATGACCTGGACTGGAGCGAGGGCCAGGTGATAGTGCGCCGCGAGATTTCCGCATCGGGACGCTCGCGAGCCTTTGTCAATGACACACCCGTCACGCTGCCCACCCTCAGCGATGTGGCGCAGCACCTTGTCGATGTGCACTCCCAGAACAGCAACCGCCTGCTCTCGCTTCCGTCCCACCAGCTATGGATAGTCGACGCAATGGCTGATGACGGCGAACTGCTAAGCAAATATAAGAAGGATTTCCGCGAATATGTCGAGCTTCGTTCGAGAATCCGAAAAGCGCGCGAGGCTATTGGCAAGACGCGGGAGAACCGCGAGATGATTGCCTACCAGCTCGAGCAGCTCGACAAACTCGACCCTAAGCGGGGTGAATTGGCTGAGATAGAGCGCCAGTTTGACATACTGAGCGATGCCGACGACCTGCGCGAGCGTATTTACGGGGCCTATTCGGCCCTTGATGGGGGCGAGGGGGGTGCGCTGAGCGGAGTGGCTGAGGCGCGTGACCTGATCAAAGGGGTCAACATGAGCCTTTTCGGTGATGACGGCCAGGAGGGGCCCGATATTATATCACGGCTCGACTCGCTTTATATCGAAACCAAAGACATCGCCGAGACCCTCGAAAGCATGGCCTCCGGCATCGAGGCCGACCCTCTGCTTCTGGCCAAGGTGTCATCAAGAATGAACGACCTGTATGAGGCCCAGAAGCGGTTTAAGGTGTCGGGTGATGATGCCCTCGTTGACCTGAGGGAGAAACTCCGCGAGGAGCTCGAGGGAATAGATGGAGGCGACATTGACCTGACGGGCATTGAGAGAGATGCCAAGATTGTGGCGCGCCGTCTCAAGGCTGAGGCGGAGGACCTGAGCGAAATCCGTGAGAAGACAGCGAAATCATTCGCCGAGCGGCTTACCGATGAGGCGAGGCCCTTGGGTTTGAAGAACCTGCGCTTTGAAGTACGCAACACGCGCGGCAAGCTGACCTCTGACGGCCAGGATACCATAGAGTTTCTGTGCGCCTTCAACAAGAACCAGGAGCCGATGCCCCTGGCCCGAGTGGCCTCCGGAGGCGAGATGTCACGCCTGACGCTGTGCATCAAAGGGATGATAGCCGGAAGGATGAAACTGCCGACGGTCATCTTTGATGAGATTGACACCGGGGTCTCGGGCGAGATAGCCGACAAGATGGGTGGAATGATGGCTGACATAGCCGCCGATATGCAGGTGATAGCCATCACCCACCTTCCGCAGGTGGCAGCGCGGGGAAGGAATCATTATAAGGTGTTCAAGACCGACCTGGCTGACAAGACCGTCACGAGGGTGAAGGCCCTTGAGGAGAAGGAGAGGATAGAGGAGATAGCAAGAATGCTCTCCGGCAGCGAGGTCAACAAAGCGGCCCTCGACAACGCCAAGTCCCTGCTGAAAGCAGCCAAGACAAACCGATGAGGATCGGGCAGCTCGAGGGCCCGAAAATCCCGAGAAACTCGAGAAGCTCGACAAGCTCGAGAAGCTCGACAAGCTCGAGAAACTCGAGAGACTCGAGAAGCTCGAGAGACTCGAGAGGCTCGAAAATCCTGAATTGAAGCTATGAATAGAGAAGACTACATATTCGGCCACCGGGCCATCATAGAGGCCATCGAGGCTGGCAAGGACATCGACAAGGTGCTCCTGCGCAAGGACCTCGGAGGCGAGCTGGCCAAAGAGCTGGCGGCCAAAATCAAGGAATATGGCATCGTCAGCCAGAAGGTGCCGGCAGAGAAATTGAACCGCATCACGCGCAAGAACCACCAGGGGGCCATCGCGCTGATGAGCGCGGTGAGCTATGACGCGCTTGACGTGCTGGTGCCCCGTCTGTATGAGGAGGGGAAGACGCCGCTGCTCATCGTGCTGGACGGCGTGACGGACACGCGCAACTTCGGCGCCATCGCGCGCACGGCGCTCTGCGCCGGGGCGGATGCCGTCGTGATACCCCGCCGGGGAAGCGCCGGGGCCACGCCGGACGCCATGAAGACCTCGGCCGGTGCGCTGGTGCATATCCCCGTGTGCCGCGAGAGGGACATACTGTCAGCTGTGCGGTTCCTGCACGACAACGGTTACCGCATCATAGCCGCCACTGAAAAGGGAGCCATGGATTATACCAAGGTAGACTACACCGTGCCCGCTGCCATAGTGATGGGGGCGGAGGAGACGGGTATTTCCCCGGAGGTGCTCCGCTGCTGCGATGACCTGGCGGCTATCCCCATTGCCGGAGAAGTGGGGTCGCTCAACGTATCCGTGGCCGCCGGCATCATGATGTATGAGGCCGTGAAGCAGCGCACCGGACTTTAATAGGAGCCATAATGCGTTTTTCGTTTGCATAATTGCGGCTGATTAGCTAAATTTGCCGAATAATCTAAATAGAATCATAAAGAGTTATGATAAACCGCGTGTTGATACGCAATAAGGTCGTGCAGCTGCTGTACAGCTACCTGCTGACCGATGACACCTTCACTTTGGAATCGCAGCCTTCGGCTCCGACCAAGGAGAAGAGATTCGCGTATGCTTTATACCTGGACCTGCTGGTGCTGATGGCCCGGATTGCAGAGAACATCCGCAAGCGCGGAGGCGAGCAGCCTCTGGCGGATACCCGCTTCATCCGCCGCATCCTGGCCGATGACAAGATCAAATCGCTCATGGCCCGCTACCAGGCCGAAGGATTCCCGCTTGAGGGAGCCGTAGCCCCCCTGACCGAGGCGGTCAAGGAGTCGGGCATCTACAAGAATTTCCTTAAGGCTGATACCCGCAAGGAGGGTGTCTGGGAGGAGATTTTCAACGTAATCATCGGTCCGGACCCGGCGCTGAGCGCGCTGGTTGGCCGCCGTGAAAACCATACTCTGCGCGGGGTGGACCGCATGCGCGAGCTGATGGCCACCACTTTCAACAATTTCTTCACTGCCCAGGACAGCGTGGCGGCTGCGTTGAAAACCCTGTCAAAGAGCCTGGACCAGGCACGCGAGCTGTACTTCCGGATGCTTATGCTTCCCGTGGAGCTGACTTCGCTTCAGGAGCGCCGTCTGGAGGAGAACCGGGAGAAGTATATAGTGAGCCATGAGGACCTGAATCCTAATATGCGGTTTGTGGACAATGACCTGGTGAAGCGCATAGCCGACAATGAGACGGTGCGCAAATATTGCGAGGATCACAAGCTGTCATGGACTTCCGAGGAGCCTCACATGCTGCGCGAGCTGCTCAAGGAAATCCTGGCCTCCGAGGTGTATGCCGACTATATGGCGGCTCCCTACACAGACCTGCGTATGGACTGCGAATTCTGGAGAAACATATTCAAGTACGTCATCTTTGACTCGCCTACATTCCTGGAGACTCTGGAGGATAAATCGGTGTTCTGGAATGACGATGTCGACATTATCGGCACCTTCCTCTTCAAGACCTTCAAGCGGTTTGCCCGCGAGGAGTGGGGAGAGCCTATCATGGAGATGTACAAGGATGAGGAGGATGCGCGCTTCGGCGCGGACCTGTTCGCAGCCGTGGTGCGCAACCGTGAGTATTACCGCAGCCTGATCAACGAGAGCCTGGACAACCGCACCTGGGAGGCTGAGCGCCTCGCGTATATGGATGTGGTGATTATCATGACGGCCCTCGCAGAGATACTCAACTTCCCGAAGATACCTATCAATGTGACGATGAACGAGTATATCGAGATAGCCAAGGCATACAGCACTCCCCGCAGCGGGACATTCGTGCACGGGCTGCTCGCCAATATCACCCGGCGGCTCATTGACGAAGGAAAGCTCTACAAGTAGTAATCAGAATAATCAGAGTAATCAGAGGGCTCAGAGTAATCAGAGTAATCAGAGGGCTCAGAGTAATCAGAGTTATCAGAGTAATCAGAGGGCTCAGAGTTATCAGAGTTATCAGAGGGCTCATCAGACAGTAGAAATTATTAATACTAAATAGACTATGACTATCCTTAACAGTGTGCTTCTTCAGTCGCAGGGCGGCGGATGGAGCGGTATGTTGATGATTGTGGCCATGATCGTGATTTTCTATTTCTTCATGATCCGTCCGCAGTCTCAGAAGCAGAAGCAGATCAAGAAGGCCCGCGAGGCTATGCAGAAAGGCGACAAGGTGGTGTCGGCCGGAGGTATCCACGGCAGAATCCTTAATATCGACCGTGAGAAGGGGACTGTGTCCGTGGAAATCGCTCCCAGCGTGCACATCACTTTTGACCTTGCTTCCATCTATCCCGCAGGACAGCAGGAAAACGTTGAAAAGAAGTAATACGGGAATGTGAATGAAGTCGCGCAAGGCCAGAATAGCGGAGGTGTGGAGGTTGTTCCGGGATTCGGGACGGCTTCACAACATGCTGGTGTTTCTGATTTTTCTCGGAATCGCCACCGTGTTCTGGTTTGTGATGGCTCTGAATGACAATGTGCAGAGCGGCGTGACGGTGCGCATCAATATCGTTGGTGTGCCCGACTCGGTGAAATTTATCAGCGATCCGCCGGAAAAGATGCACGTGGTGGTGCGCGATAAAGGTTCAACTCTGCTCCGCACCCGCTCTTTCCGGGTGCCGATCCTGACGGTCAACTTCAAGGATTTCGCACATAACGGCTCGCTGGTTTTCAGCCACTCCGACCTTATGGCCGCGCTGAAATCCACATTCGGTGGCAATGCGTTGATCCTCAGTGCCTCGCTTGACTCTATCAGGCTTCCTTTCGTCTCCAGCAAGGGGCGAAGCATACCGGTGGACGTGATTGTCACGGCCACTCCCGCGCCGGGCAGTGTGATAGGAGGAGAGCCGTCCGCCAAACCATCGCGTGTGATGGCCTACGGCCCTCACAGTGTGCTCGACACGCTGAGCCGCGTCTATACCCAGAGAGCCGAGAAGCGCAACCTCGCCGAGCCCACGCGCTTTTCAGTGAAGCTGCTTCCGGTGGCGGGTGTAAGGCTCGAGCCGCAGGCAGTGGATGTGCTCATCCCTGTCGAGCCTCTCGTCACAAAGGATTTTGTGGTGCAGGTGAATGTCATGAATCTTCCTGAAAACCGGCAGCTTCTCCTCTTCCCCTCCACGGTGACGGTGAGCGCATTCGTGCCGATGAGCCGTTTTTCGGACAGCGGAGTGCCTGTGGAGGCCTGGGTTAATTATAATGACGTGGCTTTGCCTACCGATAAAGTGCCGGTGTATGTGCGCGCCCTGTCTGACCGGGTGTTTCAGGAAACCTCCAAGACAGACAGTCTGGAGTATGCGGTCGTCAGGTAATCATCTCAAAGAGCAAGCATGGGTAAGCAGGGTATGAGAGCAATCGTGAAAAAGCCGAGAGTTACGGGAATTGCCGGAGGCATCGGGTCAGGCAAGAGCGTGGTGTCGCGCATCTTGCGGCTGCAGGGCCATAGCGTGTATGACTGCGACATCGAAGCGCGAAGGCTGATGGAGGATACCGGTGGCACACTTAGGCCTCTGCTTGCCGATAGATTTGGTGCGGATATTTTCACAGCTGAAGGGTATCTTGACCGCCGGAGGCTGGCCGCACTGATGTTTTCAGACCCCGAAACGCTCGCCTGGGTCAACTCCGCGGTACATTCCGCTGTCCGTGCAGACATTGCTGAGTGGGTTGCCTCCTCAACCGAGGAGCGCGTGTGGATAGAATCCGCGATACTCGCAAGCAGCGGGCTGACTGCCGCGTGCGATGACGTATGGATGGTGACAGCGCCGGAGGAGGTGCGCTTGGAGCGTGCCATCGGCCGGGGCATGTCAGCTGAGGATGCCCGCCGCCGCATTGAGGCCCAGCGTGAGGAAGAGTCGCTCCTGCGCAGGAGCGGGGTCCCGGTAGCCGAAGTAGCCAACGGCCCCGATGACACTCTGCTGGACCGTATAGAACAATTATGCAGATAACCGCGTCTCCAAGCCTCCTGAAACATGATACTTCCATGACACGGGGTATAAATGGGACGCAGCTAAAACTATAAGATAACCATGAACTTAAGAGAAATTATTGCTATCACCGGGAAACCCGGTCTTTACAAAATATTGTCGCAGGGCAACCGCATGCTCCTCGTCGAGGAGCTCACTGCGAAGAAGCGCATGCCTGTCGGCGCGCGAGAGAAAGTGGTGTCGCTTGGCGACATCGCCATGTATACTGACTCCGAAGACCTCCCCTTGGGTGTCATACTCGACCGCCTGCATGAGAAGCATGGCGGTGAGGCGATTGATGTGAAGGGCCTTATCGCGTCTAAGGGACTGCGCGACACCTTCGCCGAAGTAGTGCCCGACTTCGACCGTGAACGTGTCTACGATTCGGACATAAAGAAGCTTTTCACGTGGTATAACATCCTCACCGGAGCCGGCCTGAGCGACTTCACGGAATCACTCCGCGCCGAAGAGGCTCCCGAGGAGACCGAAGCAGCAGAATGAAACGGTTGATATCAATTGCAGCTATGGGCATCTCCATGCTCGCAATGCACGGCCAGTCTTACGTGGTCATTTCAAAGAATGATGTCAACCTTCGCACCGACGCGTCAACCACGGCCCAAGTTGTCGGCAAGGGAAAGAAAGGGACTATACTCCCTGTGACTGAAAAGAAGCAGGGCTGGTATCAGTGCAAAAGCCCGCAGACTGGAGAGGCGCCGGTGTGGGTATCGGCTACTGTGGCCGAAGAGCTGAACGACGTTTATGACGGGCAGCCCGCGCGTCAGCTTGTGGACTACGGGTTTGAGTTCAGCAAGACTTCCTCCACGCGCACAAGCGAAACGACTGATACGTGGAGTTTCACATCCGGCAATGCCAATCCTCAGGGTGAGCTTAAGTCCGGCAGCCCGATTTTGGGCACGGAGACTATCATGTTTGCAAACACCTCCGGACACGCGCGCTCTAATGAGAAATACTACAAAGGGGTCTTCTATCCTACCTATCTTGTGATGACCGAGTACTCCTTCGATCCCGATGGCGAATTCGAGCCACTGGACGAACCGGTGTACATCTATCCGGCCACGCTGCTTGAGAGCGGAATTTTCATCGATGGCGAAATCTATAACGACAACGCATTCGACGAAGACGATTGGTGATTAGACGGGGTCTAATCCCTGTCGCTGGGTGAATCAACGTGGGAGAAGTAATAGGGGAGTATGAAAAAGGCCTGCGGCGCGAGCGCACCGCAGGCCTTTTTCATACTCATGACCCTGCTGAGATCATTTCTTGCCGGTCGAGGTCATTTCTTGATAGGTGCGGTCATTTCTTGATAGTATCGGAATTCTGGTTGTAGGCTTTCGCTACGCATTTCCATTCGCCGTTGAGCTTGAGCAGGAGGAGGAAATCAGTGAAATCTATTCTCCCGCCCCAGCCCTCTTCGAGCACACGCACCACGGCTACGGTCTCCTCCACTGCGAGCACGTCGATGCGCGCCTTGAAGTTGTCGCCGGCTCCTACGGTGTCAACGTTGCGGTAGAACTGCTCGATGGAGCCATGCTCCAGCACGCCGTCAAGCATTCCGAAAAGCACGGCGTCGTCGGTGAACAGTGTCTTGGCGTATGCGCTGTTGCCTTCTGCTACGCTCTTTACAAATTTCTCGGCAGCTTTTGCCACCTCGTCATATTCCTTAAGTCGGTCTCTCATGATTGTTTGTTTTTGATTCAGTTTCCGCCTGCAAAGTTACCGGGTTTAGACAAATTGCACAAGTACCGAAAAATTTTTCAGATACCGAAAAATTTTTCGGTACTGCAAGATTCAGTCATATTTATTAATTTTGCGGTGAAATTTGCCCAATCATTTACGCTCATGGCATACGAAAAGAAAATACCTGTAGACCTTGACTGCCCATTGAGGCTGACGATGAGTCTGATTGAATCCAAATGGAAGTCGTGCATTCTGGATGAATTGCGTTCCGGCGAGGCGATGCGTCCGTGTGAGATACACCGGCGCCTCCCTGAGGCTGCTCCGAGAGTTCTGGATATCCAGCTAAAGGAGATGGTGGATGACGGTCTTGTGAAGAAAACGATATTCCCTGAGCTTCCTCCGCGTTCGGAGTATGAAATCACCGAACTCGGCAAATCCCTTCTTCCGATTATAGATATGATGCTGCGCTGGGGGGAGGAGCATTTCGATGTTTTTGAAAAGAAATACCGGAAGTGAGGATAAGGTAATAGGTAATAGGGGATAGGTAATAGTGAATAGGTAATAGGGGATAGGGGAAAGAATAGGCGTTAACAATATTTAGCGGAGGGGGCGGTGCCGATGTGGGGATTGCGGTTGTTGTAAATATGGCACGGGATTTGATAGATTACCCCGCAGACGAACAATAACCAAAATCATATACAAAAAATATCATGGCAACAGGAAAGATCGGAGTTACGACCGAGAACATATTCCCGGTCATCAAGAAATTTCTTTACAGCGATAATGAGATATTCCTGCGTGAGTTAGTGTCGAATGCTATTGATGCCACGCAGAAGCTCAAAACCCTTGCAGCCTTTGGCGACTACAAGGGTGAGCTCGGCGAGATGGATGTCCGCGTCAAAGTGGACAAGGAGGCAGGCACCATCACCATTTCTGACCACGGCATTGGCATGGATGCCGAGGATATAGACAAATACATCAACCAGATAGCGTTCTCCGGGGCTGAGGAATTCCTTGCTAAATACAAGGATACGGCCAACAGTATCATAGGCCATTTCGGTCTTGGCTTCTACAGCGCCTTCATGGTCAGCAAGAAGGTTGAGATCCGCTCGCTTTCCTACAAGGAGGGGGCGAAAGCTGTGGAATGGGTATGCGACGGCTCGCCGGAATATGAGATGCACGAGATTGATAAGGAGCATCGCGGCACTGACATCATCCTCTACATCGATGACGAGAGCAAGGAGTACCTGGAGCAGCCGCGCATCGACGCCCTTCTGAAGAAGTACTGCCGTTTCCTCCCCGTGCCCGTGATCAGCGGCAAGGTGCAGGAATGGAAGGATGGCAAGATGGTCGACACTGACAAAGACAATGTGGTCAATGCCTCCGAGCCTCTGTGGACCCGCAAGCCGGCAGATCTCACCGACAAGGATTACCTTGATTTCTATCACGAGCTGATGCCGGGGCAGGAGGACCCCATGTTCTGGATTCATCTGAATGTGGACTATCCTTTCACTCTGACTGGCATACTTTATTTCCCGAAAGTAAAGAGCAACATCGACCTGCAGCGCAACCGCATCCAGCTCTACTGCAACCAGGTCTTCGTGACTGACCAGGTGGAGGGTGTTGTGCCCGAGTTCATGACCCTCATGCAGGGTGTCATCGACTCGCCTGACATACCTCTGAACGTCAGCCGCAGTTACTTGCAGGCAGACCGCCAGGTGAAGAAGATTTCCAGCTATATCACTAAGAAGGTGGCTGAGAAACTTGACAAGATGTTCAAGGATGACCGCGCCGACTTCGAGAAGAAGTGGGACGACATCAAGATCTTCATCGAATACGGCATGCTGACCGATGAGAAGTTCTATGATGCAGCGAAGTCCTTCTTCCTGCTTAAGGATGTCAATGGGAAGTATTTCACTCTCGATGAATACCGCACCCTCGTGGAGGCGTCGCAGACTGACAAGCAGGGCGATGTGATTTACCTCTACGCTACAGATAAGGATGCCCAGTACAGTTATATCAAAGCAGCCGAAGACAAGGGTTACAGCGTCCTGCTGATGGACGGCCAGCTTGAGGGCCATATCGTACAGTTGTTTGAGAGCAAGCTCGACAAGGTGCGTTTCGTGCGTGTGGACAGCGACATACCCGAGCGTCTTATCTCCAAGGAGGATAGCAGCGCCACAGGACTTGACGCCTTGCAGACGGAGATGGTGACGACGCTCTTCCGCAGCCAGCTGCCGGAAGTGGAAAACGCGAACTTCCTCGTTGGAGTGCAGGCTATAGCAGGGAGTGACACTCCCGCCACCGTGACGCAGAACGAGTTCATGCGCCGTATGAAGGATATGGCGGCATTGCAGCCGGGGGCAGGATTTTACGGACAGTTGCCCGACAGCTACGAGCTGATAGTGAATGTCGACCAGGCAGCGGTGAAGACGCTTGTCAACGAGGCTACGGAGGCACTTCGTCCGGTAATCGAGCCTCTGCGCAATGAGCAGACCGAGCTTGAGGCCAAGATAGCTGAGGCCCGTAAGAAGGCCGAGGAGGATAAGACAACCGCTGAAACCAAGGAAGATGAGCAGAAAGTGGCTGCGCTGCGCGAGCAGCAGGAGAAGGCTGTCAGCGAGTATGCCGCAGGCAAGCCGGTAATCAAGCAGATAATCGACCTGGCCCTCCTGCAGAGCAACCTCCTGAAAGGAGCTGCCTTAGCGGACTTCATCCGCCGCAGCGTGTCGCTGCTGTAAAATACCTACCCCGGGTTTCACCCGGGGTAGGTGAAAGTCTCTAAGCATCAATCACCCCGGAGGGGTGGCACGCGTATCTCAGGTGCCACCCCTCCGGGGTGGTTGATGTTTAATATACGTGAGGTCGATGCCCCGGGTTACACCCGGGGTTAACGCAGTGAGACCCCTACGGGGTCATTTTCCCGTAGTACAGTTACTCCTAATATCCCGTAGTACAGTTACTCCCCATATCCCGAAGTACTGTTACTCTCAATATAAGTAGACCGGGCTTCAAATCATGATGATTTGAAGCCCGGTCTTATTTTTTGGCTTTTAAGGAAACTTTGTCAGCTTTTGGAAGTCAAGCTGCTTTGAGGGGAGAGTGGAGCGGCGGTTCAGATGGCGTAGCCGGAAAGCTGCTCGCGGAGACGCTTGCGGGCGAAGAAGATGCGGCTCTTGACTGTGCCGAGGGGAAGGTCGAGCTTCTCGGCGATCTCGTTGTACTTGTAGCCTGCCACGTGCATGTTGAAGGGGATGCGGAACTCATCGGAGAAGCTGTTGAGCACCTCGGTGATCTCCTGCACGGCGTATGAACCGTCGGGGGTGTCGAGGCCGGAGTCCTGGGAGATATTGAGATGATAGAGGTCCTCGGTGCGGTCAACGACTGTGGCCTGGCGCACTGTCTGGCGGTAGTTGTTGATGAAGATGTTGCGCATGATGGTGAAGATCCATCCCTTGAAGTTGGTGTTCTCAACAAACTTCTCCTCGTTGTCGAGAGCTTTGAGAGTGGTGTCCTGGAGGAGGTCTTCGGCTGCCTCGCGGTTGGAGGTGAGCTGGTATGCGAAACTGAGAAGATTGCCCTGGAGAGCTACGAGACGCTGTTTGAAAGTTTCCTTGTTTGCCATGATGTCAGTTGTTTTTTTCGAGTGATTTATTTTTGTTGTTTGTAAGTATAACGGGAGGTATCAAGTTTAGTTTTCACTTTTTTTTGAGAATTCGCCATTTTGCGTGAACCTTTTCATAACTTACTGAAATATAGTAAATTATAATTGTTACGTTTCTGTTAAACTAATGTTTCTGAAATGTAACATACCTTAAAAAGGCATTTTTCGCGGAAAAACCGGGGTAATATCGGCCCCTGGAAAAGTGTTATATGAATGTATGAAATCGGCAGTTTTGGAACTAATGGAGCAGCGGCGACTGCTCACAATAGAATATGAGGAAGAGCGGAAGGCATTCACGCAGCTGCGCGACCGTATCGGCGTGTCGCGGCTGGTGGAGAGGGGCCAGGCTTGGTGGCCCGTGCGCGGTCTGCGCACATTCCACAACGCCCTTTTTCAGCGTGTCATCGAAATCAAGCGTGATCTCAGCGAAGACATGGAGCGGGATGACCATTCTTTCGAGCCGGGCAAGCCTGTGATATTTTTCAGCGAGGATGGGGAAGGGAAGGTGAAATACGGCATCACCGGAATTGTCAGCTATACGGACGGAGAGCGGATGGTGGTCGCCATCTCTGAAAGCGCGGATGCCGAGCCTCGTTTTGATGCAGGCAGGAAGTGCGGCGTCATGCTGTCGTTTGACGAGACTACATACCGCGCCATGTTTGACGCCCTGGACCGTGTCATGAAAGCCAAAGGGAGGTTAGGGGAGCTGCGCGACCTTTTCTATTCCCGGCGAAAAGCCGGCGAACTGACCTTCGAGCCCATAACAGTGTCCTATCTGAACCGCTCGCAGGAGGAGGGAGTCAATAAGGTGCTTCATGCAAAAGATGTAGCCATAGTGCATGGCCCTCCGGGCACAGGCAAGACCACAACGCTTGTAGAGGCCATATTTGAGACTCTGCGCCGCGAAAGCCAGGTGCTCGTGTGCGCTCAGAGCAACATGGCAGTGGACTGGATTTCTGAAAAGTTGGTGGACCGGGGACTGAGCGTGCTGAGAATAGGCAACCCCTCGCGGGTGAACGACAAGATGTTAGGATTCACTTACGAGCGCCTTTTCGAGGCCCATCCCGACTATCCGTTGCTGTGGAGCGTGCGCAAGGCCATCGGCGAATTGAGGGGGACGAAAAAGCATACGGACTCCTGGCATCAGAAGATGGACCGTCTTAAGGGGAGAGCCACCGAGCTGGAGTATCGCATCAACGCCGACCTTATGGGCAACGCGAGGGTAGTGGCCTGTACTCTCGTCGGGAGCTCACACCGTCTGCTGGACGGGATGAAATTCTCCACCTTATTTATAGACGAGGCCGCGCAGGCCCTTGAAGCAGCCTGCTGGATACCGATGAAACGTGTCGGCAGGGTCGTGCTCGCCGGAGACCATTGCCAGCTGCCTGCCACTGTGAAAAGTTATGAGGCCATGAAAGGGGGCTTGGGCGTATCGCTGATGGAAAGGCTTGTGGAGAATCATCCGGAGGCGGTCGTGCTGCTCAACATGCAGTACAGGATGCACGAAGACATAATGCGCTTTTCAAGCGGATGGTTTTACGAAGGGGGGATGACAGCCGCGCCCGAGGTCAGACACAGAGGCATCCTTGACCTTGACATACCTATGGAGTGGGTTGACACATCGGCTATGGGGCAGGGCAGAGCAAACCCCGGAGATGAAGAGGAGGCCCATGAGGAGATTGGCGCGTTGGCCGGTGAGGAGGCTGAGTGTTACCGGGAGACGGAAGCAGGGGAGAGCCATGGGCGCGTCAACCGCGATGAGGCCATTCTGACGCTTGTGAAGTTAGGCGAGTACATAGAGAAGATCGGTGGGCGCAGAGTGCTTGAGGAGAAGATTGACTTCGGCCTGATCTCGCCATACAGGGCGCAGGTGCAGTTTCTGCGCAAGATGATACGCAACACACCGTGGTTCAAACCTTACCGCCGACTTATCACCATCAACACCGTAGACGGGTTCCAGGGCCAGGAGAGGGATGTCATAGTGCTGAGCCTCGTCAGAAGCAATGAGAAGGGCGACATCGGATTCCTGCGCGAGCTGAGGCGAATGAACGTGGCCATCACTCGCGCCCGCATGAAGGTCATAATCATAGGCAATGCCGAAACGTTGTCATCACATAAGTTCTACCGCCGGCTGATTGGCTATATCCGCCGGCTTAAGACCCCGGGAATCGGAGGTTTACTCGGAGCGCATGGTCTCGGCGGGGGGAATACGGGCCACGAAGCGGGAGGGGAGGATCAGAACAAGATAGACGATAACGAGCACCCCGAGATTGAGGACGAGCACGTCTATCCAGCTGATTGACACCGGGACATAATCGATATAGTATGAATCGGCATCGAGAGGTATGGCGTGTGTGCGGTCTTGAATCCAGAGAAGTCCCAGTCCTATAGCATTGCCGATGAGCAGGCCGCGGAGGGTGACTCTCACAGCAAGATAGACAAAAACCTTGCGCAGCGCGCGTGTGCGCATGCCCAAAGCCTTCATGAGTCCAATAAAGCGGCGCTTGTCAAGAATCATAATGAGCATGCCGGACACCAGAGTGATGCACCCGACGGCAATCATGAGCGTGAGGATGACTACGACGTTCATGTCCAGAAGGGCCAGCCAGCGGAAATATCCGGCCCCGGAGACATGGGCATTGTCAAGGCGGTACATGGTATCGATGTCCCCCTTCTCCATGCCGCGGATGAAGTCGTCCTGCAGGGTGGCTGTGATGTCATCAAGACGGGAGAAATCCGACACAGTGACCTGAAGCACGCTCCCGCGGTCGCGGCCCAGGCCGGCGATGCGGTTGATTGTGCCGAGGTCGCCGAAGGCCAGCACATCATCGTATGCCTCGAAATGGCTGTCGAAGATTCCGGCGACGTTCAAGCGGCGCACGCGCACCTCGTCAGTGATGAAATATGTGTCGATGTCGGAGCCTACACTCAGCCGGAGCTGGTCTGCGGCGAGGCGGGAGATGACGACTTTGGAGGCATCGCTGTCGTTGTCAAAAGTGGGGAGGGAGCCTTCTGCCAGATTGCGCCTAAGAAAACGGTACTGCGCTGAATCGACAACCCCCTTGAGATAAATGCCCTTGAAATCGGTCGGAGTCTTGAGTATCGCAGGGATGGAGGTCTGGAGAGCATACTGCTCGACATCGGGCGACTCCTCAAGAATCTTTTCCAGGCCGGGAGTGAGAGTGAGGATATTGTCAGGCGACCCCAGAGCGCGGGCGTGGGCCGGATCGACCGAGAGGAGGATATGGGAATTAAAGCCCGTGACCTTTTCCGTTATTTCTCGTTTGAAGCCGGAGACGACAGCTATTGCAGCGAGCATCACTGCCACAGACAGGGCGATGGCAGCCGTCGCTACGCGCACGGCCGGCGTGGATGAGCGCCGGTCGCGGCCGAAAGAGAGATGACGGGCTATATATAAAGATGTGTCCATATCTTGAATAAAAGATTTTGCCGATGGCCCGAAACGGGGGTTTCGCGAGCCGCAAATAAATATTATGCAAATTTAATCAAAATTTTTTTGGCAGATTAAATTCGGATTGTTAACTTTGAAGCGCGAAATGTCCCGGCGTCTGCGGGCGCTGTGGCATGGAACCATGAAAACACGCCGAAAAGCGGCAAAATTTCAGAAAAACCCTTAAACTAACATAACCAATGGAAGAAAACCTTGTAAAAACCTGTCTTCACGACCGTCATGTGAAGCAAGGTGCGCTTATGTCGCCGTTCGGCGGCTTCGACATGCCCATCCAGTATGTCGGCATCACTGAAGAGCACAACGCAGTGCGCCACAACGTCGGAGTGTTCGACGTCAGCCACATGGGCGAAGTGAGAGTGAAGGGACCGGACGCCTACAAATTCGTAAGCCACATTTTCGTAAACGATGTGACGGGCGCTCCCGACGGCCAGATTTTCTACGGAATGATGTGCTATGAGAACGGCGGCACAGTGGACGACCTGCTCGTGTATAAGGTGAACGACGAGGAGTACTTCCTGGTAATCAACGCCTCTAACATCGCCAAGGATGTTGAGTGGATCAAGAAGAACGCCGAGGGCTTCAATGTCGAGATAGAGGACCAGAGCCCCTATTACGGAGAGGTGGCCATCCAGGGCCCCAAGGCCGAGGAGACAGTAGAGAAGGTGCTCGGCATCCCCGTGAAGGACATCGCTTTCTACAACTTCAAGACTTTCCCCATCGACGGCGAGGAGGTGATCGTAAGCCGCACCGGCTACACCGGCGAGGACGGATTTGAGGTGTATGGCAGCCATGACTACATCGTTCGCGTATGGGACAAGCTCATGGAGGCAGGCGTGCAGCCCTGCGGACTCGGCTGCCGCGACACGCTTCGTTTCGAGGTGGGCCTTCCCCTCTACGGCGATGAATTAGCTGCAGA
>CAZWVY010000043.1:16949-23932 GCA_964637105.1 uncultured Sangeribacter sp. | reverse complement strand
AATCAGAGTTATCAGAGGGCTCAGAGTTATCAGAGTTATCTGAATCAGAGTTATCAGAGGGGTCTGGCTCTGATCAGGGGCTCTTTTGGGGCGGGGGGAGGAGCAGTAGGCCGGCCTCGGTGATTGAGGGGAGGGTGGCGAGGGGGCGCATGGCGACTGTGTAGCCGGGCTTCAGGGCCGGGTGGGCGGGTACGGGACATTCTACGGTGTAGAGGCCGTAGGCCCCTTTGCCGGCGGGGGCGCCCGCTTTGTCGGCGAGGCGTATGCGCAGGGTGTCGGCCTGCATGGGGGTGTCGGGCGATTCCTGCTCGACTACCACCGTGGCCCATTCGGGGGCCGGGAGGCGGTAGCGCAGACAGAGGGTGAGCCGGTAGGCGTCCGCCGGCGCGGCGATTACCGAGTCTAAGGGCCAGGGTTCAGCCTCGACGGTCATGTCGGGGGTCCATTCCTGCGAGGGGAAGGCGGTGAATTCCGACCAGGCGGGCATGCGGTCGGCGCACCCCGCGGTCAGCAGGAGGAGGGCAGTCAGCATTATGTCTTGGCGGCTTGGCATCATTTTTTGTCGGGGCGGTCGGGGCGGTCGGACCTGTCGGACTTGTCGGACCTGTCGGACTTGTCGGACTTGTCAGACCTGTCGGACTTTTGGGGCTTTGGGGCTTTTTGGGCCTTTTGGGGGCGGGGCTTCTGCTTTGAGTCCTGCTGGGGCTTCTGCTTGGCGTCTTGCTGGGACTTCTGCTTTGAGTCTTGCTGGGGCTTCTGCTTGTCTCGGGGCTTCTTCTTTTTCTTCTTCACCTTGTCGAAGCGGGTGAGGGAGTCCTGGTCGGTGAGGTCGATATACTCCTTGGGGGCTTCGGTGGCTTTCCTGGTGCCTTCGGGGTCGAGTTCGTCGACCTTGACGCCCTGTTTGTTGAGGGCGATGATCTCGAAGGCGCGGGCGGCTGAGATGGTGACCGTGTTGACGGGCATGCGGCGGTCTGTGGAGTATGTGAGCATGCGCGAGAGGATGTCGCTCTTGAAGAGGTGGTAGTCGGCATCCTTGGTCTGGAGCACGGCATCGCGCGGGGGGAGCTTTTTGGATGACTCCGCGTAAGTGTCGAGCTCGAAATTGAGGCAGCACTTGAGTTTGGCGCACTGTCCGGCGAGCTTCTGGGGGTTCATCGAGAGGTCCTGGGCGCGCGCCGCGCCGGTGCCTACGGACACGAAGCGTGTCATCCAGGAGCTGCAGCAGAGGGGGCGTCCGCAGGGGCCGATGCCTCCGATGCGGCCGGCCTCCTGGCGGGCGCCGATCTGCTTCATCTCGATGCGCACCTTGAACTCGTCTGCCAGGATGCGGATGAGCTTGCGGAAATCGACGCGCTCGTCTGCTATGTAGTAGAATATGGCCTTTCCGCCGTCGCCCTGGTACTCGACATCTCCGATTTTCATGTTGAGCCCGAGCTCCTCGGCGATGACGCGGGAGCGGATCATGGTGGAGTGCTCGCGTGCGCGGGCCTCCTCGAAGCGCTCCATATCTGAGGGAGTAGCCTTGCGGAAGACCTTTTTCAGGTCTGAATCGGGATTGACCTTGGCCTTGCGCATCTGCATGCGCACCAGGGGGCCGACCATGACCACGGAGCCTATGTCGTGGCCGGGCGAGGCCTCGACTGCGACGATGTCTCCAATCTCGAGATTGAGGCGCGAAGGGTTGGAGAAGAAGCCGTTGCGGGTGTTTTTGAACTGCACCTGCACGGCGGGGAAATCGGCCGAAGTCGAGAGGTCGGCGAGCCAGTCGGTGGCCTCGCATTTGCCGCGGGGCTCGCGGCCATCCTGGCCGCGCAGCCCCTTGACGCGTCCGGCCAGGGCGCGGATGCGGTCGTTTTCGGTCAGGGGCTTGTTGTCGTGTGAACTCATTGCGGCCACCCCTGCATTATTTAGCCACGGCCACCGCGCGGGTCTCGCGGATGACAGTGATCTTGACCTGTCCGGGATATGTCATCTCGTCCTGGATCTTCTTTGCAATCTCTGTGGAGAGTTTCTCGGTCTCGGCATCGCTGATCTTGTCGGCTCCGACGATGACGCGCAGCTCGCGGCCTGCCTGGATGGCGTAGGTCTTAATGACTCCGGGATATGACATGGCGAGCTGCTCGAGATCGTTGAGGCGCTTGATGTATGCCTCCACTATCTCGCGGCGGGCACCGGGGCGGGCGCCTGAGATGGCGTCGCACACCTGGACGATGGGGGCGAGGAGGGAGGTCTGCTCCACCTCGTCATGGTGGGCGCCGATGGCGTTGCAGATATCGGGCTTCTCCTTATATTTCTCGGCGAGCTTCATGCCGAAGAGCGCGTGCGGCAGCTCCGGCTCGTCGTCGGGCACCTTGCCTATGTCGTGGAGCAGGCCGGCGCGGCGGGCCTTCTTGGGGTTGAGGCCCAGCTCGGCGGCCATTATGGCGCAGAGGTTAGCCGTCTCGCGGGAGTGCTGGAGGAGGTTCTGGCCATAGGAAGAGCGGTATTTCATCTTGCCTACCATGCGTATGAGCTCCGGATGGAGGCCATGTATGCCCAGGTCGATGGCTGTGCGCTTGCCGGTCTCGATGACCTCCTCCTCAACCTGGCGGCGCACCTTGGCCACAACCTCCTCGATGCGGGCCGGATGTATGCGGCCGTCGACTACGAGCTGATGGAGGGCGAGGCGGGCGATTTCGCGGCGCACCGGGTCAAAGCCGGAGAGGACGATGGCCTCCGGGGTGTCATCCACTATGATCTCGATGCCTGTGGCTGCCTCGAGGGCGCGGATGTTGCGCCCCTCGCGGCCGATGATGCGCCCCTTGATCTCGTCATTGTCGATATGGAATACGGTGACGGAATTTTCCACGGCTGCCTCCGTGGCCACGCGCTGGAGGGCCTGGACCACGATTTTCTTGGCCTCCTTGTTGGCCGTCAGTTTGGCGTCGTCGACGATATCGTTGATGTAACCCTGGGCGGCAGTGCGGGCTTCGGCCTTGAGGCTCTCGACGAGCTTCTCCTTGGCCTCGTCGGCAGAGAGGCCGGAGATATGCTCGAGCTGCTGCTGGGCGCGGAGGTTGAGCTCGCGAGTCTCTTCGCGCAGGGTGTCGAGCTCGGCCTCGCGGCGTGTGATTTCGGACTGGCGCGAATCGAGGGCGCGTGTCTGCTGGTCGAGTTCCTTCTTGCGGCGGTTCTGCTCGTTCTGCTGCTGTCCGGCCTGCATTTCGCGCTGCTTGGCGCGGGCCTCGGCGGCCTGGGCCTTCTGGAGGCGGGCGTTTGCGGTCTTCTCGGCATTGTTGAGGAGCTTCATCTCCTCCTCCTTGGCCTCGAGGATTTTTTTCTCTTTGAGCACATCGCCTTCGCGGCGGGCCTCATCGAGGATTATATTGGCCTGGGAGCGGGCGGCGCGCTTGCTCAGGGCCATTGCCGCCAGGTAGCCGATGGCGGCGGCTGCGATGGCGATTATGATCCAAATAGTTGTGTCCATGATGTCTGATATCCGGTTTTTGTATGAGTTTTTATGATTGTTGATAAAATAATGGTCATGCGGCCTGCGGCGCCTCCGCCGTGGCGGGGGCGGGCACTCATCGACAAAATGCGGACAGAATCGGATATGGAATGGACGCGGAAGGGGGATCAGCTGCCGGAGGGGTCAGCATCGGCGGCGATGGCCTTGAGGCGGTCGGAGATGCGGAGGGCGGCGTCTGTGGCCGCCTCGTAGCGGTCACGCAGGTCGCCGTAGAATGAGGCGAACTGGTAAGCCACCATCGCGAGCACCTCCATGTCGGATTTCCTGGGAAACCTCTTGTGCCAGGTGTCAAAGAGCTCGGCGACCTCCCTCTCGGTGCGTCTGACGGCGCCCTGTCGGGCGGCCTCGACGGTGAGGGGGATTGTCTCGCCGGCGATTGTTATATGTATCTTGACTTTTTCCGGGTCGTTCATATCAAGCCCTTTCTCCGGGCGGGACGGGCGCGGACTGCGCGCACCGGCCTGCTCAGGTCGCGGGGTCATCTTTGAGGAGAGTGATACACTTGTCGAGAGTGCGTATCATGCGGCTGATACGGGTCCGTGCGCTGCGGATAGCCTCGGGGGAGTCGGCCAGGCGGTGTGATACCGTGAGGAACTCCACATCGAGCAGGGCGCGGTCGCGCTCCGTGCGGGTCTCGTCGAGCAGGGAGAGCGTGTCGCTCAGCTGCGCCTTGAGGCGTGTGTTTTCCTCTTCGGCCTCGCGCAGCCGGCCTTCGAGGGCCGACACGCGGTCATTGATGGAGACCAGTATTTCCGGCAGTGTACGAATCATATTTCGCCAATGATTTGCAAAATTAGCAAAATCCGCTCAAACCGCCAAATTTTTTTTGCGGCCCGGAGGGGATGTCCTGTGGGAAAAAGGGGGCTTAATACCAGTTGATGCCGTTGGATGATGAGGAGCGCTTGTCATACTTGAGGTCTGACAGGAGCGACGACTTGACGGCTATGTGGAAATTATAGCTCTTGTAGGGGCCTACGGGGACGATCGAGGCTCCCATCGTGAAGCAATGGAGGTCACGCGAGATGGAGCAGTTCATGTAGGCTATCTTGTGGGCCGTGAAGTCGTATGAGGCCGAGAAGGAGAAATTCCAGTTCTTGGTCGGGCGGATGTTGCCCGAGAAGGAGAGGTTTTGCGTGAATCGGCCGTTATAGTCCATCTTATCGTAATTGAAAGTCCCGAGGCCGTAATTGACTGAATAGTTGACAGTCAGGCTCCAGGGGCACTCCCAGGCCGCATATCCGTCGGCATCCTCGGATGAGGAATCGGCCGAGCGCTTGGCGCGGCGGGCGCGGGCGCGGTCGGTGAATGAGCTCTCCTCGCCGTCTGCATCCCCCTCCGGGTCGTCATCAGGGCCCTCGCGGCGAGAGTCGTCGCGCGAGGATGAGGAGCTGCCGGAGTCCTTGCGCTTGAAGGTGGAGTTGTTGAACGTATAGGAGAACGACGTGCCGGTCGACACGAGCTTCACCCACCCCTTGCCGGCCTTCCAGCGGGGCACATTGACGCGCACCGGGCTCCCCGAGGGGGAGAGGGCGTAGGTGTAGGGGTCCCAGGTGGCGGAGAGGTTAAGGTTGAAATTGCGCACCAGGCGGAGCAGTATGGAGGTGTTGACATTGCTCCAGTTCATCGAATCGGCCGCGAAATTGTAGCTCTGGCTGATGGTAAAGTTTTCTATGAGGGACACCTTCTTGTATCCGGTGGTGTCCTTGTCGCTCTTTACCTTCATCTCCAGATTGTTAGCCAGGCTGACGGTCACCACCCCCTGGCGTCCCTGCGAGGCGCTCTGGCCGAAGATGCCGTGCTGGAAATAGGGGTAGATGGTGGTCTGGGGCACTCCGTAGCCGTCCATGTACTCATAGCGTCCGTAGGAGCCCCACATGGGGTCGCTGAAGTCAGGGGCGCCCGAGATGGAGACCGTGGGGGTGAGCACGTGGCGGATCATCTGCACCTTGTCGCCGAGGAACTTCATCGGGCGGTAGAAACCGTAGAGCTTCGTGTCAAAGCTCAGCGAAGCGTTGAAGCTGAAGACGTTGTAGAAGCCGTAGGTCGTGTCGCGCACCTCGGCCGAGGCGTTGGGGTCCCACTGGCGGCGGATTTTGGAGGTGTACATCACATCGTTGAGGGCCAGCGAGGGGGAGACATTGATGTATTTGAACACCGAGAATGTGGCCGACACCGGGATGTAGTGCTTCATGCCGTTGCGCCAGTCGCGCACGAGCGACTTGTGGAAGAACTCGTCCTGGCGGGCGGTCAGCGAATTCTGGAACTGCCCGCTGTATGACATGCGTATCTTCTCATACCATTTCTCGCCTCCTACGGACACCTTGCGCTTGAAGGGTGCGACCTGCGAGAGGGTCACGGTCAGGTTAGGCAGCGACACGGCGAGCGTGGAGTCCTGCGTGCGCTGGGTGATGTTGGCCGTCGTGGAGAGGGACCATTTGGTGCCGGGGAAGCGGTAGGTCATGTTGACGGTCGACGACTTGGTGTTTTCGGTAAACGAATTGTTGTAGTAAGAATTGAGGTCGTTGCGCGTGTAGCCTGAAGTGGCGAAATTGACGGCTGCCGAGAAGCTCATGTTGGGGTTGGCCTTGGCATCCTGGGTGTGGTTCCAGACCACGCGGAAGTTGGTCTGCTTGGAATAGTCGGGCGACTCCTTGTCGCCGGTGATTGTGGTGAGGTAAGAGATGTCAAAGGAGCCGCGGTAGCGGTAGCGTTTCACGTAGCTGGAACGGCCCGAGATGCCCCATGAGCCTTTGGTGTAGATCTCGCCGCGCAGCGCGAGGTCGATGTTGTCGTTGATAGCGAAGTAGTATCCGCCGTCGCGCAGGTAGAAGCCCCGGTTGTAGTCATCGCCGAAGGTAGGCATGATGATGCCTGAGGAGTAGTCTTTGGTGAAGGGGAAGTATCCGAAGGGGAGTGCGAGGGGGAGGGGGACATCGGCGAGGACCATGTAGACGGGGCCCGACACCACATCCTTCTTGGGGCGCATCTTGGCGCGTGTGAGCTGGAAGTAGAAGTGGGGGTGGTCGTGGTTGTCGCAGGTGGTGTAGCGGCCTCCCTCGACGAAGAATGAGCCGTCTTCCATCTTCTTGGTCACTCCGCCGGTGAGGTATCCCTCGCCTTGCTGGGTGACCACATCGGTGATGTAGCCTTTCTGGGTCTTGAAGTTGTACTTCATGGTCTTGGACTCATACTCGCTGCCGCCATCCTGGAAGACGGGGCTTCCCTGGATGACGCCTGTGGAGTCGGGGGCGCCTACGGCGTAGACGGTAGTGGAGTCCATGTCCATGTGGATCTGGGCGGCATTGATTTTGAACTGGCCATATTCCACGGTGCCGTCGCCGTAGAGGTATGCGTTGTCGGTGCCGATGAGGATGAGGGAGTCGGTGGCGGAGAAGGTCACGGCATTGTCGAGGTCGACCTTGTCGCGGACTATGCGCGACACCGGACGGCGGTCTGGCTGGTCTGGCTGGTC
>CAZWVY010000043.1:0-16849 GCA_964637105.1 uncultured Sangeribacter sp. | reverse complement strand
CCTTGTCGCGGACTATGCGCGACACCGGACGGCGGTCTGGCTGGTCTGGCTGGTCGGACTGATCAGACTTGTCGGACCTGTCGGACTGGTCAGACCCTTCGGATGGCTCTGATGGCTCTGATTCCTCTGATTCCTCTGATTCCTCTGATAGCTCTGATTGCTCTGATAGCTCTGATAGCTCTGATTCCTCTGATTGCTGAGGGACGATGTCAGCGGGGCGGGCGCCGGGGATGGCGCTCGCTGCGAAACCGGCCGCAAGGAGTGTGATCAGGGCTATGTAGACAAAAAATCGCCTCAAGAAATCTGCAAAACTTGGTTCTGAACCGCAAAGTTAGTAAAAATTTCTAATATTAGTATGATTGGAAGAATTGGAATTATTGGAATAATTGGGGGGAGGGCGGTCGGAGCAGTCGGACTGGTCGGACTGGTCGGGCTGGTCGGGCTGGTCGGGCTGGTCGGACTGGTCAGACTGGTCGGGCTGGTCGGACCTGGGCGGGTGGTCGACTTTTGGTCAGTGGCCGAAGCGGGCGTGCAGGGCTTGGAAGCGGGCGAGGGTGTCGGGGCCGTGGGCGGCCATTGAGGCTATGACGCGCTCGAGGGGCTTCTCGCGGGTTAGGTCGCCCGATTTGCTGTAGAATTTGTCGGCGTAGCAGACCAATTGCTCTTCTACGGTGCGAGGCGTCATGTCGCGATGCGGCAGGGGGAGGGCCTGCGCGATGATGTCGGCTACAGTGAGGCCGGCTCCGGTGTGGCGCTCGCAGACGAGGGCGTGGCGGGGCAGGCCGTTGTCATCGAGCATTTTGCGCCCCTCTATGCCGTGGCAGATGTAGGGGAGGGGGCCTTGGCAATGTATGGAGGGGGCGTGGGTGCGTATGATGCCGATGTCGTGGAGCATGGCGGCTTCGTAGACGAAGTCGGCATCGGCGTCGATGTCGCGCGCCCGCAGGCATTCCAGGGCTTTGCGGGCTACAGCTTCGCTGTGGAGCATGAGGGTGTCGTAAAGGGGGGTGCCGGGTGTGTAAAAGCGGCGGATTATGGCTTCCGGGGTGATATTCGGGGTCATTGGATTGGGGCGGTGAATCCCCTGGCTGAAGCCGGGGGGCAGTAAGGGAGGGGGGATGCTTTCGGGAGGCGGAGCCTCCCGGCTATGGCAAAAGGTGCTGATGGGGGCCGGGGATGTGGAAACGGGATGCGCCGGAGCGCATCCCGTTGATATGGGGGCTTTTTGCCTTGGCCTTTTAGCTGGTCTTTTTGCCGGGCTTTATGCCGGGCTTTTAGCCTGGCTTATGCGTGGGGCCTGGGGCCTGGGCTTTTTGGCGGGTCGGTGTCAGATGTCGAGGATTTCGCACCAGCCGTGGGTGTCCTCTTCTTCGCCGTACTGGATGCCGCGGAGCTTGTTGTAGAGGGCTGTGGATTTGGGTCCGGCTACGCCTTCGGCGCCGTAGGTGTAGTGCTTGCCGTTGTCGAGGTCGTCAATGACGCCGATGGGGGAGATGACGGCTGCTGTGCCGCATGCGCCGACTTCATCGAAGGTCTCGATCTCCTCTACGGGAATCTGGCGGCGCTCCACCTTCATGCCGAGGTCTTCGGCGAGCTGTGTGAGGCTCATGTTGGTGATGGAGGGGAGGATGGAGTCGGAGGCGGGGGTGACGTAGGAGTTGCCCTTGATGCCGAAGAAGTTGGCTGCGCCACACTCGTCGAGGTATTTCTTCTCCTTGGGGTCGATGTAGAGCATCACGGAGTATCCGAGGTCATGGGCCTTCTCGCCGGCGTTGAGGGATGCGGCGTAGTTGCCGCCGACCTTGATGGAGCCGGTGCCTTTGGGGGCTACGCGGTCATATTCGCGCGACATGCAGACCTTGGTGGGCTTGAAACCGTCCTTGAAGTAGGGGCCTACGGGGGATACGAGCATGATGACCATGTATTCCGTGGCGGGCTTGACGCCTACGCGGGGCGAGATGCCGATTTCGAGGGGGCGGATATAGAGGGAGGCGCCGGTGCCGTAGGGGGGTATGAAGCGCTCGTTGAGCTTGACGACTTTGCGCACCATCTCGCAGAAGAGCTCTACGGGCATGGGCTGCATCGAGATGCCCTCGGCGGAGCGGATGAAGCGCTTGGCGTTCTCCTCCATGCGGAAGATGCGCACCTTGCCGTCTTTGCCGCGGAAGGCCTTGAGGCCTTCGAAGGATTCCTGGCCGTAGTGGAGGCAGGAGGCGGCGATGTGCATGGGGACATATTCGGAGTCGCTCACCTGGATTTCGCCCCATTTGCCGTCTTTGTAGACGCAGCGCACATTATAGTCGGTGGGCATGTAGGAGAAAGTCAGGTTAGCCCAGTCGATTTCAGTCTCTTTCATCGTTTATCAGATTTAAGTTAAGTGTTTAAGTATTGGTGATGATGAGGTTTGGATATCTTGTTTCCGGGGGTTCAGACGGCCACCTTGCAGGTGAGGTCTCCGGCCTTGACGATGTATATGCCGTGGGCGGGGAGCTGGAGCTGGTGTACTCCGGGCTGGAGAGTGGCCTGGGATACAGGCTGGCCGAGGATGGTGAAGACCTTCACGGTGAGCGGTGAGGACACCGAGACGAGGATCACGCCCCTTGCTGCAAAGATTTCTATTTCAGTGGCTTTCACCACTGATTTGGCATCGGAGCGTTCCGTCTTGGCCGCTTCCCACCCTTTGGCCGCGGCGTTGAGCGGGGCGGCTGCGAGCAGGCAGCAGATGGCTGCGGTGATGAGGGAACGGTGTGTCATAAATGCAGTGTGGTGAAAAATTTGGTGTAAAAGTAGTAAAAATGTTTGAAACACGTGGTATATAGGGGCGGAAAAGTTATGGCAGGGGCGTAAAAAAGTGCCGGACACCCCGGTTGAGGGGGTATCCGGCACGATATGAGGGTAAACTCCGTGTCTCCCGGGGTGCGGCGGAGGGCCGGCAGCCGGGGATGGTGATCAGGAGTTCTTCTCGGCCTGCGAGAGCTGCTCCTTGAGAGCCTGGAGAGCGCTGAGGTCGCCGAGAGTGGTCTTCTCGATAGCGGGAGCTGCGACAGCGGGCTCCTCCTCCTTGCGGGGGGCGTTGCGGCGTGAGGCTGCGCGGGCTGCGCGGGCCTCGGCCTTGCTGGCGTCTTCAGCGATGCGGCTGTGGGAGAGGATGATGCGCTTGGAGTCCTTGTTGAACTCGATGACCTTGAAGTTGAGCTTGTCGCCGAGCTTAGCCTGCGAGCCGTCTTCCTTGACGAGGTGCTTGGGGGTTGCGAAGCCCTCTACGCCGCCCTCGAGGGAGATGACAGCACCCTTGTCCATGACTTCGGTGACAGTGCCCTCGTGGATGGAGCCGACGGTGAATGTGCCTGCGAGAGCCTCCCAGGGGTTGTCCTCGAGCTGCTTGTGGCCGAGGCTGAGGCGGCGGTTGTCCTTGTCGATCTCAAGCACCTGCACGTCGATGTCGCTGCCGACGGAAGTGAACTCGGAGGGGTGTTTGATCTTCTTGGTCCAGCTGAGGTCGGAGATATGGATGAGGCCGTCTACGCCCTCCTCGATCTCGACAAACACGCCGAAGTTGGTGAAGTTGCGCACCTTGGCGGTGTGGCGCGAGCCGATGGCGTACTTGGTCTCGATGTTCTCCCAGGGGTCGTTCTTGAGCTGCTTGATGCCGAGGCTCATCTTGCGGTCCTCGCGGTCGAGGGTGAGGATGACAGCCTCCACCTCGTCGCCGACTTTGAGGAAGTCCTGGGCGCTGCGGAGGTGCTGGCTCCAGCTCATTTCGGATACGTGGATGAGTCCCTCCACGCCGGGCTGAACCTCTACGAATGCGCCGTAGTCAGCCATTACGACTACGCGGCCCTTGATGTGGTCGCCGACCTTGAGGTCGGGGTCAAGGCTGTCCCAGGGATGGGGCATGAGCTGCTTGAGACCGAGGGCGATGCGCTTCTTCTCGTCGTCGAAGTCGATGATGACGACCTTGATGTCCTGGTCAAGCTCGACGACTTCGCGGGGGTCGGAAACACGTCCCCAGCTGAGGTCGGTGATGTGGACGAGGCCGTCTACGCCGCCCAGGTCGACGAATACGCCGTAGGGGGTGATGTTCTTGACCTTGCCCTCGAGCACCTGGCCCTTTTCGAGCTTGGAGATGATTTCCTTCTTCTGTGCCTCCAGTTCGGCCTCGATGAGGGCCTTGTGGGAGACTACCACGTTCTTGTATTCCTGGTTGATCTTGACAACCTTGAATTCCATGGTCTTGTCAACGAATACGTCATAGTCGCGGATGGGGCGGACGTCGATCTGGGAGCCGGGGAGGAAAGCCTCGATGCCGAAGATGTCGACGATCATGCCGCCTTTGGTGCGGCTCTTGACATATCCCTTGATGATTTCGTCGTTTTCGAGGGCCTGGTTGACGCGGTCCCAGCTGCGGGTCTGGCAAGCCTTCTTGTGGGAGAGGCGGAGCTGGCCGTTCTTGTCCTCAAGGGCTTCGATGAAGACTTCCACCTCGTCGCCGACCTTGAGGTCGGGATTGTAGCGGAACTCGCTGACGGGGATGATGGCGTCCGATTTCATGCCGATGTCGACGCGCACCTCGCGCTTGGAGATGGACTTGACGACGCCGGTCACTACTTCGTTGTCCTTAGCTGTGGTAAGAGTCTTGTCGTAGGTCTTTTCGATTTCCTCGCGGCTCTTCGAACCAGCTGTTTCGCCTGATTCATAGGCGGCCCAGTCGAAATCTTCGATGGGTGATTGAACTTTTGATTCAGTCATTAAAAAAAAGGTTAATAAATAGGGTTAATTGTATGCGCCGGGGCCCGTGTGGGGCCAACGGCGCGGCAAAGTTAGTGAAAACTTTCGGAATTTTCACTAACTCAATCAATTATTTTGCTTTATTTTCGGATTTTTTTGGAATTAGAGGCTCTGGCGGGCATTCTCGGCGGCGAGGTTGGCGCGGTATGACTCGCGGTCTTCATCGACCATCTCGTCAAACCGGCCTGCCTCGACGGGTATGCGGTCCTGACGCTCGCGCCACCACCGGCCGAATCTCGAGGCTATCCAGCGCAGCTCCCTCTCCTCGTATCGGGCGAAGGCTCCGGAGAGTATGTCCTCCATTTCCTCGAGGCTCTCGGCGGCGCACACCTCATCGAGGGTGGAGCGCTCGATGAGCTGGCCTCCGAGGTCGAGCCACAGGGAGGGGGCCTCGGGGTCGCCCGCGGCGTCAACGGGGGGCTCGGGTATGGGCCCTGCGCCGAGGCGGAGGTGCAGGTATTTGAAGATGGCCAGGATATAAATCATGCGGGCGCGCTCGAGGGAGGCGCGGCTGATTTTCATGCCCTTGTAGCGCAGGTAGCGGTCATCGTCGGCGGGACGCGTCAGGAGCTCCGCGATCACGTCGATAGCCAGCAGCATGCGGTGTACGGTGACGGGGTTGAGCACCTCGAAGTGTATGCGGTCCAGCAGGGGGAGGCGCCGTTTGAGGCGGCGGTCGCGCGTGGGCCACTTCTTCTCGTCGCGGAGCAGGCCGCATGAGCGGAGCATCATGGCAGGCACCACGACCGTGGCTCCCTTGTCATCGCCGAAGAGATATGAGAAGGGGAACTCCGATGAATCGGGATGTGTCTTGTGGTCGCCCATCAGCAACGAGAAGGCCCCTATGGTGGCCCCGAGCATGAGGTATGAATTGGAGGAGGTCTTCACTCCCCGCTCCAGTATGCCCCAATGGACGGGCCCGAGCTTATACATGTGGTTGGACTGGTTGGTGGCCGAGCCGGCGTTCATGAACGAAGTCTGGCATCCGATGAGGAGCGTGGACTTGTGCATTGACACCGAGTATGGCCCGGCGAGCACCGCGCAGGCCTCGCCGTTCTCCATCGAGCAGTTGGCGAAGAAGAGGGAATCGTGGGCAGTGAAGCCCTTGTCGATTTCGGCTCCCTGGCCGACATAGCAGTTGCGCAGTATGGCTCCGGCCATGACGCGGCCATCCTCGATGATGAAATTCTCGGCATCGACGCCGTGGCCGATATATGCCAGGGCGCGTGAAGAGCCGGCATTGTTGACCACGCATCCGTTGCGCAGGGCCGAAGCCCCCTCAACGGTGACCCCGGGCCACACCGTGACATCGGTCAGGGGGCCGCAGTCGCGTATGACCGCTCCGGCCCCTATGGAGCCCAGGGGGAGGTCGAGAGCCTCTATGGCGCGGTCTACGAGGGGGATGAACTTCTCCTCCGCCTCGCGGGGCATGCGGGCCATGAGCACGGCCATCTGGGCTGAAAGGCCGGGATATATCTTGACGGGACGCCCTCCGGTCTCATCGAGGACACCCACGACAGTCCCCACTCCGCAGGGGGCCTCGCGGTCGAAGGCCACGCGGGCCGTGTTCTCGATGACGGCCCCGTCGCCTATGCGGCAGTTTCTGACCCCTCCGGGCACATTGCGCACAGTCACGCCGTCGCCCGTCTCCACATCCTCCAGGAGGGCCGACGAAAGGGCTCCGGCCCCGGGCGCGAGGGAGCCTAATGACACTGAGCCGCGGAACTCGACATTGCGGATGCGCCTCAAGTCTGTGGCGGGGTCAATGCTGACCCGCTGCCAATCATCGCTTGAGCAGCCTTGGCGCTCGAGCTCCTGGATCTCCCACCACTCGAGTCCCCGGCGTCCCGGGCGGGGGCGCGACCCGCTCGGAAATTCGTTTATCTTGGCGAAATCTTTCATTGTTTATGAGATGGGGTCTTGCTCTTCGGGCTCCTGCGGGGCCGGTGTCTCCGTCACGCTCTCCGCCATGCCGGCATCGCCGGCCTCCTCGGAGAGGTCGTCATATTTCTGGAAGAGGAAATCATTGTAGGGGAAGCGTTCCGTATGAATCTCCTTGGCCTTTTGATAGAGCATCTCCTTGAGCTTGTCGATATTGATTTTGTCCTTGGCCGAGATGAAGACGCAATTGTTGTCCATCTTCGCCATCCACGTGTTTTCGAACTCCTCGAGGGGTATGTTCTCGCGCGTGCGCGGGGTGAGGTCATCGGGGTCCTTGGGGGTGTGGCGGAAAGCGTCGATTTTGTTGAAGACCATAATCATGGGCTTCTTGTCGGGCCCGCAGACATCGGCAAGGGTCTTGTTGACCACCTCTATCTGCTCCTCAAACTGGGGGTGTGACACATCGACCACATGCAGCAGCAGGTCGGCGTCCCTCACCTCATCGAGCGTGGACTTGAACGACTCCACGAGGTGGGTGGGGAGCTTGCGGATGAACCCGACCGTGTCGGTGAGCAGCATGGGGAGGTTGTCGATGATGACCTTGCGTACCGTGGTGTCGAGGGTGGCGAAGAGCTTGTTTTCGGCAAATACGTCAGACTTGCTCAGGAGGTTCATGAGTGTGGACTTGCCGGCGTTGGTATATCCGACGAGGGCCACGCGGGTGAGTTTGCCCCGGTTCTTGCGCTGGATGCTCTTCTGGCGGTCGATAGCCTTGAGCTCCTCCTTGAGGCGCGAGATCTTGTCGAGTATTATGCGTCGGTCGGTCTCGATCTGGGTCTCGCCGGGGCCTCTCATTCCTATGCCGCCGCGCTGGCGCTCGAGGTGGGTCCACATGCGGGTCAGCCTCGGCAGCAGATACTGGTACTGTGCGAGCTCCACCTGGGTGCGGGCCGTGGCTGTCTGGGCGCGGTTGGCGAATATGTCGAGGATGAGGCTGGTGCGGTCAAGAATCTTGACCTTGAGCTCCTTCTCAATGTTGGCCACCTGCTTGGGGGAGAGGTCGTCGTCAAAAATCACGAGGCCGATGTCTTCGGCCTCCACGAACTGGCGTATCTCCTCGAGCTTGCCCTTGCCCACGTATGTGCGCGGGTTGGGGTAGTCCATCTTCTGGATGAACCTTTTGACCGTCACCGCCCCGGCCGTATGGGCGAGAAACTCCAGCTCGTCGAGGTATTCATCTACCTTGGCGGCCGACTGCTGCTGTGTCACGAGGCCTACGAGGACGGTGCGCTCGTTTGCCTCCTTATTGATTATATTGTCTTCAATCATGGGTCTGGTGCTCTTTCGTAAGACCCCGTTTCCCGGGGATATCGATTCCGTTTACGGGGAGTGATAATTCGGGACGGTGTCTTAAATAGAACGCGCTCCGGTCAAAAAGGGTTTTTGCGGAGCGCGTCAAGAGGGTGCGGGCGGATGCCGGAGGAGGATGGGGAAGAATTATTTCTTCACCTTATTATAGCGTTCATTGAGACCGGTGACGATTTCCTCGGTGATGTCCAGCTCGGGGTCGATATAGAGAGTGGCGGCCTTGAAGAAGATGGCGTCGTAGCCCTTGGAGGCGTTATACTCCTTGATATAATTCTCGATGGAATCGTTGACGGTCTGCTGGGCCTTCATGGCTGCGGCCTGGAAATTCTGCTGGAGTGAGCCTACGGACTTCTCCGCGCTGGCCTGCATTGAGGCGAGCTTCTTCTGGTCGGCCTCGTAGCTCTGCTGGGAGAGGTAGGTGTTGTTCTGCATCTTGTTCTGCATCTGTGTGGCCAGGCTCTGGATGGAGCTTTCATGGCGCTTGACCTCGGCCTCCATTGAGGTCTGCATGCGCAGCATCTCCTCATTATAGTCCTTGGCGAGGTTGTAGCGGCTCAGGACAGTGTCGAGGTCGACATAGCGGTAGTTGGGGAGCTGCCGGGCCTGGTCGGCCTTCTTCTCGACCTTCTTGGGCGCGGGCTTGGCCTCCTCGGTCTTGCCGGCGCAGGCCGCCATGCCGCCGGCCGCGGCTATGGCGGCGGAGAGGGCGAGGATTGAAAAGAGATTTCTCTTCATGATGGGGTATATGGGTTGTTTTTTATAAGTCAATAATTATCGAAATCATGCTTAGCGGCGCAAAAATACATAAATATCCCGAATAAATGCGATTCTGAAGCTGAATTTCACGTTTTTTAATACTTTCCGGAGGCATCAAACGGGAAAAGGGGGCATAAAAGGGGGCTCGGGAGAGATAAAAAGGGCTGAAATTTGGTGGCTTGCGGAAAAAATTGTATCTTTGACGGCATTACGCCGCAAGCGCGTGAAAGCATTACCTGAAAAACCACATAAACATAACAGCAATACAAGTACAGACCAATGGAAGTAAAAGACCTTAAGCCGGAACTTATCTGGCAGTGCTTCGATGAGATAACCAAGGTGCCCCGTCCCTCGTGCCATGAGGAGCAGATCCGCGCCTACCTGCTTGACTTCGCCGCCAAGCATGGCATCAAGGCCAAGACCGACGACTGCGGCAACGTAGTGATGAGCAAGGAGGCCACCAAGGGCCTCGAGGATGCCCCGGTTGTAATTCTGCAGGCCCATATGGACATGGTGGCCGAGAAGAACAACGATGTGAAGCATGACTTCATGAAAGACCCCATCGAGACCTATATCGACGGCGACTGGGTGAAGGCGCGCGGCACTACGCTGGGCGCTGACAACGGCATCGGCATGGCAGCCGCCCTGGCTGTGATGATCGACCCCGACCTGAAGCACGGTCCCGTGGAGGCTCTGTTTACCATCAACGAGGAGATCGGCCTCGAGGGGGCGCAGAATCTCGGCAAGGACATGCTCTCGGGCAATATCCTGATCAACCTTGACTCAGAGGATGACGGCGAGATATTCGTCGGCTGCGCCGGAGGCATCGACACCACGGCCGTGTTCAAATATAACCGCAGCCTCTCGCCCGAGCATTTCATCTACCTGCGCGTCAGCGTCAGCGGCCTGTTAGGTGGCCACAGCGGCGGCGACATCCACCTGGGCCGCGCCAACGCCAACAAGGTCATCGCCCGTTTCATATGGGAGTGCTCGCAGCAGTGGGACATCGAAGTGGCCTCCTTCAACGGCGGCAACCTGCGCAACGCCATCCCGCGCGAAGCCGAGGCAGTGTTCGGCATCAATTCCGAGCATCACCAGGCTGTCGTGCGCCATCTCAGCAAGTATGCCGATGAGATCCGCAATGAGTTCAAGGGCGTGGAGCCGAACATGAACCTCGTCATCGAGCAGGTGGAGCGTCCCGAATACTGCATCGACTCCAAGACCTCGCTCGCTCTGGTGCGCGCCCTCTACAGCGCCCCCCACGGCGTATACAGCATGAGCCGCGACCTGGAGGGTCTCGTGGAGACCTCCACCAACCTGGCCGCTGTCAAGATGATAGACGACGACAAGATCCGCGTCACCACCTCGCAGCGCTCCTCTGTGGAGTCACGCAAGGCAGACATCGCCGGCCAGGTGGAGGCGCACTTCCAGCTCGCAGGGGCTGAGGTGAGCCACTCCGACGGCTATCCCGGATGGGCTCCCAACATGGAATCGCCCATTATGAAGGTATCAGCCGAAGCCTACGAGGAGCTCTTCGGCGTCAAGCCGGCCATCAAGGCTATCCATGCCGGCCTGGAGTGCGGCCTCTTCCTGAGCCGCTATCCGCATCTTGACATGGTGAGCTTCGGCCCGACAATGACAGGTGTGCACTCTCCTGACGAGCAGCTCAATATCCCGACTACCGAGAAGTTCTGGAAGCACCTCTGCCGCGTGCTTGAAAAGGTGGCAGGCGCATGAGGCGCCGGGTGCGTCCCGGTCTCGCGGCCCTGGCCGCCGGGGCCCTGCTGCTCTTAGGCACGGCGTGGTGTGAAGCGGGTTCAGCCGCCCTGCCGGCCGATGCCGGCACGGCCGCGCCGGACTCCGCTGCGGCCGCGCGCCATGCGCACGTGAGCGCCCCGGTCGACAGCGTAGAGGCGCGCGAGGAGGCCTCCACCCGCTACAGCGGACTGACCGATAAGGATTTCCGCAAAGTAGCCGATGAATTGGGAGTGGAGGTGGCCGCCATACGCGCTGTGGTGGACATAGAGGCAGGCAAGTCGATGAAGGGATTCTGGGCGCCGGGTGTGCCTGTGATAAACTTCGACAGCAAGATGTATGCCGGCTTCAAAGGAAAGGTGTCCTGCGCAGGATGCTCCGACACTGTGCCCTCCGGGCTAAAGGGGTATGCCCTGCAGGAGTGGACGCAGCTCGTCAAGGCCCGCAAGGCCAACAGAGATGCGGCCAACCTGGGGACCTTCTGGGGAATGTTCCAGATCGGAGGGTTCAACTACAGCAAGTGCGGATGCGCGACCATAGAGGAGTTTGTGCGGCTCATGTCCTATTCTGAGCTTGAGCAGCTGGAGCTCTTCGCCGCCTTCATCACCAACTCGGGCATGCTGCCCGACCTGCAGAAGCGCGACTGGGCGGCCTTCGCCCGCAAATACAACGGAGCCTCGTATGCCCGCCGCGGCTATCACCGCCGCATGGCCGAGGCCTATGCCCGATACAAGAAAGCTGAAAAGCAATGACCCGATGCGAGCCCGTCTCCCCTTGCCGGGGGCGGGCTCGCCATAAATTAATAAATCCGATATAGCAATATCACACTATCATCATCACACTATTATCATGAAAATCACTGACCTTCAGCCCCGCCTCGTGTGGGAATGTTTCGATGAAATCACCAAGGTGCCCCGTCCGACCCACCATCTGGACAAGATGCTCCGCTTCCTCGTGGAGTGGGCCGAGCGCCACAATATACCCGTAAAGACCGATGAGGTGGGCAATGTAGCCATGACCAAGCCTGCCACTCCGGGGCATGAGAATGCACCGGCCATCATCCTCCAGGGCCACCAGGATATGGTGGCTGAGAAGCGCGGCGACAAGAAGCATGACTTCCTCAATGACCCGATCACCACAATAGTAGACGGCGATTGGGTGAAGGCCGACGGTACGACTCTCGGAGCCGACAACGGCATGGGATGCGCCACCGCTATGGCCGTGCTGCTCGATGACTCCCTCGTGCACGGGCCCCTGACTGCCCTCTTCACCGTAGACGAGGAGCAGGGCCTTATCGGCGCCAACGGGCTGCAGCCCGGTTTTGTGGAGGGTGACATCCTGCTCAACCTCGACAGCGAGGAGCATGGCCAGCTCGTAATCGGATGTGCCGGCGGCAAGGTCACCATCGCCCGCGTACCTTACACCGCCGAGCCGGCCCCCGCCGGCCTGGAGTGGCGCCGCGTGCATATCGACCACCTCAAAGGGGGCCATTCCGGCATGGAGATCAACCTGGGACGCGGCAACGCCAACCAGCAGCTGTGCCGCTTCCTCTGGGAGGCCGGCCAGCGCTGGAGTATCTGCCTGAGCGCCATCGACGGAGGCAACCTGGCCAATGCCATCCCGCGCGAAGCGTGGGCAGTAGTGGGCATGAAACCCGAGGATACAGCCGAATTCGACAAGTATGTCGTGGAATTCAGCGACATGATACATGCCGAGTATCTCCTCGCCGAGGGTGGCGACTTCACTTTTGACGCCCCTGTGACGGAGGCTCCCGCCACTGTCATCGCTCCTGAGAAGGCAAATCAGATCATAAGCGCCGTCTTCGCCTGCCCCAACGGCGTGCAGGGGATGTCGCTCGCTGTCGAAGGCCTCGTGGAGACCTCATGCAACCTCGCCTCTGTCAAGATGGAGGGGGATGACATTGTGGTGACCGTGCATCAGCGTTCCTCAGTGGACTCGCGCCGCGACGAGATCGCCGACCGTGTGAAGGCCCTCTTCACCATGATCGGCGGCAAGGTGGAGTTTGACGACACCTACACCGGCTGGGCCCCCAATCCTGACTCGCGCGTGCTCAAAGTGGCTGAATCGAGCTTCGAGGACCTCTTCGGCCACAAGCCGAAAATCGAGGCCCTTCATGCCGGCCTGGAGTGCGGCCTCTTCCTGGAGAAGATGCCCAAGCTCGACATGATCAGCTTCGGGCCCACGCTCAAGGATATCCACTCGCCGAGCGAGAAGTGCAACATCCCCTCCGTGGCCGAATACTGGAAGCTCGTCTGCGAGATCCTGCGCCGCCTCGCCTAAGACCCCGTCTCATAAAATTGCCAAGTCCCCCTCCGGAAATTTCCGGAGGGGGACTTGGCAATTAATCCTTTATAATTAAAGTGTCGGCCCGCTGCTTTCACAAGCTACGGGCCGACAAATGTTTTTCATAATACATATCAAACTAACCTAACATCATGAAACGAATTTTTCATCATTATACCTATTTAACACGCGGCAGTGCCAAAAGTTTTGAGCGATGCAAAAAATCATGCACCCGGGGGTCTGTGAACCACCCGGGGCGGCGCAGGGTTATTATAATACCACATATATAATATCGTTTATTTTTCCCACCGCATACTATGAAAGGATACATAAGCGTCGGCGTCTTTATCGACGGCGGCTACTACGCAAAAGTCAACCGTGCCCTCAAGGGCATCGAGAAGAGCATCATCAGGGTGCGCTCGCTGTTTGACTTCATCTCCGGACGCCTTGCGCTCGAGGAGGGTGTCAACCCCTCCGACTGCCAGATTACGGAGGCCCATTACTTCCGCGGCCGCTACCGCGTCAAGGAGGCATACGACAAGCATCTGCTGTATAACGAGCGCAAATTTGAGGACACCCTCATTGAAAACGATGTCATATTCCACTACAAGCACCTACGCGAGACCGAGAAGGATGGCGTGGTGCAGGTCATAGAGAAGGGTGTCGACGTATGGTTCGCTCTCGAAGCCTACGAGCTCGCCACCTTCCGCAAGTTTGACTACGTGGTGCTCATCACGGGCGATGCCGACCATGAGATGCTCGTGCGCAAGCTCAAGGCCCTTAAGATAAAGACTGTCCTTCTGACCTGGAATCTCACCGACGTGGACGCCACCTCCCCGCTGCTGCGCGAAGAGGCCGGGCACCACTGGGAGCTCTCGCAGATTCTCAGCGACAATCCGGGGCTGCGCAAGCAGCTTCTCTACCGTCTGCGCGAACCTGCCGTCACCCCCTTGGGCGATGAATTTTGATGTTTAATAACACCCTTTGCCCGGGCATGCCAACAGAATAAATAGCAAAATGATAATAAACGGCAGATGTGATGTCTAAAATTCACGTGTTAGGGTGGAAACTGTCGCATACGGCTGTTTTTATGCTATCCTCCGTAACGGCGCGGTGAAGATGGAAATTTGCAAAATTATACATTATGCATTAACTTTGCAGTGTCGAAACGGAGGTTTCGGCTTGAGATGATAACACCGGCTGAAGCGCGCCGCCCATATTCCGGGGCGCCGCAGAAGCTGAAAAAGATATAATAATACTTTTCAACTCAACACTGACATCATGATAACTCACCGGTATCCCTCCCCGTGCGGGGAGGGATGGCGAGGCGGAAAGGCTTGAAGCGGCGCAGGGCAGGAGAGGCACCATATATCTGACCTCTTCCTTATTACCTGATACCTGAAAACCGTAAATCTGACTTTGAATCCGATACCTGTAGACACAGAGCCATCAAATTTCTTTACCGCCACATAATGACACGAAAACTGAAGTTGTCCCGGTCTCCGGGTGAATGACTTCACTGCGGAGAGCTTCGGCCCCGCGCCGGCCTTTCCGCCTCGCCTCACCGGGCAAAACCTCCATTCTTCTCCCTCACGCATCCTTCCCTTTATCATACCCTCCTCAGCGTCCCCGCGCAATAAAGCCGGGGCCGGGCCGTTATAAATACACCCGTAGTGTGCATCACAGCGGGCGCAGCAGGACAGTGCCTCCCGGCACGGCCCTGAGCATCATATACTTAAATAGACATTACTAATAAGAATAAGAATATAATATGTGTGGAATTGTAGGATATCTCGGAGACGGGAATGTCTATGATGTGCTCATAAAGGGCCTTCATCGCCTGGAATACCGCGGATACGACAGCGCAGGCGTAGCCCTCGAATCATCTGACGGGAATCTGAATGTGTATAAGGCCAAGGGAAAGGTGCAGAATCTCGAAGACTATTGCAACGACAAGAACCTCGAGGCTGCCGTAGGCATCGCCCATACCCGCTGGGCCACTCACGGCGAGCCCTCAGACCATAACGCGCACCCCCATTTCAGCGAGGACCGCAATCTCGCCATAGTGCACAACGGTACCATAGAGAACTACAAGCTGCTCAAGGACGCCCTCATAGAGCATGGCTGCACCTTCAAGTCGGAAACCGACACCGAGGTGCTCGTGCAGCTGATCGAATACATACGCCTGACCAACAACTGCTCCCTGCTGGATGCGGTCAGGGAGGCCCTCAATCAGGTGGTCGGCGCATACGCCATCGCCGTAATCGAGAAGAACAATCCCGACCAGATCATCGCCGCCCGCAAGAGCAGCCCCCTCGTAATCGGCATAGGGGACGGCGACTTCTTCCTGGCTTCCGATGCCACTCCTATAGTAGAGTATACCGACAACGTAGTCTATCTTAACGATGGCGAGATTGCCATCATCCGCCGCGGCGAGCCCCTGAAGGTGGTGACCCTCGAGAATAAGGAGTCGAAAATTGACGTCAAGAAGCTCGAACTCTCCATCTCGCAGCTTGAGAAGGGGGGTTATGACCACTTCATGCTCAAGGAGATTTTCGAACAGCCCGAGACACTGCGCGACTGCATCCGCGGCCGTGTGGTCGAGGGGGGACGCCGCGTGGTAATCAACGGCGTGCTCGACAACAAGAAGAGATTCCTCGATGCCAAGCGCATCGTCATCGTGGCCTGCGGCACATCGTGGCATGCAGCCCTGTTAGGCAAGTACCTGCTGCAGGACATGACGCGCATCCCCGTTGAGGTGGAGTATGCAAGTGAATTCCGCTATTCCAACCCCGTGGTGGATGACAAGGACATAGTAGTGGCTATCTCGCAGAGCGGCGAGACTGCAGATACGCTGGCTGCCATCCAGATCGCCCGCCGTATGGGGGCCTTCGTCTACGGCATCAGCAACGTGGTGGGCTCCTCCATACCGCGCGAGACTGACAGCGGCACATATATCCATGTAGGGCCCGAGATAGGGGTGGCCTCCACGAAGGCATTCACCGGCCAGGTGATGGTGCTCACCATGCTTGCCATAGCTATCGGGCAGCTGCGCGGCACGCTCAGCGACGAGCATGCCCACAAACTCGGGGAGTATATCCTGCGCCTGCCGGACTTGGTCAAGGAGGTGCTCAAGCTTGACGACAAGATACGCAACATGTCGCTCATCTACACATACGCGCGCAACTTCCTCTATCTCGGCCGCGGCTATTCGTACCCCGTGGCACTCGAGGGGGCCCTCAAGCTCAAGGAAATCTCCTATATCCATGCCGAAGGCTATCCTGCGGCCGAGATGAAGCATGGCCCCATAGCGCTTATCGATGCCGACATGCCGACCGTAATCATTGCCCCCAACGACCATCTCTATGAGAAGATTGTCAACAACGTCCAGCAGGTGAAGGCCCGCCATGGCAGCGTCATCGCCATCGTCACGGAAGGGGACAAGGAGATACGCAGCATAGCGGACCATGTGCTCGAAGTGCCGGAAGTGCCGGAGTGCCTGACACCCATCATCACCAGCATCCCCTTGCAGCTGCTGAGCTATTACATAGCCATCAACAAGGGCAAGAACGTTGACATGCCGCGCAACCTTGCCAAGTCGGTGACTGTGGAGTAAGGATCCGGGCACGCATAGACGCGAAAAAAAAGCAATAACACCGCAACGAGGCGGGAGAGTGAGGAAAAAATCGCCTCACCTCCCGCCTCGGCCTATTAACGCCGGAAGAGGTAATATGAGACCCAACGCGCTGAATCACAAAGGGGAAGGCGAAAGAGGCCGGATAAAGAAGAAGACATGAAAAAAATAAAAAGAAAAAAACATGAAATTTTTTTGCTGAAAAATTTGCATGATTCAAAATAAGGCATTAACTTTGCACTCGAATTTCGGACGGACCCTCTGAGGAGGCCACCCCGAGGGTGGTATCGGAAGAGGCCGGAAGAGATCAAGGGCGAATACCAGAGTGGCCAAATGGGGCAGACTGTAAATCTGCTGGTTTAT
>CAZWVY010000042.1:0-24043 GCA_964637105.1 uncultured Sangeribacter sp. | reverse complement strand
CTCCCCCAGATCTGCTCCATCTCGAATGAGGGCTCCACGGTCGGAGTCTGAGCTTTATTGTTATCTACGATTGAGTGATACCTCACATTGTCGCTGATATAATTATAAAGGTCGCGGTAGGTGGTGTTGCCACCGGTCTCCTGGAGCTTCTTGAGCAGGAAGTAAGTGAAGAGGCCATGCTCCTGGTCATTATAGGGCATGGCTGTTTCCTCGCCCGATGCCGCTGAGAATACCACCATGTTGCCCACAGGCTCCACTTCGGGCACATCTATCGCCACGGCTCGGGCCGACATCAGCATGCCGCCGCTGCGCTTGGCGCCGCTGAAACATGCGTCCAGGAAGACGGTAGTGCTCTTTGACGGTATCTCGCCGAGCTCCTCATAGAAACGGCTCAGCTGGTAGGCCGATTCGAAATCGCCCGGTATGCCGTCGGCAGGAAGCAGATACGAGTCTGTGCCGTTCTCATTGGGGATACCATGCCCGGCATAATAGACGAGCACCTTGACATCTCCCCCGAGCACATTGGCGCGGTCGCGTATGAAGCGTATTGCGCGACGCATGTTGTTGAGGGTAGCATCGGTGCGGAAATAGATATTCTTTTCGGGCAGTCCCAGTGCCTTGATGCAATATTCCTTGAAGGAGGTCGCATCGTTGATCGCATAGGGCACATCGCTGCAGTCAGACTCGGAATAGTGCTCGTTGCCTATGATTATGGCGAATGTGCGCGAAGCGTCAGGATTGATGCCTTCGGGCACTATCCGGTCAACATCGCTGACAAACTTGACTTCCTCCTTCTGCGGGGCCTCCTCCTGCGGAGCGGCCTGCTCTTCGGGCTCCTCCGTTTCGTTGGATGCCATCAGAGTCGCGGCGAGGTCCTCTTTGGGGAGTTCGAACTCATAGCGGAATCCGGCGAAGTCGAGCTCTGACAGGCGGAGGTCATCGCCGTTGGGCACGAATATGCAGTTAAGGCCCTTGAGGATCTTGTCCCATCTGTCCTGGAAGAGCTTGGCCTTGGTGGCGGGCACGCTGACATAGATGTCGCCAAGACGGTTGCTGGTGATACGGTAGCGCTGAGTGGCTGCATCATACTCGTTGAGCGTGAACACATGGTCCGGCGAGAGGAACTCCCTCCGCTTGGCATCCGTGAAGGCCATGATGTAGGGTCGGCTGTAGCCGTTGAATTTCTCGGTATACTCCTGGTAGAGCTCTTTGCGCTTCTCCTCGATGGTCTGGGGAGTGACACGCGAGGCATAGTTGGCCGTGGTCTCGTATGCCCCCTTCTTCTGCCACTCTTTGAGCTTCTTGGCTACCACGAGGCCAATTTCCGAGCTGTCGAGCCCGCACCGCAGCAGGTACTCGCGCAGCGTCTCGGTAGCGACATCGGGCGAGACGGTCATCTGCGAGGCCACTCCACCCTTGGTCCATTCAGGCATTTCGCCCACGATGCCCGAGGCGGCGTTGGTGACAGTCTGCGCGCTCTGCCTGCGCTGTATCTGAGAGGCCGCTAACAGGGCCTCGTCACGCTTGCCGTAATATGCGCCGTTGGTGTCGATAAAGAATCTCCTTCCCTGGGATTTCACCTGCGCGATGCCCTCCTCAAAGGGTTTTGCGTCATCATAATTGGCTGCGATCTTGAAGTTGCCGTTCTTGTCAATGTATCCGAACTTTCCCTTCTCCTCATCCTTCACCGCGGCAAGGCCGTAATTGAAAGATGACGCTTCGGGGAAATTGTATCCTATCACCAGTTCGTTGTCGGCGTTGATGAATCCGAATTTGCCGTTTTTCTTAACCAAGGCCAGACCGTCATAGAATCCGTCTGCGTAATCATACTGGGCAGGGATAACCTCGCGGCCGTCGTTGCCTATGATGCCCCAGAGCTTGCCGATGCGGACAGCCGCGAAGCCGTTATGAAACTCTTTGACTTCATCAAACTGGGGCTCAATCTCCATCTGGGCCATCAGGTTGATGAAGCCCCATTTCTTCCCCTTTTTCACCGAGGCGAGGCCCTCGGAGAACTCGCCCCCGCCATTTATACGGTCTTGTATGTCAATCCATCCTGCATGCTCGCTCTCAAACCCCCAGCGGCTCTGGTTGTTGAGCTTGATCTTCTGCGCGCCCGCCTGCCCGGCGAGCACCGCCAGCATAAGTAAAGCTGTATATTTCTTCTTGTTCATAGATGCAAGGTTTATTAATCTGCAAATTTACAACATTTTTTCCGGATATTAACTCTCAAGTCTGCAAAAATTGTTAACGCAGGTGCCGCAAATGGGTCTGGCTTATATAATGCGTGCCGCCGCTGCCCGGATTTGGGACAGCGGCGGCCGAAGTCTTATCTTGGGAGGATGCTATCAGATCTCCTTGTCATGCTCCAGGAGGAGGGTCATCGAGGGACGGTCGCATATCTCGGAGGGGCCGAAATACTGGATAGGACCGGGATACTGATACAGAGTGTTGAGCATGAGGGTGTCACGCATGGAGGCGAACTTCAGGTAGGGACGGCCGTTGAGGTTGACCAGAGCCTTCTGGATCACAGGCTTCATCTTGCCGTGGCGGCGCTCCATGTTCATCATCATCGTGATAGGTATGCCGCCGGCGATCCACTCCTCGGAGGGCGCCGTAAGGTTGCGCACGCTGCTCATGTAGCCCGTCAGGCCGGAGTTGATGAGCATGGCTGCGTTGTAGCCCAGGGCATAGCAGTAGTCAGCATCGAAGTTGGTCGGGTCCGCGCAGCGCCCTTCATAGCCGAAGAAGTGGTGCTGAGTGGCGAACTTGCCGACATACTCACCTTCGAGGGCCAGCTGCTCGAGGCGCTCGCCGACCATGCGCGAGATAAGGCTCTCAGTCTCGATGAGCGACACCTGCACGTTGCCGTGGCTGTCGCGGTCCAGGCAGAGCTGAAGAGCAATGTCTTTCGGCAGTGATTTGAAGAGGGCGGCGTTGGTCGGAGTCAGGAAGCCATGGATGGCCTCCAGCTTGTCGAGCTCCTCCTTGCCCTCGAGGTCTGAGGCATGCTCAACGAGCACATCGTTAAGCTCCTGGATGAGGGCCTTCATAGAGGGGATGAACTCGATCAGGCCTTCGGGCACGAGGACTGTGCCGAAATTCCATCCGTTCTTGGCGCGCTCTGTGATCATGTAGCAGAGGGCGTTGACGATGTTGTCGAGCGTCATGCGCTTTGCCTGCACCTCCTCGGAGATGATGCAGTAGTTGGGCTGGGTCTGCAGGGCGCACTCCAGTGCGATGTGGGAGGCGGAGCGGCCCATGAGCTTGATGAAGTGATAATATTTCTTCGCGGAGTTGCAGTCACGCTGGATGTTGCCGATAACCTCGCTGTAGACCTTGCATGCAGTGTCGAAACCGAATGAGGTCTCGATCCACTTGTTCTTCAGGTCGCCGTCGATGGTCTTGGGCACGCCGATCACCTGCACGTCAACGCCTTTGTTCTTGTAGTATTCGGCAAGGACGGCTGCGTTGGTGTTGGAGTCGTCGCCGCCGATGATGACCAGGGCCTTGATGTTGAGCTCCTCGAGCACCTTGAGTCCGGCATCAAACTGGTCGGGGTGCTCAAGCTTGGTGCGACCTGATCCGATAATGTCGAAACCGCCGGTGTTGCGGTATTCCTTGATGTAACCGGCCGTCAGCTCCATGTACTGGTGGTTGATGAAGCCCGAAGGACCCATCAGGAAGCCGTAGAGGCGGCTCTCCTTGTTGAGGCTCTTGATGCCGTCGAATATGCCGCTGACCACATTATGGCCGCCGGGGGCCTGGCCGCCGGAGAGGATGATGCCTACGTTGAAGGGCTCCTCTACGCGCTCTGGGGCCTCATCGCGCTCGAATTCCACGACGGGCATGCCGTAGGTGTTGGGAAATAAGGCTTTGATCTCTTCCTGGTCGGCCACCGACTGGGTAGGCTCGCCGACTTTCAGTTTCACCGGCCCCTGAAGCGATTTGGGGAGCTTGGGCTGATACTCGGATCTGATTCTCTGAAGCGGACTTTTTTTCATTGTGGGTTATTCTTTTTTACCTTAAGGGATTATTCTTGCGTTTCGAGTCTTTATCAAGACTGCTAATAGTCTTTCAAGACTGCAAATTTAGCGATTTTCCGCGAGATATGCAACGGTTGCGCCGCTATCTTGTCAATGATTTTGTGAAAAAAGCCATTTCTCGGCCGCCTCCAGGTCGGCCGGGGTGTCAATGCCGATGGTCTCGGCATCTGTCAAGGCAGTCGCGATGCTGAATCCGGCCTCGAGCCACCCTAACTGCTCGAGCGATTCAGCCTTCTCCAGATTGCCCTGGGGAAGGCTCACGAGACGCTCCAGCACATCGCGGCGGTATGCATACACTCCGACATGCGTGAGGAAGTCTCCGCGCGAGGGCCATTCCTCTTTCTCAGCTCCGCGGATATACGGGATGACACTGCGCGAGAAATAGAGGGCCCTCCCCTCCCCTGTGGTAACGACTTTGACCAACCCGGGGTCTTCGAGCCTGCTGTATGGCGCGTCAGAGGGGAAACGCTTCACGAGGGTCGCGATGTCCACTCCGGGATTGTCGAAACAGGAAGCGAGCGCTTCGAGCTGGCGCGGGTCTATGAAGGGTTCGTCGCCCTGCACATTGATGATGACCTCGGCCTCCACTCCTGCAAGACGGCAGGCCTGCTCCACCCTGTGAGTGCCGTTGGGGAGGTCGGTCCCCGTCATCACAGCTTTGAAACCGGCCTTCTCCACGCAGTCGGCTATGCGCCTGTCATCGGTGGCTACGGCAAGGGGCCAGCCCCCCTCGCTGACGCGGCGGCACACGCGGGTTATCATCTCCACACCCCCTATCTTTGCCAAGGGCTTGCCCGGAAAACGGCTCGAGGCATACCTCGCAGGTATGATCACGAAGAATCTCTCTTTCATTTTTTCAGTCGGTTGTAAGTCTGCTTTATCCATGAGGGCATCAGCACAGCCCCAATGCCGAGATAGACGTAATACGATATTATGCGCCAGAACACGGCCAGAATCAATGCAAGGCCGGCCGATGTCACAAGGTCGCCGTAATATGAGGAGAAGAGCCATTCGCTCAGACCCGCCCCACCCGGAGTCGGGCTGACCATTAGGACAACCCACATGACAAACTCCCTTGCGAAGATTATCCACTGGTCAGGGTCAGCTGCCGGCACGAAGCCTAAGAAGAGCGCATTGACCACCAGGTAGCGAGAGGTCCATGACAAGGCTGTCCCTCCGAACACTTCAAGCCAGAAACGCATCGGCTTGGTGCGCAGCTCTTTCGATGTGGCGACCATATTGTCGCCAAGCTGCGAGGCCTGGGAGTGCCAGCGCCGCAGCCAGCGCCATGTGGTCACTTTGTTGAGTACGCTCCTCACCCACGCGGGATACAGGATGATGCCGGCAAACAGCAGAAGGGTCCAGGCCGCTATTCCCGAGTATACCAGCCAGAAGGTCAGCTCCAGGCCGTGTGAGAACATGGCTTCACCCGAGTTGAAGAGCATGTGCCCGGGAGTCAAAAGCGCTATTATCGGGCAGAATATCACAAAAAACAGCTCATCAAGAAACAGGGTGGTCATCATGAGCGTGGTGGCTCTCCCGAATTCTATCCCCTGGCTGTTGAGAAACACCATTCCCAGCGAGCTGCCCCCCACTGCGGAGGGAGTCACGCATGAGGTGAATTCACAAAGGAAGTCCACCTTGAAAGCCTGCGCCCAGCGCAGCTGCCTGTCGGTGAGGGCCCGGAAACGCCAGCTAAGGCCGAAATCCCGCCCGAACATAAACACGAATCCCAGAGCGATGCATGCCAGGCTGCGGAAATCCCAATGCAGGGAGCGCCATACGGTCTCAAGATTCTCTTTGCGGGCGTCGTGAATAAACATCAGCACGACCACTGTCATGCCGATCAGGACGGGGAGCGCCACTTTCCACGCGCTGAATTTATGCGCAGCTTTATCTGCCATGGCGGGCTATTAAATGTTGATATCTGTCTGCCACCTCCTCCACGACATCCTCCCAGCTGCGCGCCAGGGTGGCACGGGCTCCGGCCGAGGCGCGCCTCAGTGCCCCGGGATCATCGGCAAGACGCGCGATCTCCCCGGCGTAGGCCTCGGCAGTGCGGTCGGTCAGAAAACCGTTTTTCCCGCTCTCGATCACTTCCGAAGCGGTGCACCCCGCAGGGAGTATGGAGGGGGTGCCCATAGCGGCCGCTTCGCGTATCACTATCGGGGCATTGTCATACAACGAGGGGAAGAGGAAAAGGTCTGCGGCCGCGTAGTGCCTGCGGAGCAGTTCGCGGTCTTGCATGACTCCGTGAAACTTCACGCGGTCGGCCACACCTTCGGCTGCGGCCATGTTCTCCAGGTCGCGGGCCGCATATCCGGTCCCGATGAAATCCATCCTCAGGTCTTTCCGGGAGCGCAGCAGCCCGAGGCTGCGTATTATCACGTCCGTGCCCTTCTCAAATATGTGCTGCCCGACGAAGAGCAGGGCCGTGGTGCCATCCGGTATACCCAGGAGCCTGCGGCTCTCTTCGCGGAAGAGGCCAAGCTCCGCGTCGCTCATCCCGGCGTAGTCGTTGCCGTTTTCCACCACTGTCAGAGGCCCCTTGTATCCGTATTCCCTGACCGTCTCCTCCACTTTGGCCTGGGGTATCCACACCTCATCACATGCTTCGAAGAAGTTGATGATGCGTTTCATGATCACGCCGACCATCCAGCTCATCGGCCCGGTGAAGGAGTGGCGCAGGTCATCGCGGTATTTTGAATGAAAAGTCCCTATCAAAGGCACACCCTGCTTTTTCTTGACATATACGCCCAGCCTCCCGGCAGAAAACGGAGAGTGGGCATGCACGATGCTGAATGGCGTTCGCCGCAGCCTCCGCCAGATGAAGGGGTCCAGCTTGGGGTATCCGTACCGGTAAGGATAACGGTTGGCTATTGGCAGCGAGAGATACTTCATCACTTCGTATGGCACTTCGACTTTCTGCGGGTTCCAAGGCGTCACCACGCACGGATGCATCCCCGCCCGGGTCAGCTCGCGGGCGTAGTTGTCCACCGCCAGTGTGACTCCGTCCATGATGGGCGGAAAACTGTCGTTGAAGAGTCCTGTCCTTATGATAGATCTGCGGTCTGCCATATTTTGGACTGTAAAATTACTCATTATCCCCCATCATTCCAAAAAAAACAGCCCCATGTCGCCATATTTTGTGAAAGTACGGCGAAAAAAGGACACTTCGGGCCCCTATGTTCTAAGATTTTTTGCTAACTTTGCGTTTCACTACCGTATATATTTTTCAACCCGACATATCACATGAACATCCGTTTTCCACTCTCACTCCTCGCGGCCGCCCTGTCGGCACTCCCGGCGCTTGCAGCTCCGGTTTCGCCCGATGAGGCCCGTCAGGAGCTCATGAACTTCAGGCGTCTGAACGCCTCACGTCTCGACAAGGCTCCGGCCTGGAGCGCCGGCGAGCTCGAGCTGGTTTACAGCGCGACCGCTCCTCAAGGCGAGGCTTGCTTCTATATCTTCAACTATCCCGGAGGACGCGGGTTCTCCATCGTGAGCGCCGATGACCGTCTGCCCGGAGTGCTCGGATTTTCCGACAACGGGTCATTCGATCCGGACAGCATACCAGTCAATGTCAAGTGGTGGCTCGGCCAGTATGAGGCGGAAATATCTGCTTTCCTCCAGGCCGACCCGCAGACGGGGCGACGCGTGTCACGCGCCATGACCCAGGACCGGGAGGCCATCGAGCCCATTACTTCCACAAAATGGGACCAGGGGGCGCCATACAACAATGACTGTCCGATGGACCCCAAGGCTCACCGCACCTCCGTGACCGGATGCGTGGCCACTGCCATGGCCCAGGTGATGAAGCATTACCAATGGCCTGTCAATCCCAAAGGCTCCAACAACGGCTATGTCTTCTCAGGCACTACGCTTGACTGGGACAACATGATAGATGATTATTCCGGCAAATACACCGCTGCCCAGGCAGCGGCTGTGGCACAGCTCATGAGGCAATGCGGCGCGGGTGTCAACATGATGTATTCCGCTTATGAGTCCGGCGCGTATTCGCAGAATGTCCCCGTAGCCCTGACGGAATATTTTGATTATTCCAGAAAGGTGCGCATGGAGTGGCGAGACTACCACACGCAGCGCGAATGGGACGCAATGGTTTATGCCGAGCTGGCCGCCGACCGCCCGGTATATTACAGCGGCTCCTCTTCACGAGGGGGCCACGCTTTCGTCTGCGACGGCTATCTGGCCAACGGTTTCTTCCATTTCAACTGGGGCTGGGGTGGATACCAGGACGGATACTTCCTCCTCTCAGCACTCAATCCCCTCACCGGCGGCACAGGCTCATACGCCGGCGGATACAACACGGCCCAGACCATAATCACCAATGTCATCAAGAATGACGGCGAGACACAGTATCAGACCGCTGCCCTCGCCACGGGAAGTTTCGTCTACAAGAACGGCAAGTATCTCATCGAGGATGACCCCGAGGGCTACTACATGATTTACAATCCTCTGATGCGAAACCTCTCGGCCACTTTCGGTGTCAAGGTGTCAGCCTGGGACAACCCCGAGAATGTGAAGTATTTTCCCACTTCTTCAGCCACAACACTGCAGCCGATGTACGGATTCAAGGAACTATCCGTATCCCTTTCCGGACTCCCCTCGGGAAAGTATCGCGTCACCCCGGCCTTCCGCAATGAGTATGGCGAATGGGAGAATGTGCAGGTGCCTGTGGGACTCCAGCAATATGTCACGCTCACTGTCGACGGCTCCAATTATTCGTACACCAACGATGGGCCCGATGCGACAATGACTCCCCGTCTGATTGTGGGGCTCCCCACTACCACACCTGTCATATATGGCAACACGGCAAAGGTGCTCAGCATGGTGGTCAACAATGTCAATGAGGGCGACTTCAATGGCGACATCTTCATAGCGCTCGCCGATGCCGAGGACCCCTTCGGCGATTTCATCAGTTTTCACAGCCGCGTGGTAGTGCCCGGCAAGAGCTCCGCTATCGCCAATTTCACCTCGGATGAGACGATTGACCCAGGCACCTACGAGATGTATTTCGACACCGAGGAAACCAGCATAGGCGACATGCTGACATTCAAGGTAGAACAGGCTCCGGTCGATGCTCCCGCTACCTCCGACCTGATCGTGGAGGAGATTTCTCCGAATTTCATGACAGCTACCGATGAGAGCGTCCGTATCTCCATCATTGTCAACAATACATCCAAGGATGAGCTGACACGCGCCCTGACCCTGCATCTTCTGGACAGGAATTTCAAGACGCTCCAGACCCTCACTTCCGAACAGATAGTGTTCCTCCCCTCACAGGTCACCAATCTGCAGATGCAGACTCCTCCCCTCGGACTCAAGGCCGATGTCTACTACTGGGCAATCGACATTGACGGCGTACGCGCCGGCCTCGCCCAGCCTCTGATTGTGACAGGCGAAACACGCACCTCGGGAGGCCTGGCATATTTTGTCACTTCAGAGTCAGACAAGACCGCCTCCGTAATCTCGTCCACTCAGTCAGAGTATGCAGGCAAGATTGTCATTCCTGATGAAATTGACGGCTACAAGGTGACAGAGGTGAGAGCGGATGCCTTCACTTTTGCCGACGAGCTGACTGAGGTGACTCTGCCGGCCGGCATCAAGGATGTCCAGGCGGGCACGTTCTATAATGCCGCGGAGCTAAAGCGCGTCAATGTCCGGGCAGCCGCCGTGCCTACCCTTTGGGATAACGCTTTCGCCGAAGGGGCTCCCGAGAAAATAGTGCTTTCTCCGGCCGACAACGCGGCAAACCTGTACGCCTCAGAGCCGGCTTGGGGCCAGTTCATAATTTCCAACTGGACCATCACAGCAGATGCAGACTGCACACTGAGCGGCCTACTGACGGACGTGCTGACAAATCAGCCCTATAATCCTTATTATATAGGAGCTGACACCCGACTCGCCGTTAACGTCGGCACTCCCGGCAGCACAGTAAGCCACATGGCATGGGAGATGGAGAATGGCGAAAAGGGAGAAACCGATTTCGTAAAGACAGCTATCCTCCCCGCGCTTCACGGCCTGTCCGGCACAGTGCACTTCTCATCGGCTGACGGCTCCGGAGTGAAAGGCCTGGAGGAGGAATGGACCCGGTCGGATGTCTACACCCCGGCCGGCATCCTCGTGCTCCGTAACGCCACACGCGAGCAGTTCCTCGCCCTCCCCAAGGGCATCTACATCCTGCGCGGCTCCACCCTCCTCAACCGCTGACCCTCCCGCAAGAAACCCAACATAAAACATGCTGCTCCGGCCCCACTGACAGTGGGGCCGGAGCAGCATGTTTTATGAAAGAATAGGTCAAAAATGTTATGCAAATATGCAACTCTCTTAGCAAGAGATACTTTTTTAACGAATGTACCTGCGGATTATTACGTACAGGCACGAAATATATGAGATTGATTAAGGACTGAAAATACAATTGTTTTGCAAAGTAGCAGTTAAGTAGGATGCAAACCATTAAACTTAAATGAATTAGGTAAAATGCATATCTCTTGCTAAGAGTGCATCAATTTACCTTAACAATTTACCTGATTCATGAACTATGAAATGGTTATTTAATTCTCTAGGGACACGCGCAGTACGCTTGGCTCTATCGGTGGTGATATGCTGTTTGGCAGCTGTTGCCTTCCTCTCCTGTGACAACGAAATTCCCGGCTATGGGAACGAGGAATTGCCGGAAACCATCAATCCCTCTCTTCCGGATAATTCCGGTCAGTATCCCATTGATGTCGTCCTCCCTAAAAGGATCTATGCTGTTGTGGGCGATACGCTTCAGCTATTCTTCCGAGGAATGATCGGAGCAGTCAACCCTTATAACTACGACATCCTGGTCACATGCGAGGAAGGTAAGAAATTCCCGCGCTACTTTGAATACGTCCCTCAGCCCGAAGATATCGGTGAATTACCCTTTGCCGTCACTCTGCGAGATGACAAAGGAGAAACAATGGGGTATGCCGAGTGTATGATTGAAGTAGTGGAAAAAACTTGCGGAGAGGACGTACTTCATATACTCCCCTTCGGAGACTCTCTGACCAGTGGAGGAATCTGGTGCCACCACGCCGACAGCAGCACACCCACCAATGTGAAATTCTGCGGGGCTAAAGAATACATGGGCACACACTACTTCGGCGTGGGTGGATGGTCATGGTCAAGCTATACGTCTGCAGTGCGTCCCGGCTTCCGTTTTCAGGTGCACGATGTGAATCTCCTGCATATAGGCGCTGCATACACAAGCGATAACGGATACAAGTACACGGTCTTGGAAATCAATGTCACAAACGGTGTTGGAAACGTTCTCATGTCCGTGGACAAAAAAACTTATGAGCCCGGCTCACCCGCAGGCATTCTCAAGAAAACCTCCGGAGGCGGCGATCCAGAACTGGCATACAGTTCTTTTCAACCGGAGAGCAGCAATCCTCTGTGGAATGGCGAAAGGATGACCTTCCGCCCTTACGTGGAGCGATACGCTGAGGGTAGAGTAGATGCCGTGTATGTGCTCCTGGGATGGAACAATCTGAAACCGTGGCAGACTGATTTCAGTGAGCTCCTCTCTACGGTAGATACTTTCTGCTCAACCTTGCATGATGAATATCCAACTGCCAAAGTGTACATCATGGGCCTCGAGATTCCAAGTATCAACGGCGGTATAGGAAATTCATACGGAGCAACAGGAAGCGGATATGCCGATGGGTATGGCCTCTGCATTGGAGTGCTTAACCTCAACCGAGCATACCAGAAGTTTGCAGATGAGAGAAGCAGTTACGTCGAGTTCCTCAATGTGTCATGCCAGTTTGACACGGAATACAATATGCCCGCTACTGATAAGAATGTCAATCTCTACAATCCTGAGACCGAAGTCATAGGCACCAATGGAGTGCATCCCGGCAAATATGGCTACTACCAGATAGGAGATGTTGCCGCGAGAAGCATTTACGCCATGAAGAATAAAGATATTGCGGCTGGTGTACCGATGCTCAGAACCAAATGAAGCATCCCCCCGCATTAGTAATCCCTCCGTGAAAGGGCGCGCCCCCTCATCAGGATGAGGCGCGCCCCTGAGCTGGCACCATGGGAAGGATTCCATCGATGCCGCTGCGGTGGAAGTCGCTCCACATCTGCGCTGATTCTTCGGGATAGGGCGCGCTCTCTTCGAGAGCGGAGTTGCCTGCCAATGCTGCGCTGTATTCCGCCTTATGAGACTCTATCGGCAATCCTTCCAGCAATTTCTCACCCTGCGGAGTGTTGACCAACACGAGCGATACCCCGTTACGGTCGTAGGCATCGGGCATATGCCTCCTGATCCCCCAGAAATCAGCAAGCGTGATGTCACTCCCCGACTTGCCGCATTTGGAAGGACACGCGTAGCAGCTCTCACGCAGGTCAAGATTCTTCAGGAAAGCCTGCACATACACATTATCAAAATATGGCTCAAACAAAATCTCTTTTTCCGCTCCCTCTCCCCGCGTATCCTCCCGGTGACATCCTTCGGTAAATTCTGCCGCCACTGCACGCACTGACAACCCGAATTTGTTCCACCCCAAACGTTTGTCTCGAAAATTGATATCTGTTATTACATATCTGACCGACGTGCGGTCGGAGGGTCTTTCGTCGTAGCTATTAGAGGTCTCTCCGGTAGTAATCCATTTCAGATATTCCCTCCAAATAAGTGGACTCGGCACACCGTGACAAACCATGTCTATGGCATAAAGATTCGGGTAGTCTTTCCTGAGAAAGAGCCGCAGTCCCGCTATCTGACACGGTGTGCCGCTGAAAAGCAGTTTTCTACCCTCTTTCAGAAATCTCTCTGCTTGCAGATACGCGTTGCCCATCCGGCTTTGGACATACTTTGATGTGCGGAAGCTTTTCAGGTCCTCATCAGTCAGAGCATAGTCATGTTTCACCTCCCACTTGGCATCAAATCTTGCTCCAAACACTGTTCCTCCTTCGTCAATTATCCTTCTTGCGAGCGCAGTAAACAGTCCCCCATACGAGGAGCTTATCTGCACGCTTTCATCTATGTTTTTTGCCGCAAGCACCGCCAAAGGCTTGGAGGGTGAAGCAGCCTGTATGACCGGACACACTTTTACGCACAGTCCGCAGTTAATACAACGGTCTGCATCTACGGCCGGATACAGGAACCCATGGTTATCATCCATCATGTCGATACACTGCTTCGGGCACCGCTGCGCGCACGCCCCGCATCCGACACACTCCCTCTTATCCTTTATCTCAATCATTCTTTTATCTCAATCATTCTTTTATTTACGAAATTGCCCGCCTGCGGCCGTTGGGCCGCTCGGCGGGCAGTGTATTCTGATCAGTTCGTCGGCTCAGGTTATTTCAGTTTGAGCTCCTGGCCTACGCGGATTTTTGCGGATGCGTCAAGCTTGTTGAGCTTGCGGAGCGTTGTGGCTGAAAGGCCGTATGCCTTGGCTATCGAAGAGAGGGTGTCACCCTTGCGCACTACGTAAGTGTCGACATCTGCGCCTGCGCGATAGGTGTTGCCACCCTCAGACTTGGAAGGCTGGCGCGAAGGAGCATAGTTGCGCGGTTGCTGATAAGTCTTCTTCGAGAAGGTGTATGTATCGGTGTGCGTGGTCTTGTTGGCGAAGTCGAAGATTGCCGCGGGGTTGATGGCATAACCCATGAAGCGGGTCTCGAAGTGGAGGTGAGGGCCGGTGCTTCGCCCGGTGGAGCCGCCGAGGCCGATAGGCTGCCCTGCGCGCACCACCTGGTCGGGCTTCACCAGTGCCTTGTTGAGGTGGCCGTATACGGTCTCGAGTCCATTGGGATGACGCATGATCACGTAGTTGCCATATCCCTTGGCCTCGTATGCAGTCAGGCGCACCTTGCCGTCAAAGGCGGCGTAGATAGTGTCGTTGCTCTTGATGCCAAGGTCGACACCCTTGTGCATTCTGCCGAATTTAGCGCGGTAGCCGTAATTGGAGGTTACGCGGCATGCAGGATGGGGCATATGGTAGCCGGTCACGTCAATCACAGCCGTGGCGGGGACATCAGCCTCGCTGAAGGGATTTACGCGCTTGGAATTCCATCCCTCGGTATAGATATCAAGCTCCGGCTCGAGATCCTCGATAAGGTCGATGAACGTGTTGTTCTCGATAAGGCGGATCTGCTCTTTGCTTGTGTTCTGCGAGGCGAGAAGCTCCTTGTGGGCCGCGCTGTGGGATTTGCGGGAGGAAGTGGTCTGGGCGTCTGCAACGCCGGTGCCCATCGAAAGGATGGCCAGGCCTCCTGCTATGAATATGTTTCTCAATATTTTCATTATCTGTCTCTGAGTCTTTCAGGATTACTGTTTCTGCTCGTCCTCGCCGTAAAGGAAGTTGATATTGGCCGGCGTGTAGTCAAACACCTCTTCGGGTTTGAAGAAACGTGCGATCTCAATACGTGCGTTCTCCACAGAATCGGAAGCGTGGACTATATTGGCCTGGCCGCTCATGCAGAAGTCTCCGCGCAGTGTGCCGGGGGCAGCCTTGCGGCCGTTTGTCACGCCGGTCATGGCGCGGAACACCTCTACGACATCCACTCCCTTGAGCACCATCACCACTACCGGTGAGGCTGTCATGGACTCCACAATGGAGGGGAAGAAGGGCTTGTCAACCAGGTGAGCGTAATGCTCGCGCAGGATAGCCTCGTCAAGCTGCATCATCTTCATTCCGGTGATGATGAGGCCGCGCTGCTGAATGCGGGTGATTACTTCGCCGATAAGGCAACGCTCTACTGCCGAAGGCTTGAGAATGACAAGTGTCTGCTCCATGACTCTGTGTATGCTGTATTAAGATTTTTTAATATTTCTATTTTTTGACTGTTCAAAGGTATATCTTTCTTCGCCTATTTCCAAATAGTTAGCAAGCAAATTTTTGCAAAAATTCCTCAATTTTCTCAAAATTAATTACAAGTTATTGATTTGCAATATATTACGCAATGTAACTTTTTTGCAACACTTTCGCCGTTGTTTGCACATGCTGTGATAACCTGTGCAATTTTATGAGGCTTGCATTTGTTAATGAATGTTAACAGCCAGTTAACCCTACACTTCTCAACCACTTGCATAAGCATCCAATGTCTCCATCCATCTGCTCAATGCTATAAATTGAGGCCTTTCCGAACTATCCCCCCGCTCTGCTTGTCTATATATTATATGTGGATAATATAAGCGGAATCTCTTCTGAGGGCTTGTCCTCCTTAAATATATTATCACCGCATATCCTCGCTCTCTTGCAGATTAACTTCAACCCTTGAATATATAAAACCAACGCTTATGACACTGAGCCACATTCTTCTCTCCCTGGCCGCAGCGCCTGAGACCGAACATGCAGCCCACTTTGCGGAAGACGCTGCCAAAGCCCTCCCTGAGGCAATGTTAGGCGCCCAGGCCGAACATAACACATATTTCCTCGCCCGCTGGGTGATGCGTATAGTCGACTGGCTTCTCGGCCTTGTCGGCATGGGCGACAATGAGACCGTTTTCCTCTGGACCTATTCCTTGGCGGTGATAGCCATCGCATGGGGAGTTGGCATAGTGGTGCAATGGATTATCCTTTTTATCGTCCGCCTGTGGGGGCGCCATTGGAAAACGGAGTTTTTCCAGTATCTGACAGACGCCAAGTTCTTTACACATCTATGCAGCATCGTCCCCCCCATCGTATTTCTGATCTTCATCCAGTTCACCCTCAACAATCATGCCACCATTGCAACCTGGTTCACCCGCATCACGGTGATATACCTGGTTTTCCTGGTGACGAGGTCGCTATCTATCCTGCTCTCTGTAATCTGGAAACAGGTGGACCAGCGGCGCAACAAACGCCACCTGCCCCTCAAGGGCCTTGTGCAGCTTATCCAAGGCATACTCTGGATCATAGCCATCATAATCACCGTGGCCGTGCTCGTCAATAAGTCGCCCGCTTCGCTGCTCGCCGGTCTTGGAGCCTTCGCAGCCGTCCTGATGCTGGTGTTCAAGGACAGCATCCTCGGCGTGGTGGCAGGCGTGCAGCTGGCTGAGAATGACTCGCTCCATGTGGGCGACTGGATCAAGGTCGCCGGCACGGATGCCAACGGCACTGTCACGGAGGTGACCTTGACCGCGGTAAAGGTGCAGAACTGGGATAAGACCACCACTATGGTGCCCCCGTATACTCTCGTCAGCGGCTCCTTTACCAACTACCGCTCAATGCAGCAGTCCAAGACACGACGCATTCAGCGCAGCTATCTCATAGATTCAGACAGTGTAGTCCCCGTGACTGACGAGATGCTTGAGGAATACGCCAAGATACCCCTGCTCAAAGACTGGATCGCCAAGAAAATCGAGCAGCGCGATGCAGGCCATGTTGAGGATGTCAACAATCCCGCGGGACTTGTCAACGGCTCGATAGAGACCAATCTCGGAGTCTTCCGGGCTTATCTCCAGCTCTATCTCAACGCCAGCCAGCATATCGCTCACGACAGCGACAACTTCATCACGACTCTCCCCCAGACTGCCCAGGGCATACCGCTGCAGGTGTACGCCTTTACAAACACCTCCTCATGGTTCCCCTACGAGGCCATCCAGGCTGCCATGTTCGAGCACATTGCCATCATGCTCTACCGCTTCAATCTCTATGTGTTCGAATCCAACACCGGCCGCGACACCATCCTCGAGGGCTACATGTGCCGCTCAGACAATCCCGCGACCGCCTTCGGCCTCCCCTACCCCTTCTTCAACAATCAGACTTCCGACCCTTCCGATCCCGGTTCACCGGCCAACGCTGCTAAAAACGGGTTCCAGGCCCCTTCGCCTCAGGATCCTTTCGCCGGCAGCGCACCGGCCCAGCCCACTTCCCCTGCGGCTCCGTCGCAGTCAGAGGGCCCGGCTCCCGCGGCGCCGCAAGGCAAAAGCTGATACTGCGCACCACAGGCCGGTGAAAAGTCCTAATATACGGACAGCCGCTGTGGCCTCGGAGGTGGCTATCCGTCCGAAGGCGGAGTAGCCCAGGCAGACTGCACCCCATGCCACCAAGGTCCACATAAGGGCTCTCCTCCTGCGCCTGAACACCGCAAGCAAAAATATGGCAATGGGATTAAGGACAATGCAGGAGGAACTCCATGCCGAACCTATGCGCCAAGGGAAAAGGGTAAGGCACAGCTCAAGGCATCCTCCCAAGGCGAGGCAGCCGAGAGCGAGCCATGTGATGAGGCGGCAAAGATGCCCCCATCTCCCCCACAGCACCAGAATCATTGAGATAAGAAGCAGAGCCGAAAGCGCGAAACTTACCGCCAAGGGAGACAGCGTTTCGGCTCCCTTCTTTTTTGCGGGAGCTGCAAGCACCCTCCCCTCGCCCGTTAACCTACGGTCGCCGATCATGAATCGGTCGTGCTCACGCTCGAACGAAACGGGAGAGGTACGCACAAAGGGGGCATCGACCTCATCGCTTGCCGCGCCATAGAGGCTTTTAAACATCAGCTCACCCCAAGGATATTTCTCCCCTAACAGCTCTTCGAAATACTCACCATTTGAAAGGTCTGCAATTTCAGATTCCAGCAGGCTAAGACGCTCGGGCCCGGCTGCTTCCTGAATCGCCTCGAAGAGAGTGCTCAGACAATTCGTGCGGCGTATGTCAATTCCCGTTGCATCTTCTTGCAATCGTCCGTCAAGCACACGCCACAGCTCCTGTTTCTGAGCCGGAGTCAGATTAAGCGGATATGACGTGATGCCTCTCCCCTCCTTTTTCATGTCGGAAATGAATTCCCCTGTTTCCAAGGCAATGACCCGCGCGTCAATACCTCGGGCGAATTCAAACGCAAGATTGGGCCCTACATTCGATTCAAATGTGAATATGTAATCCAGTCCCTCCGACGGGCACTCCATGCGTATGACGGCATGTCCGAAACCTTGGTACACCCTCTCCCCAGGCGAGACTGTGAGCAGCGAGGCAGTGATGAAGTCGTCCCTCAGGCGCCTGTTCTCCTCCTCCTCCGCGCCCGTTATAGGCAGGGAATTAAAGAATAAAGCATACAGAAGGGCGGAAATGATTAATAAAGACTCTCTTTTCATAATGCAAGGGCAGCCCGGGTTCGCCCCGGACCGCCCTTCGATTTTATTATTAAACGGTTTTATTTGACAAGCACTTTCTTGCCGTTGACGATATAGATGACACCCGACTGCGGATTGACAACGCGCATGCCGTTGAGGTCATATATGACTGTCTCTTTCTCAGCGGTGCCAATCCCGCTGACCGAAGTCTCGCTGTCGGGCACCGGCTCGGTCACCTTGTAGGCGTCAAGCGCTGTGGTGGGCTGCATGAGAATGGCAGTATTAGCAGGCACTGTGCCACTGCCGACTTTCACGAACCACAGGCCGCTCTGCGTGCCACCCAAAGCAGTGGTGCGGAGCATGTGCACGGGGTTTGTCTTCGGATCATACTCCTTGTCCCAGCGCAGGGCGAAGCCCTCCTTGGTGATGGGTGTGTCGAGAAGCACTCCGGTAAAACCGGTGTCGCTGCCGGATGCGCGGTGCACGATGCGCTGCTGGCCGCTCACGACAGTGTCGCTCACAGGTACTTCCTTCACCTCATCAGCCGGATCCTCGGGCTGCTCGGGAGCGGCCGCGCCGGGATTCCATACGAGCTCATACTCGGGCACGAGACGGTGGGCAGAAGACACCTCAGTAGTCATCTCAACGATGATGGGGGTCTGCGCAGCCACTGCGCCGTCAGCTCCGATCTCTTCGAGTTCATAATAGTCGATGTCGACATCGTTGACAGTGGCAGTGAGCGTGGAGGCCGAAAGGGTGTACAGCTTGGTGAGGCTGCTGTCTGCAGCGCTCACGGGGAAGTCGAGGTAGACTGCCGCATAGTGCAGGTCATCCTGCTCCGCTGTGGAGGTCACGCAGAAATATGCGTCGTCCGCGTCGGTGACAGGCTTGAGGTACCATTTGCCGTATCCGTCCATCTCATCGACATGCGTCTGATTGGAGAAGTCCAGTATGCCGGCGGTGTTGGAGCCCTTGCCGTTGGTGATATAGTAGCGGCCGCCGGGCTGCACGTCCGGCAGATAGCCGATCATCATGGCAGTCAGCTGGTGGCTGTTGAGAGCTTCGGCCATGAGCGGGAGCGACATGCCGCGGATCTCGATGTCGGGGCAGCGGTTCGGATCGGTAAACTTGATAATGCTCAGCTTAAGCCAGTTGAAGAGCAGGGTCGGATCTGCAAAAATCTGCTCGTAGCTCGATGCTACGCTGCCGTCAGCCTCTGCCGGATATTTCGCGGTTATATCGTAACCCCAGTCTTTCATCTCCTTCACCTCAGCTGCGGTGAAGGTCTCGCCTGTGGACTCTGCGCCGACCTTGTCGGAGAAGTAGCGGCGAAGCCCCTCCATGCCATATTCCAGCAGGGTCTTGTTCTCATCCTTCAGATACCACTCGCTGACAATGTCCATGGTGGGCATGTCGTAGAATATGCGGAACGAGCCATCCTGCATAGGTTCAAGGAAGAAGTTGAGGTTGATTTTGTCAGCTACTTCCGTAGCGAAACGCTTGGCAAAATCCTCCATCTCCTCAGAGGTTACCTCAGTCATTTCGTCTGCGAGGCGCGAAGCGACCATCACAAACATCCCTTCGAGGGCTGTGCGGGCCACAGATGTGTAGCCGTCGGTGAAACCGTGGCGCACCATTGACCACATAAGCTCCTCAGGCACGCTGACGTTGCCGGTGGTGTTGGTGAAGATATCCTCAAAGCGGCTCATAAAGTCGTCTGCCGGCTCGCCGAAGAGATCGATGCCCTGGCTGCGCAGATGCATAATCTTGTGGCAGGCTGTGCCGTTGACGGTTGCCGGGTATGCCTCGACATACATTACGGTGCCCGGTGCATTGCCGGCCTCCTCAAATGTGCTTACGGGGCGGGCTGTGAATGGTCCGGTGACGTTGATATAGCCGGCATCGGAAGTTGCCTCTGCCACGTTCTGTATACGGAAATATCCTTTGATGGAGGGCTCGGAGCTGACTGTCTCGGCGGCAGCCGTCTCGTTAGCCTTGGCAATGATGCGGATGGGCATGTTGCGCTGGGCTGCAGGCATCTTGGAGAGGTCCAGATATGCCATGTTGCCTAAGAGCTGGGTGCCCTCTTCGATATTGTAGAATCCCACGTTACCCTGCTCGTCCACATTGAGCACGCGCATTTTCGAGGAGTCGAAAGTGGCGTATGTGGGCTTGGTCTTGTCGTTCTTAAGCTGGAACTCGCCCACGAGCATATTGCCTTCGAGAGCGGGATATGTGCCATCAGCCACATTGAGGGGAATGAGGCGGTTTTGCTTGGATGATTCGTGTCCCTTGCATTTCAGAAGAACCGCGGTATATTCGGGCACTATGCCATCCTCAATCTTGGTGAGCTGTGCATAGCTTACCCCGTCGCGGGGCTCGCATGACTTGACATAGTAGGCCTCCACGCCATCGGGCTCGTAGCAGCGGTAGGCGAAGGAGGTGTACATAGATGCCCAGTATCCGCCGTCGTACTCCAGTTCAGCGGAGGGATGGGCGCCAAACCAGCAGTTGTCTACGTTATCCTCATTAAGAGGCTGGAGAGCCATGAGTTCGTATGCATGCCCGGGCGACGTGGAGCTGGAATTGCCGACCTCGATGATGCCTTGATTGGCATTCATTGTCTTACCCTCCCATTCTATACTTGTCGTGGTGCCCGGCTTGTATTTGAGAGCCAGGTTGCCGTTGGTGATATTGTAATATGAGGGGGATGCGGGGTGCTGGGCGATTGTAAAGACCTTTCCGGTCATGGTCTTGGTGTCGGCGCCCTGGCAGTGAGCCACAGCATTGGTCAGGACGTTGTCAGAGAGGTCGCCCGTAAGGCGGATGATAGTCGAGGGCATGGTCTCGACTTCGTGTTCATCAAGACAGCTTGTCAGGGGCACATTGTGCGCGTAGCTGTAGTCATACCCTTCCGGTGTGGTCCAGGTCAGCATCCCGTCCAGGGATGTTCCGTTGGTAAAGTTCCAGGAGTAGCTGCCGTTGACAGTCATCGGGCGCCCCGTGAAGCTGAGTATGCGGTAGTATCCGCCGTTCTCAATCTTTGGGATGTCGAAGACTCCCGTAATGTTGGCCTTCTTTTCGATGGTGAAGGTGTATTTCAGGTCAGTCGACAGGCAGTTGCCCTCCTCATCAAACCATCCCATGAACTTCGTTGAGAGGTTGGGAGATTGATATGTGCTTTGCGATTTGATGGTTGCGGTCAGAGTCACTTTGTCACCGACATTGTTCTCGAGCTTGTCGATTGCCACTGTGCCCAGAGATGCATCGCCGTTGCTCAGCGTGACGGCGGAAGCTTCTTTGAAGAAAGCCGTGTAGGTTTTGGTCGTAGGGTCAGAGGAATTGTCCTTGCCCGCAGCGATAGTGACGCTCTGAGGAATGGAGGAGCCGATGTTCTTACCCGTCTCATCCTCCCAATGATGGAGCATCATTCCTTCATCGGGCTGAGCGAAAAGATAGAATGTGAGATTCACCGTCGCAGGAGCGCTTCCGCTCTGCCCGCTCTTTGATTCATTATTTGCCGCTTCGGACACGCTCGCTTCATATGCAGATGCATCTGGAGCATCCGATGTCGTGGCAGCATAAACCTTGCCTCCTCCCGTGTCAGCGACCTTGGCGACAGCTTTGGCGTAATAGGAAGCATTCCACGCCTTAGCCTCGGACGCACAGAACAAAGTGATCAGCAACGTCAGCAAAAAGGTGTAAGTTTTGCGCATTGATATTGGTGTTAGTTAAAAGAAAAAATATTGTCGCAGTAAAGTTACGCAAAATCAATGACTTAAAATTACCCCCCCCGAAAATTTAACAGTAATTAACACTATTTAACTATATCATGAGTTTTCGTGCGGCTGTTTTTGGATAACTGTGGGATTTTCATTAACTTTGTGTACTCATATTAGTGAAGAAGATGAAAACTGTCAAATACCCGGTCGGAGAACAATCCTTTGAGCAGCTGCGCAAGGGGGGATTTCTCTATGTCGACAAGACTCGATACCTCGAACTCATAGCCGGAGGGTCGAAATATTACTTCCTCGGGCGCCCACGCCGCTTTGGGAAGAGCCTCTTTCTCTCCACGCTCAAGTGTTTCTTCCAAGGCAAACGTGAACTGTTCAGGGGACTGTATATAGATTCCACCGACTGGGACTGGGAGCCATATCCGGTGATCACTTTGGACCTCAACAACAGGCGGTACAAGGACGAAAAGAAATTGGACTACCTGCTCAAGGACTTCTTCGAGGAGTACGAGGCCATCTATGGTATCGAGCCGGGTGACTCGGACTATTCGGGCCGTTTCCGTCGCTTGATCAGGACAGCCCACGAGAAAACAGGCAAGCCGGTCGTGATTCTCGTCGACGAATATGACAAGCCATTGGTCAACAATCTCCATAACCGCGCACAGTTTGAGATGTATCGAGACAAGCTGGCCGAGCTATATTCCAATTTCAAGAACGAGGCTGAGCACATCCGTCTCGTCTTCCTGACCGGTGTGAGCCGCTTCGGCAAACTAAGTGTATTCTCAGGTCTCAACAATATCTCCGACATCTCCTTGCAGCGCCGCTACGCGGCCATCTGCGGCATCACCGAGCAAGAGCTCCTCGACAATTTCCAGGAAGGAATCTGCCTGCTGGCCGATGTGCATGGGAAGACCAGAAATGAAATCATCGCCCGTCTCAAGCGTCGTTATGACGGCTACCATTTCAGCGGTGTCTCGCCCGACGTATATAACCCCTTCTCTCTGCTGAATACATTTTCTGCCGAGGAGTTCCGCAACTACTGGATAGAGTCCGGGACGCCTACGTTGCTCGTGGAGCAGCTGAAGAGGGAGCATGTGGATCTGGAGAAGATAACATCGGTCCGGAAAGATGCCTCGGGGCTGGCAGGCCTGGACCTCGACCACATGGATCCGGTGGCGCTCTTCTACCAGACAGGCTACCTAACCATCAAGAGCTACGATGACGAGACGGGCCTCTTCCATCTTGGGTACCCGAACGAGGAGGTGACAGAGGGCTTTTTCAACTACATCCTCCCCTACTATGCCAATCTCCACAAAGAAAGCGCGATTGTCTTCGTGGTTGATCTGGTTGCGGAGCTGAGGCGCGGTGATGTGGATGCGGTGATGAAGCGTCTGCAGTCGCTGTTTGCCGGCATGCCTTACGATATGGAAATCAAGGGGGAGAAGGACGTGCGCAACGCGCTCTACATCCTTTTCAAGCTCGTGGGCCTGCGGACGGACGTGGAATACCGCACCTCCGACGGCCGCATCGACATCCTTGTCCGCACCGATGAGTACGTCTACATAATGGAGCTGAAATATGACAGGAGCGCCGAGGAGGCCCTCGATCAGATCAAGCGCAAGGAGTACTCCCTGCCCTGGGCCGTCGGCCATCACGAGGTCATAGCCATCGGCATCAACTACTCCTCCGAGGAGCGCCGCATCGACTCCTGGCTCACCGAGCGCCTCTAAGGGGGGTGTATCATAATGACGCACACCCTCCTCACATAATTTCAAAACAAAGACCGGGCCGTCAGTTGCTGACGGCCCGGTCTTCTAGATGGCCCGGTCTTCTATTGGAATCCCGGTGTTCTATGTTATAAGGTCAAGGACGGTGTCTGAAACCTTGTCTATGCTCAGTCGGCAATGGGCTCGAGCTGAACGGTGAAGTGGCGCATGAGCTCAGTCTCCCATGTGATGCGCACGCCATGCTTGATCTCGTGGCGGCGGTCATACACGTTTTTGAGAGCTGCCGCGATGACATCCATGTGGTTGTTGGTGTATGTGCGGCGGCAGATGCAGAGACGGAGAAGGTCGAGGCCTCCGAAGCGGTTCTCGCGGGTCACGGGATCGCGGTCGGCGAGAATGTAGCCGATTTCGCAGCCGCGCACGCCGGCCTCCTTGTAAAGCTCGATTGTAAGGGTCTGGGCGGGGAACTCCTCCTTGGGAATCTGGTCA
>CAZWVY010000041.1:0-25701 GCA_964637105.1 uncultured Sangeribacter sp. | reverse complement strand
ATCAATATCGGAATGGAGACCGCTCACAATCCTACTCTTAGCAGAATGAATAAGGGCTACCAATCATCCCAAATATTGGAGCAACTCTCCAAACTGGATGAAGCAGGTATAAGATACAACATAGTATATCTGAACGGACTCGGAGGAAAAGGGCATGGTGTTGCGTCTGCCGAGGAAACCGCACGAATACTCAATAAGCTTAATCCGTTCATCATCAACATTGTTTCATTGACAATCTTTCCTGAGTCTCAATTGTATCAAGAAGTCCAAGAGGGTTCTTATATTGAAGAACCTGAACTTGAACGATTGGTGGAAGTTCGGACTCTAATCAATAATTTGTCTATAAAGACAAATATTCTTTCAAATCATATTTCCAATACGGTACCATTGACCGGAGCATTGCCGGAAGATAAGGCGGCAATTCTTCGTGAACTTGATAAAGCGATAGCAGAGTTCCCCGAAGAAGAACTTAAAGCCTATCGCAACAGGGTATGGCATCTGTGAAGACCATATACTCTGTGCAGCCTACTCATTTTGGGGAGGCTTTTTCATGTCTTTTCTGACCCTACATAATAGCCATACTTTTGCGGCACAAAACCTCAATCGAATGGCTATTGATATTAAGACCCCGTCCCACAAAAAATGTTAAATTCCAGGTCGCAGATGTGCCCCGAATTTGGCCTTGGAGGTGAAGGAACTTAGCGAGCTAAGTGACTGAACCAAAAGGTCGAAGGCGGGGTGCAGCTGCGAGACGGGGTAACTGACGGTTACAAACCGATAAAGGAAATCAAGCGGCACATAGTCACGGATTCATGCGGTTATCCTCTGGTGGTGGTGATTTCCAATCGATGGAATTGGAAAGCCTCCGTCATGACCTAACCATTCGGTAGTGGATAAGGTGATTCGGAACGGAGCTGAAAATTCACCGCCCAAAATTTAACATTTTTGTGGGACGGGGTATTATTCCCAACGGCTTTGCGGTGGTCAGCACCTCCAATCTCGCCCGGCATCTTCGCCGAGAGTTGACCGCCTGTTGGCTTCCATGCTTGCTCACCGCGATGATTGCATCTCCGCATTGTTGCCCGAACTTGTCGGGTCAAGCAAATGGCTCAACTTTGAGCAAGCCGACTTCTTCGGTTATACATTATTCCTTGACTTGATGTCGTGGACTCAATCGCCACGACCGAGCAGAAGCCCGGCTCTCATTGGTAACACTATATCGAACTGCGTCCGAAGATTACAGACCTCGAAGCCTTACTTGCCGAGGAATGGTTCTCGACTGAATTGATGTCAGCACTTCGCTCCGATAATCTGCGCTCAGATCTGACCGTTAAGCGGAGTGTGATTGTCGCTCATATAAAAGTGCAGGTCGTGGGCTACCTGCGGGGAGGGTCGTTTAACTCCCGTAGGCTCGCCGATATAGTGAACTATATACGCCTCAATCCCGACTCTTTCGAGGAATGGCACAACTCCGACACCGTAAAGTTGTTTGCGCCGCCGGTGTTCCGCAACGGTAAAAAGCATCCGGATACTTCTTCAAAATCAATTATTTTTCGTAAATTTTTGTAAAATTTCGACACATGAAACAAATACTTTTTATATTTGCACTTTGTACGTTCATATTCTCAGGTAACGCACAAAGTACCCAAAACGCAGGTGATTCCATTAAATTATGGTCTCCGCAGTTGCAAAAACAATTTCTCCAAGACAGAGAAAATCCGGCAAAATGGGATGCCGAACACTTCTCAGAGGATTTGGTAGAGATGCCTAAGCAGAAACAATCGCCTATTACCCCGGGGGTATTTCCTGTTCCGAGATACGATTTATATCCCGGAACTTTCGATGGAGTCATTGCCGGAAACTTCGATTTATTCCTTCCTTCGGGACAGAGGATTGCATGCATCGTAAATGGAAACTCAAAAACATCGTAAACGACCCAATCGGCCCGCTGCGACAGTGTGCCGATAATGTTAAAATAAGCCCCTCTCGGGGGTGACCGAGAGGGGTTGCATGAAATGGGGATAGAGTGATTATCGGGAGATGCAGATTTTGCGTCCACCGATAATGTAGAAACCGGGCGATAGAGCCTTCACGTCTTCAAGGGTTGCATCACGCTTGATGCAGGCCCCCTGCAATGTGTAGATGTCAGCACAATTGGACTTGTCGGTAAAAATTTCGTCTATGCCCGTTGTGAAGTCTGTAACTGCTATTTGACTATCTGCCTTGTAATCTCCTGCGGTCGCTGTAATAGTTGCGGTGCCACCACTTACTGCATACACTTTACCATTTTGATCAACTGTAGCCACGGAGGGGTCGCTTGATGACCAAACAATATCGGAAGCAGTTTTACCGGGAGGAACAACGACATCTGCGGTAAGCTGTTCAGATGTATTGTAAGGCATCGACATTTCGTATTTGTCAAGGTGAACGCCAACCCAAACAGTGTTTGTGAACATCTTCCAGGGGTCCACTGCCTCGTATTCCTCTTTCGCTGATTTCAGAGCGTATAGTGTGGAAGTGGTGTATTCGGCGAAGTCATAAGATGAACCCGAAACAGGGTCGTCCGAAATATACACTATGGTTTTCAGATTTGAGCTTTCGCCAAATGCCATCCACCCAAGCGAGGTAAGCCCTTCGGGCAATTCGATACTCTCCAGATTGGGACAGCGGAAGAAAGCGAATGCTCCGATTGAAGTCACGGTTTCGGGAATATCGAGAGTGGAGATGCCGGTTCCCTCAAATGCGCTCTGTGGAAGCGAGGTTATCTTTGAGCCTTCGGCAAAAGTTACCGATTTGAGGTTGCTGCAATTCTTGAAAAGTTCATAACCGAGGGTTTCGACACTTGCAGGTATTACAATGCTTTCCACGCTCGTAAGCCCGCGAAGCCCGGAGCCACCAATGGCGGTAAGGGTTTCAGGAAGCTCAACGGAAGTAACTCCGCTGCCGCCAAGGCTATATTCGCCGATTTCGGTAACATTGTATACTGAACCCTCGAAATAAACAACTGATGGAATAACCAGCTCGCCTGAAAGGTTCGGGTTGCCATAGGCGTTATATTCGCCCGGCTTGGTCATTACGGTACCAAGATTTTCACCCTCAGGAGTGGTCAAAATCACGTAGTTTATGCCGTTATATTCGAAGCCTTCACCTGCTTGTGCCGGTTCCTTGATTGCGAGAACACTTTCACCGGCAGGAGCTTGGCCAGTATAGGTACCGTCAATTGATACCAAATTGCCGTTGAGCGTGATAAGGCAAGGCTCGTTAGCAACGTGGCGCACGGTGAACTCGTCGCCCTCAAAGAGATGCACATGGCTAACATCGGTTGAAGATGCAACTCTTGCTGCGCTTCTTGCTGCTACACTTGATTTCTTCGTGATTACGAGATTTTCACCGGCAATAATATGGGCGTGGGAGTACTCATTTTCCGTATCAAAAACAGGAACGGTTGAACCTGCAGGCGTGTGCCAACCGCTTACACCGCAACCGGCGAGCAGATTGGCAACCTCACCGTCAGCAAACTGCTCTGCGGTCTTGGTCTGATAATTTGCCATTTCTTTGTCTTCATCCGAAAGGATAAAGACATTAGAGGTTTGCAAGCCTGGCAGTTCGTCGATGTGTGGGTCAAAGGTGGAGTAACTGCTGTTAGCGTAGTTAATATTGTCGCTATCCTCATAATTTAAGGTAGCAAATGGTGAACCGTAAAGGGTTGTTCCGTTCCAATCTACTATATAGACTTCGCCTGTGAATGCACAATTATTCAATATGATTTCGTTACCAATAGCAAAACCTGCCATTTTACTTATATAGGCATGTTTCTCATCATAGTATTCCCACCCGCCGACGACTTTTACATCGCAGATGCAATTTGAAAGCTCCACTTTGTCGCCCTTACCAAATCCTGCAATATCATGGTATATTGAACTGGTAATTGAACCGGATACCTTACAATTATAGAAATATGATGAACTTGCTTCTTGGGCAAAGATTGCAGTTGTAATATTTGTATAGTCTACGGTAAGGTCACCTATAACAGTCATATCGGTGAACGTTGCGTTCTGAACATAGCCCAAAAGAGGCTTGTTGTTAGTCAACTTGATTGTTCCGCCGGTCATTGTTCCGGTAAACCTGTTCCTGAAATCACTTCCGATAGATTCAAAATTTGGAGAAGTCTCTACTGTGCCGATAACGCGGAAGTTAAATTGCGCGCCACCGCCGCCATTGACCAAAGCACTTGCCGCGTCAAGGTCACTGCTGTTGCGGATAATATAGACTCCATTTTCATCCTGCGGAAGAGACTCGTTGATTTGGAAGTCGTAAACGTAAGAAGTGTAACTTCCATGAAGAATATTATTTACAGAATGAATCTCGATTGAATGATCTCCGGCTTCAATAGGAATGTTGACTGCCATCCAATTGGTTGAATGAGCATCAGATCCAAATGAACGAGGTGTACTGTTCCCATCAACATATACCTCAATTAGGCCGGCATAGTTAAAGCCGAAAACCATCGGCTCGTCAACGTGGAAGTTGACGGTGACTTTTCCGGAGTTACCGGAATTGTATTGAAGGTCGGCCATTGCTCGCTGTTGTCCCTCGGCAACGTTAGCGAAAATCACATTGGCATCTTCAACTTTAGCCGTGATTTTATCGCGGAAGTCGGGCGCGACAATCTCGCGGTTAGGATTCCAGGTAATGACATTGATTGAGGAGCAGCCATTGTTGGCAAATTCCTGAATGGAACCAAACGTCTTGCCGTTGATTTGCTGATAGCCGTCAACGAATGTGGCCGGTTCGGAATAGATGCCGTAGATTGAAGAGCCATCGGTGTTGTTGTTTTTATACACCGGCAGGGCGTCAATCGCAAGCGACTCAAGAGTATAGTTTCGACCGCCATAACCCGAGAATTTCGGTTTAAGCGGCTCCCAGCGCATACGGCGCATGCGAGCTTGTCCATTATTGCCCTTTTCTGTGTCAAAAGTCATTTTGAAGGCATTGGTTCTCAAGGCAAATCCTCTCGGCTCCCAGCCATCAGTTGCAGAAAGAATCTGATCTTCAAGCCAATTCACTTTTCCGGCATTAGTGATAGTTGTCTCGCCGATTGTCAGAGTGCCTTTTTCTATATTAGCGTCAAATGTCAGAATACCGATTTCATCATCATTGTTTGTCAAGTTGACTCTACCTTTGAATGAGAAAGCGTTTAATTCTTCTTCAGATGTTCCCCACGTTCCGTCTGAATGATATCGCCAACGATTGGATGGATACCATACGCTTGAACCTCCAAAGGTGACATAAAAGTTTTCAATTACTGAAATAGAGCTGGAATGTATTGTCTCCTTGTCATTAAAATCAGATTGGTAATAGGAAAGGTTATCAGAGCTTAATAAAGAGTAATAAAGCTTGGAGTAACCCAAGTCAACAACGTGATGGTAATGAACAGATACCGGCTCAAGAGTGAAATCCGTAAAACTGAAACTTCCGTCAGCCTTATAATCTTTAATAGTTATAGAAACAGGAGGCGGCGGAGGCGTGATATTCTGAAATGTCAAGCCCGACTTGCGGTTAACGTCAAGTGTTCCGCCATCGATAAAAACGGTATAGGGATTATTGGTGCCGGGAAGTGCGGTGCCAATATCATTTATATAGTAGGGCAGGTAGCCATAGGTAGTGAACTCGTCCCTGCCCATATAGGTGTTATATACTCGGGGCTGGTTGCTGCCGTTGGCGTAACTTTTCACGTTACCGCGGATGGTGATGGTGCCGGACTGAGAGTCGAACAACACGCCACCGCCGGGAATGCCGGGTTCGCTGACGGGCGAGCCGCTGATGAGTTCGCCTCCTTTGCCACCGTCAAGGAAAGAGCCGGGTTTAACGCCTGATTGCTGCGTGGAGCCGGACTGACCCTTGACATGGCCGAGACCGGAGAAGTTTTTCTGGCCCCAGTAGCCGTTGCGACCGGTGTAAAGGCCGCTGCTCGTGAGATATTCGCCTGCCTCTTTATATTCGGCACCGGCTGCTGAAATAATAGGGGTAGTCCACATATATTGGAACTTGGCATATCCGCCGGAAATGCCATATTGACCGGCTACGCCGTAGCCTGTTCCGCCTCCGCCTCCGTGACCGCCATGACCTGACGCACTGGTGGCTTTACCTGTTTCCGACGAGCCGAGAGACCCGAAGCCCCCGGCCCCACCACCTGAGCCGCCGCCACCGATACCGGCAGCAGGATACCCGCCGCCACCGCCCCCTTGTCCGCCGGGCGAACCCCAAGCTGAGTAAGGACCTCCCCAAGTGTTTCCTGAGTAGTGGGCCGTCTGTGTCACCACGTCGAGATTGAGCCACGAGTCTTTCTTTACGCCCGCAGCATGGTAGCCGTGATTCTTCGGGCCGTTTTCAGCCGAGACAAGGTCGAAGTTATAGACGGTTTTGCCGTTGCTTTCATGTTCTACGCCGGTGCCGCGTCCGCCGACGGCAGTCAGTGTAACCCCTTTCTCGATAATGATGTTGCCGCACTCCTCGCTCGGCTGACCATTGTTGGCGTATGAATAGTTTCCGGCAAGGTCAAACACATCAATTGCGCGGCCGCCATTACCGCCGTTGCCACCGATACCTGCCCCGGCGCCACCGGCGCCATTATTATACTGCACAAACTTGTCCTCAGCATACAGGGTTACGTTCGGTTGACCTGCGTTGCCGCCGTAGGCCGTTATGGTGCAGGAACTTTGACCCTGGGAGGGAAGCAAGCGGAGTGTTGAGCCCTTAGGCACGTGAATGCCCGCACCCGCTCCGATGTAACCTTTTGCATCGCCTCCGCGCACGTTGAGCGTTTTATAAACCCCGATAGCCACATTGCCATGAATCGTGATAGCGGCTCCCTGGCCCGGGTTCATCAGCATTGTGCTCTCAATGAACTCGTAATAATGGTTTTCACCATCCACGCCGAGATTGAACGGTATAGGGTCGCCGCAAGCATAAGCCGTGTGTTTGGTATAGACTACACCATCAATGGTGATGGTGTCCGCAGCCTTGGCCGGGAGGAATGGGCAAAGAACTGCAAGCAGGCATAGTCTGCGGAATTTTTGAAAAGAAATGTTCATGAGTTAGTCTATTGGATTCACGAAAAATCTTTAATTACCGCGGTTCTCAGACGATAGGTGGATAAAGTAAAAGCGTGAGAACCCTACTTATTGCTCTTTTTACTTTCATGGCTCTCGCATTGCCCGTTAGAGAAAAAGAGCAACGACGAAGCCTCACGCTGTATGATATGACATAGGAGGTCGCCAATTTTGGCAATCTCCAAAAACATCATACAAAGGCATCTACCGTTGCTTTTTCCTTGTCTCTAACTTTGAATTTGCGAGATTCTGAAAGTCAAGAAAAAGCGTAAGTAAACGCTATTCCAATATTTAGGGGCAAAGTTAAATATTATTTTTGATTTTGCAAAATGTTGCTGCATGAAAAATGTTAAACTGTTCGCTCATAGAGGGTAGCTGCAAACGATTTTTTTATGTTTTTTTCGGGCGGCTGTCACCTTTTGATGTTGAGATGTGTCTTTATTTTGAAAATCTTTGATGTTAAGGAGATTTCAAAAATTGAACCCGAGTATAATCAACTAATAATTAATGTCATGGTAGAAATATTGGTTCCTATCTTCGTATGTGTGGTGCTTCCCGTCGCAATAGTGGGCATAGTTTTCGCTGCGGCGATGAACTCCGAGAACAAGCGCGCCCAGGTCCTCATCAAGGCCATAGAGTCCAACTGCGGCATTGATGCCGACAGACTGGCGGAGGCTCTGCGCAAGCCGGTGAGGACAGCCCGGGAAGTCCTGAACCTGCGCCTGCTGCGCGGCTGCGTTTTTTCCTTCACCGGCCTGGCGGCTGTCATCGCAGGCATAATCGCCCTCTGCGCCGGAGCGGAGCTGTCGTCCCCTCTCGTGGCTATTCTTATGCTTGCCGGGGGCGTCGCCCTGGCCATAGGCTTGAGCTATTTGGTGGTGTATGCGGTGACACGCAAACAGGTGCAGGACTGAAGTGACGCGCGAGCAGTTCATATTTCAGGTAAAGTCCACGCAGAGCTCTTTGCGCCGGTTCCTCATGGCGCTGTGTTGCGGCGATGCCCAGCTTGCCGATGATGTGGCGCAGGAGGCATATATCAAGGCCTATCTTCATATCGGCAGGATATCAAAGACTGAAAAATTTAAAGCCTGGATTTTCAGGACAGCCTATAATACTTTCCTCAATCACAAGCGGTCTGAGCGCGTTACGGCAGGATATGATGAGGCGGGCGACCCGGTGTCACCGTCAGGACCGGAGGAAGTGTTCGCATATCAGGATCTCCACAATGCCCTTGACCGTCTTTCCGTGAAGGAGCGCACTGCTGTGCTGCTCTTCTATCTGGAGGGCTATTCGGTGAGGGAGGTTGCTGAAATACTGGATGTGTCGGGCGACAGTGTGAAACAGTATCTTTCGCGCGGACGATTTCATCTGCGCGGGTATCTATCTAAATCAGACTATGGAAGATGATGAATTAAAAGGCATATTTGCATGTTATAATCCCGAGCTGCCTTCCGCAGACAAGTTCATGAGGGAGCTGGAGAGGAACATGGAGATGGTGGAAAGCATCAAGGCGTTTCATGCGATGTCGCGCCAAAGGAATAGAAGGGCGGCCAGTATCGCTGCTGTGAGCGGCTTTGCAGCCGGTTGGCTGTGCGCGATGCTGATGCCATATCTTGAGCATGTCTCGACTGTTTGGCGCGGCGCAGTTTCGGACAGCGCGGGAATTCCGTTTCTTGCCGACACCCCCACCTTGCTAATGTGGATGATAGCGGCAGCGATGGCCGCAGGAGCCGCAATGCAGTCGTACAAGCTCTCCCTCTCGCTGCTGAAGCGCGGCGATAGAAAATAAGACGGTACATGATCGGCTCAATCCGTAATTACAGTGCATGAGATTCTGGGCTATTCCGTTTAATCAACCTGCCATAAAAGCCCCGGAGGGGCGAGAACAGCGTTAACCCCGGACGTGAGTCCGGGGTTCTCAAGGACCTTTTTCTTCCACAACCCCGGAGGGGTGGCACCACTGATACACGTACTACCCCTCCGGGGTAGGGTTCTACTGGACCCCGAGGGACCCCGGACTTACGTCCGGGGTTAACGCTATGAAGCCCCTCCGGGGCAATTGCCCCGCTGCATAGATACTGCTGAATTTCACTTATGCACCGGAAATTCAGCTTGTGCCACGTGATCTAATCTCTTTGCAACACATTGGCCCTATCTATCCGGTGTGACAGATAGCTGATCTTTGACATAAAAAAGAGCCGGACCCTTGATAGTCCGACTCTTTTTATATCAGAGTTTTACCACCGCTATGTCATACCGAGAATCTTCGTGCCTCAAAATTGCAGCTGCAATTTTGGGAAGGCCTCGGCAGTGTCGGTCTTTTCAAGTTATCTTTTATAACTTTTTACGCGCGTAGTATACCAATTTGTGCCGTTGGTGACAATCAGCTTCTTGCCTTGGATTTCATAAGTGTTATTGAAGTCTTTCGTGTCGCTTTCACCGGCTGAATTAGCGCAGCTGAGAACCCCTTTGATGGTCACTGTTTTGCCTTTCACCTTATAGGTGAAATTACCTCTTTGAACTATGTCCAAAGTGCCGTGATGATCCATGACTGCCGAACCTGTGCCGTCAGAATTGAATTTGAGTGTGACAGGGGAATAGAAATGGTCGTAGTCATCTCCGTACCACATTCCCACCACTGCCGAGGTGTCACCGGGCTCGTCATCATTGCTGCACGCCGGAAGAACTGTGAAAAGAACCAGAAGAGTTAAAAGAGAAAGAAGGTTTTTCATGAGCTTGCAGTTGGAATCATGAATAGTCAGGAATGCCATATCAGAAAGTGTATCCGAGCGAGAGCTGGACGTCCTTGTAGAACCCGGAGCCTCCGAGGTAGGCCCATCCGAGGTCGAAGTTGACGCCGATTACTATCTTGCTCAGTTTCAGTCTCACGCCGGGGGCAACGAGGATGCCGCCTCCGAATTTGTCTTCCTTGTCTATTTTCCCCGTTTTGTGGTTATACTCATACTTGGTGTATGAGGATCCCATTGCATTGATGCGGGCAGTGATGGCAGCGAAATCAACGGGTGCGTAGCCGTAGCCAGCGCCGACACGGAACATGTATTCTCCCGGGTCTGTGATACCCCAGCTTCCGTTGAAGGAAAGATTGGCCATGATTCCAGATTCAGAGAAGCTTTCCCATCCGATACCGTAGAAGCCTTTGTCGAAGTCCTGGTATCCGCCCAGATACGATACGAAAAAATTAGAGAACTTGGAGATGGCTGATTCCGTCTTCTTGGAATCGCCGGATGTTGTAGATTCCGCGGGCTGTTCAGCAGACTGTTCCGCGGTCTGTCCTACGAGCGCTCCCACGAGCTGCGCGGAGGCTGGCTGTGCACAGCAGCATAGCATGAGGCTGCAAAAGCAAAGTGACATGATTTTTTTTATCATGGCTGGAAAAATTTAAATCCGTCAGGCTCTCAAAAACGGACAAAATAAAAAAAGCGTGAGAACCTGTATCTGTTGCCCGTTCCGCTTTCCGAGGCCCTGGAATTGCCCATCGTAACAGAACGAACAACGCAGAAGCCTCACGCAGATTATGCAACTTTCCCTGACGCGCAACGCTCACGCGTTGCCGTCAGGTGGGAGATACATACATCTACCGCGGCGTCTACCGTTGCGTCATTCTTGGTTACGATTGAAATTTTCCAGGTTTCAGAAAGCCAAGAAAGAGCGTCGATACACGCTTGTTAATTATGTCTGCTGACCCTCCCGCAGTGCCCGGACCGGACTTCTGCTTGACGGTCTGCGCCGCAAAGTTATATACAAATTTTTATCCGTGCAATACCTTTTGTGAAATTTCTATAATTTTTCTTGATTTTATTTAAGACCCCGTCTCATAAAATTTTTAAGTCTCAGGGGGCTAAGTGCGCATCTCGGAATATTTAATAGGTGGGAGGATGAAGGATTCAGGAGGATATGGACTGCGCCTTGTGTGAACAGTAGGGACGTGCCTTTGGCACGTTGGATTTGCTGACTGATTGTCAAACCAACGTGCCAAAGGCACGTCCCTACTTTTCAATAATCCGATCTTATGTTATAGCCCGGAGCGGTTGCGGTCGTCCACGGCTGTCAGGGCGGCTGTGGCTCCGGAGCCCATCGCTATGACAATCTGCTTGTAGACGCTGTCGGTGACGTCGCCTGCGGCATAGACGTTCTTGACCGAGGTGCGCCCGAGGGGGTCTACCTCAATCTCGCCGCGCTTGTTCATCGCTACCTGGCCTTCGAACTCTTGCGCGTTAGGCGTGAGGCCGATCTGAACGAACACTCCGTTTTCGGGATACTCAGTGGTTTCTCCCGTGGCGCGGTCTTTCGCCACTACGGCCGTGATATTGGCTCCGTCACCTTTTATTTCGGTGATGGCTGTCGAGAGGTGGATCGAGACGTTGTCAAAGGTCGCGAGCTTCTTCTGAAGTACCTCATCGGCCTTGAGAGTGTCAAGGAACTCGAACACATCGACATGGCTGCAGATTCCGGCCAGGTCAATGGCGGCCTCGATGCCGGAGTTGCCGCCCCCTACGACTGCCACGCGGCGCCCTTTGTAGAAGGGGCCGTCGCAGTGTGTGCAGAAGGCCACGCCCTTGCCGAGATAGTCGGCCTCGCCTGGGATGTTGAGCTTGCGCCAGGACGCCCCGGTGGCGATTATCAGTTGCGGAGCCTCGAACACCTCTCCGCTGTCGGCAGTGAGGCGTTTGTGCTCGCCTTGGAGGTCGGCTGACACGATTCGGCGGTTGTCGAACACTGCGATTTGATAGGCGTCGAGGTGACGGCGCAGATCAGAGGCCAGGGCGGTGCCGGTGGTGCTGGGCACGGAGATGAGGTTCTCAATCTCATTGGTATCCTTCACCTGGCCGCCGATGCGTCCGGCAACTACGGCGACGTTCATGCCCTTGCGCGCCAGATAGATGGCTGCGGCCGCCCCGGCGGGGCCTCCGCCAGCAATCAGCGCATCGAATCCGAGCGGGGTGTTGTCGCTCACGCCCGAATTCATAGAGGAGCCGAACATTGTCTCAAGTTTGGTGACCAGCTCGCCGAGCGTGGCCTGTCCTACATTGAGGAGTTCGCCGTTGGCGTATACTGTCGGCACACCGTTGATATTGTAGGCCTTGACCATATCAGGGGCCACCCCGCCGTCAATCACCATATTGGAGATTTCGGGGTTGAGAAGCGTGATGAGGTTGAGGGCTTGCACCACATCGGGGCAGATGGAGCAGGTGAGCGACACGAAGGAGAGCATCTTCACTGGGCCGGTGATGGCCTTTATGCGCGCCTGGGTGTGCTCGTCGGGGAAATTCTTGCCTTGCCCCGCGGCATTGAGCACCGCGAGGATCAGGGAGGAGAACTCATGGCCTCCGGGGACTCCGGCGAACTGCACTCCGGTGGGCACGCCATCTTTCCAGATGGAAAGCACGGGGGCCTCGACCTCAGTGGGAAAGTCCTCCACTTTCACCTCGATGGCATCGGAAGCCGAGGCGAAGTCTGTGGCGAACTCCTCCATCTCCTTGCGGCGGGCGTCTTGGGGACTGCCCTGGACAAGGAGAAGGATTTGCGTGTCGAGGTTCGCGAAAATTCCCTTCAGCTGATCAATAATGTCTTTATCGAGAGCTGCCATAGTCTTATCAGATTTTGCCTACGAGATCGATAGATGGCTTGAGAGTGGCTGCTCCCTCTTTCCACTTCGCGGGGCATACCTCGCCGGGATGCGATGCTACAAACTGGGCTGCCTCGATCTTGCGCACGAGCTCGTCAGCGTTGCGGCCGATGCTGTTATCCTGGATTTCCACGAGCTTGATGAGGCCTTCGGGATCAGAAACGAAAGTGCCACGGTAAGCCATGCCGGACTCCTCGTCCATCACGCCCAAAGCGCGGGCAAGGGTGCCCTTGGGGTCGGCGAGCATGGTGTATTTGATTTTCTTTATGCTGTCTGAAGCGTCGTGCCATGCTTTGTGCACGAAATGGGTGTCGCAGCTGACGGAGTATACCTCCACTCCCATTGACTGCAGCTTATCATACTTTTCTGCGAGGTCCACCAGCTCGGTGGGGCATACGAAGGTGAAGTCTGCGGGATAGAAGAAGAACACGGCCCACTTGCCGAGCACGTCCTTGTCAGTGACTGTTACGAACTTGCCGTCGCGGTAGGCCTCAAGCTTGAACTCGGGGATGCGGGTGTTGATGATTGTTTCCATAGTAATTGCTGGTTTTTGGGGGAGATTAATCATGATATGCATGTCTGATCATGAGTTGTCATGAGGGGCATGAGTAATCATGATGGATCATGAGTTATCATGTTTTATCGGGATTTATCATGTTTAATCATGATTTGTCATGTTTGATCCTGATTTATCTTCCGGTTGTGTACGGTTCTAACATTCTGATTGGCCGGATGGTTCGCTTGTGGGGCAGAACCATCCCCGGGGCAGGGGCGTTAGATAGATGATAATAAATAACTAATAGAATCAGATTATGGAAAGCAATGCTGCCGCTAAGGAAACAGCGGCTATTTTTGAGGAGAAGGTGCGCAAGGATCTCACGGAGTTCCTGCAGTATAAGGGTGCTCTTGACAGCCATGTGCCCGAATGTCCCGATGTGGAGGAGCGCTGGGGAGGCATGGTGCGCGCATATATCGGCGATGGCGCCAAGGAGTTCCAGGATTATCCGGTGGTGTCGTTGGGATGGATGATGCTCATCGGTATGGCTATGGCCAAATACTGGGATACTGACTGGACGAAGTACGCCGCTATGAGCGATGAGGAAATCTATAAGGAGCTGCGCGATAAGAAAGGCTACGACAACCTTGATGAGACCGTGGTCAATGATGTCCTGGGTTATGAAGGCGAGGCGGCTGAGAAAATCACTGACCTGGTGGCTGAGTGTGCGTCGCGCGTGCTGAGCCTGATCAACCATGAGCCTGTTGAGCCCGGCACGGAGGCGGCGCTGGGCTGCTATATCGGCGCCCTGCATCAGCTCTACCTCGCCGGCATGGCTATGCAGCTCAATGCCTTAGGCTATCACATGACACCCCTCGCCGCATCTCAGAACTGAGTGGCGGCGAGTAGCCAGACAGCAGCTTGTATTCAGATATATGATTTTTCACAACTTTTTCAAAACACTGAGATGATATGAAGCAAGTCGGAGACAAGATTGAGGATCTGCTCGGCCGGGATGCCGATGGAAATGAGGTGCGTCTGAGCGATTTCGGAGGCAAGGATGTGGCTCTCTATTTCTATCCCAAGGACAATACGCCGGGATGCACGGCTGAGGCCTGCAGCCTGCGCGACCGCTATGAGGACCTTCTCAATGCAGGATACCAGGTGGTCGGCGTGAGTGTGGACAGCCCCGAGTCTCACAAGAAGTTTATCGCGAAACATTCGCTCCCTTTCCCTCTGATCAGCGACGCTGACCATGAGCTGGTGGAGAAGATGGGCGTGTGGGGCGAGAAGAAGATGGCCGGGCGTACTTACATGGGGACGTACCGCACTACGTTCATTATCTCTCCGGATGGAGTCATCAAGCGCGTTATCACTCCCAAGGAGATAAAGACCAAGATTCACGCCTCGCAGATTCTGGAGGAGTAAACTCATCCTTGAGAAGTCAACTCGCCCGGGAGGGGATGATTCAGACCCGTGAGAGGATAGTTCAGACCCGGGAGAGGATAATTCAGAAAGGAGCGGGTATGTCAAACCTGTAATGCCGGCCGTCTAAAGGGAAGGTGAACTCTATGGTTCGGGCATGGAGATGGAGGCGTTCCGGCTGACCGTACGCGTTGTCGTACTGACCGGTCGTGCTGTCTTGGACGGTAGAGGGATTGGCCGGGGACGCTCCGTAGAGGGGGTCGCCGACTATGGGCATCCCGAGTCCGAGGTTTGAGGCGGCATGCACCCTCAGCTGGTGCGTGCGTCCTGTGAGGGGATGAAGCTCTACGCGGCTACGGCCATGGGCCACTCCGGTGAACTCATAGTCTGTCACCGCCTCTTTGCCGTCTTCAAAGTCAATCCTTTGGCGCGGGCGGTCAAGGATGTCCGGCGCCAGGGGAAGCGTTATGCGTCCTTTGGCTGCTATTCCCATGTTATGATAATTGCCCTCTAAATCGGCGATATAGGTTTTGCGCACCTGCCGCGAGGCGAAAAGCCGCTGCATCTCTTTGAAGGCGCGGGGGCCGAATGTGGCTATCAGCAGTCCGGAGGTGTCCCGGTCAAGGCGGTGAGCCGGCTTGACCCCGCTGTCTGAGCCATATCTTGCCGTCAGCCAGTCCTGCACGGAAATGGCCTTGCCTTTGCCGGGCACGGAGAGCATCCCGGCAGGTTTGCTGACTACGCAAAACCACCGGTTCTCATAGATTATCTCCGGCTGCGGCACAGCGCGCCCGGCTCTCTCTTCATCATCCAGAGGGGGCGTGATGTCCATGCCCTGCAGCATCCACCGCAACACCGGTAGGCATTTTCCCCGGCATGCGGGGTAGTGATGGCCATGGATTCTGACTTCGCCATCCTTCGGCCGGCCGTACCAGTATTCGGCCATTGACACCGGACGCAGCCTGCGTCGGTAAGCCTCCTGGAGGAGTTTTGGCGCGCAACATTCTCCGGCGCCCGACGGGGGCGCCTTCAACGGTGTATCGGCAAAAATCTCCGACAGGCTTTTGCTCTCGCCCCGGGCATTCAGCAGAGTGAAGCTGTCGAAAAGCCATTTCTGAAGGGCCTCGGAATTGGAGCGGCGCCGGGCCTTCATGGCCTCAAGATGCTGTTCAGCCTCACGGAGGCGCAGCAAGGATGGCTTGAGGGCTTCTTCGGCTCGCTTGCGGCGCCGTCTCAGCTCCGCTTTCTCAAACTGGCTCTGCTGTATCATCGCGGCGAGGCGCTCCGGGTCTGTCTCCCCGGCCTGCCGCGCAGCATCCCTCCTCGCTTTCGATAGACGGCACTCCTCCCGGTATGCTTCCACTTCAGCGTTCATCTTCTCTGCTGCTCGCTCGTACTCTTCTCTGAGAGGCACGAGGGTCTCCTTTTCATACTCAGCGATGTCAGCGTTCTGACGGCTGATGTCAGCCTCCCGGGTCTTAAAATAGCCTCCGGGCCGGAGATAGTCTAACACCGGGCCGACGAAACCGGGAAAAGTGAACCCTAAGTCACCGGCCTGGCCGGAGAAGGCCCACAGAGCGTGTCTGCGGCCCGACTCATCGGCAGCTATCATCACACCTAACATCTTGCCGGCTTCCAGCTCGCGGCAGAATGTGCGGTCCTTCTCAAGGACGCTCTCCTTCAACCTCCCGATGTGCCCGTTGAGCAGGCGGAAAGCCTCGCGGCATTCCTCATCAGGCGTGTAGTCGAAAGGATTATTCATTTCCCGGAGAGCAGCGGGATATAGTCGCCATATCCTTCGGCGGCCATCTCCTCGAGGGGGATGAAGCGGAGCGCGGCGGAGTTGATGCAGTACCTCAAGCCTCCCTCAGAAGGCGGCCCGTCGGGGAAGACGTGGCCGAGGTGGGAGCCGCTCGCGGCCGAGCGCACCTCGGTGCGATGCCGTCCGTAGGAATAGTCGTCATGTTCGGTGACGGCGCCCGGGTCGACCGGTCGGGTGAAGGCGGGCCATCCGCACCCGGAGTCATACTTGCGGTCGGAGAGGAAGAGGGGAGTGCCGTCCGTGATGTCGACATATATCCCGGGGCGGAACTCATGGTCATACTCATTGATGAAGGGGCGCTCCGTCGCGCCGTTCTGTGTCACCTCCCACTGCAGCGGCGTGAGGCGCGCGCGCAGTGCGGCCTTGTCTATATTATTCTTAATCATAAGTACTTTCAATTAGAGTGTGCGCTCGATGTTCCAGACGAAGGCTCGCAGCCCGAGCAGGGGCTTTGACTCATCGAGGGCCTTGAGGCGGTCCAGGAGGGTGTCAACCCGTTCCTCGGGCACGATTGTGATGATGGCCGATGCCAGGGAGGGCCAGGCATGGGTGCCGTAGTGAGGCTCCCCCTTGCGGGAGCCGCGCCCCTGCACGGTGCCGAAGCCCGTGAAGCCCCGGCACCCCGCGCGGTCGAGTATGTCAATGATGGCCTCCTGATGGGCCAGGTCGTAAGTTATCAGGACAGATTTCATGATTTATGCTTTTGAGGGTGAAGAGGAAAGGGAGTCTCGCAGCTTGCGGCGCGTGCGCTTCACGCCGCGTCCGGCAAACGAGCAGTAGAGCACCGGCACGAACAGCAGCGTCAGGATTGTGGAGAAGGTCAGGCCGCCGATGACTGCCACGCCCATCGGGCGCCACATCTCGGAGCCCTGGCCCGAGCCGACCGCCATGGGCACCATGCCGAGGATGGTGGTCAGCGTGGTCATCACGACGGGGCGCAGGCGCGAGCGGCCTCCGTCGATCACGGCGCGGCGGATTGACATCCCGCGCTCGCGGTTGAGCGATATGTAGTCAATGAGCACGATGCCGTTCTTCACCACGATGCCTATGAGCATGATAGCGCCGATCATCGACATGACGTTGAGCGTATGGCCTGTAAGCCATAGAATCAGGAACACGCCCGAGAAGGCGAAGAGCAGCGAGGTCATGATGATGCCCGGGTATGTGAGCGACTCGAACTGGGCGGCCATCACTATGTATACCAGGATTATGATGAGCGCGCCGAGCAGCAGGAGGTCGCTGAAGGAGTCCTGCTGGTCCTCGTAGCTGCCCGCCAGGCCGATGGTGACACCGGTGGGGAGGTGCATCTCGTCAATCTTCATCTCGGCTTCGGTCACTACGGCGCTCATCGGGGCGCCGTCCACGACGGTCGAGACCGTGACAAGCCTCTCGCGGTCCTTGCGCTCGATGGTAGGGGGAGTGAAGCGCTCGACCACCTTGCCGAGCTCCTTGACTTTGACTCCGGCTCCGGCCGGGGTGTAGATGACAATGTTCTCGATGTCCTCAAGCGAAGTGCGGTGCTCCTTGCCGTACATCACCTTGATGTCATACTCCTCGCCATCCTCGCGAAACTGCGATGAGGTCGCGCCGTTGATGCGGTTGCGCAGATACATGGCGGCTGTCTGCAGGTTGAGACCGTAGAGGGCGAGCTTCTCGCGGTCGAAATCCACTTGGTATTCCGGCTGATAGTCAGAGCGGGAGATGGTCACGTCGGCGGTGCCGGGGATGCCGCGCAGGATAGTCTGGAGACGGCGCGCCACGGAGTCTGTCTCCTCGAGGTCATAGCCGTATATTTCGAAATCCACCGTGCTCTGGCCTCCCATCCCGGCTCCTCGGCCGCCGCCCACATTCACCTGGGCCTTCTTGTATTCCGGGAACTCGCGGTCGAGGTCGCGGCGCATGCCGTCGGCTATCTCCTTGATGCCCCGCTTGCGGTCGCCCGGGTCGGTGAGGGCCACGTTCATGCTGATGAGGTGGGCGCCGTTCTCGGACAGGGATGCGAAAGTGTTGTCGGAAGAGGCGGGGCCTACGGTGTAGGTCATCACCTTGATTTCGGGATACTTCTTGCGCCAGAGGCGGTCAAGGCGCGAGGTCACCTCGCGGGCCGTCTCCACGCGCGAGCCGATAGGCAGCTCCAGGTTTACGCCGATGCGGGCGTTGTCCTGGGTGGGGAAGAACTCCGTGCCTACGAACCGCATCAGGAACACCGACCCGACAAAGATGCCGAGGCAGATTATGACGGTCACCGTGCGGTGGCTCACCACGCGGCGCAGCAGGGAGGCGTATCCGTCGTCAAACCGGTCAAGGGCGCGCTCTATGGGTATGTAGAAGCGGTTGTAGAGCGCCCCGTGATGACGCACCAGGCGCAGCCACTGCGAGCAGAGCATCGGGGTGAGCGAGAGGGCGCATGTGGTGGATATGACCATCATGATTGTCACCATCCATCCTAACTGGCGGAAGAGCACGCCGGTCATGCCCGTCACGAGCGTGAGGGGGAAGAACACCGCTATGAGTGTCAGCGTGGAGGCTATCACGGAGACGGCCACCTCGTTGGTGCCGTGCACGGCCGCCTGCTTCGGGTCGGCGCCCCGCTCGATGTGGGTCGTGACATTCTCGAGCACCACTATGGCGTCGTCGACCACCATGCCGATTGAAATGGAGAGGGCGGAGAGGGAAACGATATTCAGGGTGTTGCCCGTGGCGAAAAGGTAAATGAAGGAGGCGATGAGCGACACGGGGATAGTGATGACGATAATCATCGTGGCGCGCCACCGGCCCAGGAAGAGGAACACCACGATCATGACGAAGAGCAGGGCGTAGAGCACCGTCTCCTCCAGAGAGGCGATAGTGTTGCGGATATTGTCGGAGGTGTCGACCACCACTCCGACCTTCACGTCCGAGGGGAGGTTCTTCTGCAGCTTGGGGAGCATCTTCATCACCTTTTCGGAGATCTGCACCGAATTGGCGCCGCTCTGCTTCTGAATGATGACTATGGCTCCGGCCTCGCCGTTGATATAGGTCTCCTGCGTGCGTTCCTCAAGGGAGTCCTCTACGCGGGCCACATCGCGAAGGTAAATAACCTTGCCTCCGGCATTGCCTACCGGAAGGCCGGAGAGCTGGTCGGAGGAGTCGAACTCGCCCTCCACGCGGAGAGCGTAAGTATTTGAGCCGATGTCAAACGAGCCTCCCGGCACATTGCGGTTCTCGGCCTGGATGACGGATGAGATCTGCTCTACCGACATGCCGTAGGCCTCCAGGCGCTGAGGGTCGCAATAGACGTGAATCTCGCGCTTCGGGGCGCCCGAGATCGACACCGAGCCCACGCCGTCCACGCGGGCCAGCGGATTGACAAGGCCCTCGTCGAGAATCTTGTATAGGCCCGGCATGCTCTCTTTGGCCTCCACGGACAGGAGGCAGATAGGAATCATATCGGTCGAGAACTTGAATATTATGGGGTTCTCGCAATCATCGGGGAGGGCGGACTCCACCATGTCGAGCTTGTCGCGCACATCGTTGGTGAGCACGTCAATGTCATAGCCGTATTCGAATTCGAGCGTGATCACGGAGGTGTTCTCGCGCGACTGCGAAGTGATATGCTTGAGATGCTCCACTGCATTCAGGGAGTTCTCAAGGGGCTTGGTGACATTCTGCTCAATATCCTCCGAGCTGGCGCCAGGATACATCGTGATGACCATTATAGTGTTGGTATCGATGTCCGGGTAGAGGTCGATAGGGAGCTTGGCAAGGGAGAAGAGGCCCAGGATGACCACGGCCACGAAACAGAGCGTGGTCATGATCGGGCGTTTCACGGCTGATCCGTATAGTGACATCCTTTTTCAGATTGGGAAGTGAGTATGGATAGTTATTTCTGCACCTGCACGCGGGCGCCGTCATGCAGCTTGGTCTGGCCGCTGACCACTACTGTGGCGCCGGAGTCCAAGCCTGACAGGAGCTCGTATGCGTCGCCGAGGCGTCGTCCGAGTTCCACGCGGTCATAGCTGACCGAATCGCCGCGCAGCACATAGACGTAATGGTTGCCCGAGCCGGTCTGCTTCACGACAGCGCGGTCGGGCACCACTACGTGGGTGGCGTGGCCCAGGGAGAGGGTGACGCGTCCGAACATGCCGGGCAGGATGCGGCCGTCGGCGTTAGGGAGTGTGATTTCAGCGCCGAAAGTGCGGCTCTGCGTGTCCACGGTGGGCATGACCATTGTCACTGTGCCGTGGAACACCTCATCGCCGTAGGTGTCAAACGTCACGTCTGCCGGCATCCCCTTGCTGACGCGTGAAAGGTCTGACTCGGGGATGTTGACGACGGTCTTGACAGGCTGCACCTGCGCGATTGTCAGTATCGGAAGGGCCCCGGTCATGTCGCCCGGGTCGTAATTGCGCGCTGTCACCACGCCTGAGATGGGAGAGGTGAGCACGGTGTTCTCCGTGGCGTTGCGCAGCGTGCGCTCCGCTGCGGAGAGGGCGTTGCGGGCGTTGACGAGCTGGGTGTGCATCTGGTCTACCTGCTGCTGGGTGCCTCCTCCTATTTTGAGGAGCTCGACGGCGCGGTCATAGTCGCGCTGCACATTCTGGAGCGAGGCCCGGGCATTGTCCACCTGGAGCTGGTAGGAAGTGGTGTTGACATCATCGAGCACCACCAGACGCTGCCCTTTGGTGACGCGCATGCCCTCGTCCACAAGAATCTGCTTGATCCGGTTGGGGGTCATGGCGGATATATTGTTGATGTTCTCGGGCTCCACTGTGGCAGTGAGGGTCACTGTCTGGTCCACGTCACGCTCTTCGGCTGTGGCGACTTTCACTACGGGGAGCTCCTCCTTGGCGTCATCGGCTTTGGATTTGTCGGAAGAGCAGCCTACATGGAGGGCAAGAGTCAGCATTGCCGCTGCTATGGAGAGGTATTTAGCGTATTTCATTATAATTGGTCGGATTATGTGGTTCAGTTCATTGCGGGATGCTCGCGTCCCAGGAGCAGGTCAAGCTCGCTGGAGGCTGACAGCCATGAGTGTATGGCCTGTAGATAGACCAGGCGTGCCGACATCTCGGCCACCTCGCTGTCCCGCAGCTCGAGGTACGTGGCCGCCCCTATCTCGAAGCTCTTCTGCATTATTGAGCGGGCCTTCTCGGCCTGGGCCACTCCCCTGCGGGATGACACGACCTGGCGTGCCTGCCGGTCGATGTCCTCCACGGCGAGGTCCACCTGCATTCGCAGCGTGTTGACCAGGTCCTCGCGCTGCAGCTCGAGCTCCGCCTGCTGCACTTTGGCTTGCTTCAGGCCGTACCACCGCGACCCTCCGCTGAAGACAGGCACCTGCAGCTGGAGGCCCACATTGCTGTATGGTGAGAACTGCTGGCCCCGGAAGGGGGAGCCGTTGCTCAGCGCGAGCCAGTTGACGTTGAACGAAGCCCCGAGCGTCGGGAGGAAAGCCATCTTCTTGAGGGCGGTGTTCTGTGAGGCGAGCTTGCGCTGCAGGTCGAGTGAGCGCAGCGAGGGGTTGGCGTCGAGCGGATATGCCTCGCCCGAAGCGGGATGCATGGCCTGCTCCATAGCCTCCAGAGTGGTGGCGGGCGTTATGTCCACATTCGCATCCAGGCCCATGAGCACGCACAGCTGGAGCTTGCAGCGGTTGACGGCTATGTCGGCCTGGAGGAGGTCAGGCTCAAGGTTGCTCACCTGCACATTGGCCCTGAGCACATCGTATTCCGAGGCTGTCCCCTGCGCGAACCGTTTGGCGTAGAGGTCTGCGTTGAGGCGCGCCGTCTCGTAGTTGCTGATGATGACCTCGCGGGAGGCGAGGGCGAGCATGAGCGAGTAATAAGCCTGGCTGACGGCGTTCACGGTCTGCAGGCGCGAGGTGCGGGCTGATTCAGCCGCCTGGAGAATCTGGGTGGAGGAGAGCGAAAGGCTTTTCCACAGCGTGGGGGCCACAAGAGGGAGGGAGGCTGTGAAGCCGGTGTTCCACGTATTGTCGGAGCCCATCTTAATCTGCTGGCTCTGGCCTCCGAGATCCATGCGCATGGACTGCAGCTCAATCGATCGCTGGTAGGAGAGGGCGAAATCTATCTTGGGGAGCAGCGCTGCCAGGGTCTCCTTGCGCGAGTAATCATACCGGGTCAGTTCCATGTCGGCCACCTTGACAGTCGGGCTTTGGGACAGGGCGGCGCTGATGCAGTCATCGAGCGACATAGTGACCTTAGGGGCGCCGGCAAGCAGATCAGCCTCCCGGTCCATGACGGTCTCAGCCGCTCCCGGGCGCTGAATCTCAGCGCCCAGGGCGCACGGCATCCCTAAAAGGGAGATGAGGAGTATGTATTGAAAGCGGTTCATTGTCTGGTTGGTTAACGGCCCTGATACTTAGACCCCTGAGACATAAAAATTTTATGAGACGGGGTCTTAGCCACAGGGCCGGGGTGCAAAATTAGCTAAAAAAACGAAGTCCGGACGAGCCGGACTCCGTTTTTATTACAAAAATAGTAAATATGGCTAAAAAAATTCTCTTTTTGACCAATCTCAACACTGCGGGAAGGGTCATGTGGTTCTTTCGGAAAGGAATCGGCGGAGCAAGAAGGTCAGGAAATAGGGGAAAGTATAGAACTGACCGTTGAATCCGATATAATCCCTGTTGAGGGCATTCCTGCCTATTTTGCAAATCTGAAAACGCTGGACGTGTAAATCTAAAAAAATCTAAAAAAAATGAACAAATACTTGTATTTTTTAAAAATTATTTATATATTTGCGCACGGAACAATAAAAATGGAAGATGTCGATACCTTAAAGCCTATCTGCCAATTCACCTCCGTAAACTCTTAAGGAAATGACCACTCGGGAAACCGATGAAATCATACACCCCAATTATTAACCATTGTAAAAACCACTAAAATAATTATGAAATGAGACAGGCAATACTGACTGCGCTGCTGGTCTTCGGAGCTTTAGGCTGCATGGGGTTCTATACTTTTCCCGGGTGTCCGCTCGGAGACCTTGACGCCCATGACTTCCACGATATGTGCGGAGTAGACGGAATAGAGTATGCGCTAAACAGAGAAACCATGGAGGCGGTGGTCACCAACGAATCCGTATTCTACGATATGGAAGTGCCCGACACCTATTCCGGTATCGTGGATATTCCCGAGACATTCGAGTTTGAGGGCCGGACATATACTGTGATTGGGATTTACGTTACTCTTTGGAATGAATGGGCTCCTGCCGAGGAGTGGGTTACCGAAGTCATAGTGCCCGCAACGGTAAAGTATGCCTATATCGAGGATGTCTGGAATAAGACTATTGTTTTGCATGAAGGCATCGAATGGCTGGCAGGGTTTTATGCCTACGATAAGACCTCAATGGAGATTCCCTCTACCGTAAAGGAATTTCAATACGGTTTTTTAAACCGTTCATCGCATCTTGAGAGATTGTTTCTGCCGCCGCATCCGGTGAAACTCGGTGCAGACCTGTGCGGCCTGACATCCCTGGAGAGAATAATTCTCCCCTGCCCCGTGCCTTATGAAATTCCGGAAGATGCGTTTGAGGGAGTGAATCTGCAGCGGTGCGTTTTGGAAGTGCCCCGCGGATGCGCGCAAGCCTATTCTGATTGTGCAGGATGGAGCCGGTTCAAGATTGTGGAAGAGGGTGACGCAGGAGCCGGAATGACTGCCGGAGAAGATAAGGATGCTATCTATTATGACTTGACCGGCAGGCGCATTGCAAATCCCGAGCCGGGCCGCGCTGTGATACGCCTCGCTGAGGGCAAAGCGGAGAAAATCATGATGCAGGATTTTCGGCAGTAATAAGATTGTTCAATAAGCGATTTTTTAGCCATAATGGCTAAAAAATCGCTTATTGAACTCTCAACACTGCGGGAAGGGTCATGTGGTTCTTTCGGAAAGGAATCGGCGGAGCAAGAAGGTCAGGAAATAGGGGAAAGTATAGAACTGACCGTTGAATCCGATATAATCCCTGTTGCGGGCATTCCTGCCTATTCACGAAATACCAACTTTTTTTGCCCCAAATTTCACAAAATCCCGCCTTTTATCAGTGTGAATTTCACATAATCCAGGCGTTTTCAGGTTCAAATTTCACAAAATACCATATTGCCGAAGTTGAAGAGGGCGGTGAGGTCTAAAGGAAGATAATGCCGGCGCGTCCCTGCTTTAGCGGGGGCGCGCCGGCATGTGGGTCGTCAGGTCGGGGTCAGGCGAGGGCCTCTTCGGGCTTGGTGACGCCGAGCTTGACGCGGAGGTTGGTCAGCATGTCGGCTGTCATGGCGTCGAGGTCAAATTCGGGATGCCAGTCCCATTCGGCGCGGGCGCATGTGTCGTCCAGGCTGTCGGGCCAGGAGTCGGCGATGGCCTGGCGCAGGGGGTCGAGCTCATACTCCATCTCGAAGCCGGGCACGTATTCCTTGATCTTGTTGAATATAATCTCGGGATCGAAGCTCATCGAGGCGATGTTGAAGGAGTTGCGGTGAACGAGGCGCGAAGGGTCGGCCTCCATGATCTCGATGGCCGCGCGCAGGGCATCGGGCATGTACATCATGTCCATGAACGTGCCGGGTTTCAGGGGGCATTTGAACTTCTCGCCGCGCACAGCCGCGTAGTAGATGTCAACGGCATAGTCGGTGGTGCCGCCTCCCGGAGGAGCCACGTAGGAGATGAGGCCGGGGAAACGGACCGAGCGGGTGTCGACGCCGAAGCGGCGCGCATAGTAGTCGGAGAGCATCTCGCCGGTCACCTTGGTCACGCCATAGATGGTGTCGGGGCGCTGAATGGTGTCCTGCGGAGTCTTGACATGGGGGGTGTCCTTGCCGAAAGAGCCGATGGAGCTCGGGGTGAAGACGGCGCATTTCTTCTCGCGGGCCACCTCAAGGGTATTGTAGAGTCCGCCGACGCCGATTTTCCAGGCAAGCTGGGGCTTGGCCTCGGCCACTGCGCTCAGCAGGGCGGCGAGGTTATAGATGGTGTCGACATTATATTTGTCGACAGCCTCGGCGATCTGGGCGGCGTTCGTGATGTCCACCTCATGGCTGGGGCCGCTCTCGAGCAGTTCGCCCTTGGGCTCGGCGCCCTTGATGTATCCGGCCACCACATTGCCGCCGGGATATTCGCGGCGGAGGCGCATTGTGAGTTCCGAACCGATCTGTCCGGTAGCTCCGATGATGAGTACGTTCTTCATTCTTAGTATAAGGTCAGTT
>CAZWVY010000040.1:0-26124 GCA_964637105.1 uncultured Sangeribacter sp. | reverse complement strand
GACACCGTAGAGCTCATCATGGAGTTCGAGAAGGAGTTCGGCATCAACATCCCCGACGAGGAGGCCGAGAAGATCGCCACTGTAGGCGACGCCATCGCATACATCGAGGCTCACCAGGCGTAAGCAGGTTTCCGACGGCATACGTAAAATCAGTTTACCGCCATGGAGCTGAAAAGAGTTGTAGTAACGGGCCTCGGCGCGCTCACGCCCATCGGCAATGATGTCGAGACAACGTGGCGCAACGCCGTGAACGGCGTCAGCGGCGCCGGCCCTATCACACACTTCGATGCTGAGAAATTCAAGACTCAGTTCGCGTGTGAGGTCAAGGACTGGGATCCTGCGGCAAAATTCGACCGCAAGAAGCTCCGCACCCTCGACCTCTATGCCATGTACGCCCTCGAGGCGGCTGACCAGGCCATCGAGGATGCAGGTCTTGAGAACGAGGGCATCGACAAGAACCGTGTCGGCGTGATTTTCGCTGCGGGAATCGGTGGTCTGCATACCTTCGAAGAGGAGGCAGGCTATTATGCGCAGCATGCCGACCAGGGACCCAAATACAATCCCTTCTTCATCCCGAAGATGATCGCCGACATCGCTGCCGGCCACATTTCAATCGACCACGGTTTCCGCGGCCCCAACTTCGCCACCGTATCCGCTTGCGCGTCTTCCAACAACGCTCTGATAGATGCCTTCAACTACATCCGTCTCGGCCAGGCCGATGCGATTGTAGCCGGAGGAGCCGAAGCAGCGGTATTCCCTGCCGGCGTGGGGGGCTTCAACAGCATGAAGGCCCTCTCGACACGCAATGACGACCCCAAGGGGGCCTCGCGTCCCTTCAGCGGCTCGCGCGACGGCTTCGTCATCGGCGAGGGAGCAGCAGCCCTGGTGCTTGAGGAGCTCGAGCACGCCAAGGCGCGCGGCGCGAAAATCTACGCCGAAGTTGTCGGAGGAGGCATGAGCGCCGACGCTTACCACATCACAGCCACCCATCCCGAAGGGCTGGGCGCGCGCCTGGTGATGGAGAACGCCCTGCGCGATGCCGGCATGAAGCCCGAGGACATCGACTACGTCAACATGCACGGCACCTCCACCCCCGTGGGAGACCGCGGCGAGGTGAAGGCCATCAAGCAGGTCTTCGGCGACCATGCGTATAAGATGAACCTCAGCTCGACCAAGTCGATGACAGGCCATCTCCTGGGCGCCGCCGGTGCTCTTGAGGGTATCTTCAGCGTCAAGGCTATCCAGGATGGCATCGTGCCTCCCACCATCAACCATGAGGAGGGGGACAATGATCCGGAGCTGGACTACGACCTGAACTTCACCTTCAACGAGGCGCAGGAGCGCGACATCAACGCTGTGCTCTCCAACACCTTCGGATTCGGCGGCCACAACGCCTCCATCATCTTCAAGAAGTACAAAGACTGACCCGGGTCTTTCAGGCGCGGACGCGCCCGCAAGACGGCCGGACCCCAAAGCAGCGGGGCACGGAGCGATTCGCTCCGTGCCCCGCTGCTTCGCTTGCCTCACGCAGAACCTGCTAAAGGCGCAGAGCGGCTGCCACGGTCCGGCATCAAGTATTTTTGAAGTCATCCCCCTCCGTAGCCGGGATTGGGGTAATATCGGCTGAGAAAGCTCTGAGAATCTTGTCCCTATGGGGGATGTCGGCCTCAGAAATCTTATCAAGCAGCCTGGACTTCTTGGAATAAAACGAACCTAATTTGAGCTTGCAGAAAAAGCATGTCAACTTTGTCCCGAATCCTGCGAGAATAAAGAACAGGAAACAAAAATCATCCTCCTTCAAAAACGCGCACTCTTGTCTCATTATATCCGCAAGGCCATCCATGTAATGATTAATGTCATTCTCTATCTGCTTCATTGATTTTGGGGAGGTGTACGTCTGAATGTCTTTTTCCACCTGTGCCAATATGGATTTGCGCACCTTGTCGTTTTCACCGGCATTGACTATTTCCCACCATATTTTCCTCATCGGATCAAGACGATGCTGGTAGAGGGTCTCCATCCGGGATTGCATACTCGCGAGGTCACCTCCCAATTTCTCCACTTCCCCGGTTAGAACAGAGGATTTGTCCTGCTCGGCTTTTATATCATCTCCAAGCGATAAGATTCTTTCCTCCAGTATCTCACGTTGCGCTTTTTTCTTAGTCCAAAGCACTATCACCACACCGCAGATAATCAATACCACCACCAATGCCGTCAAGAGGATTACTGAACGCTGGGTTTTAAGAGAGGCATTCAGCAGTTTTTCATTTTCTTTTTCAAGCCGGTATGTATCTCTCTGCACTCTCACCGCTGCATCCTCTAAAGCCAGGGCAGTAGCTTTATTGTACAGATAGAGCAGTGAGTCGGTATATCTTTTGGCCTCGGAATAATTACCGGCCATTTCATTGATCTTGCGGTGGCCCATATACACATACACCGTGTCATTGAGGTCCGAAGCAGCCCGGGCGGCAGAATCCAACGCGGCTTCGGCCTTTTGCGTTTCACCCCGGTGCATCAATATCATGGCCTTGGAAGCAAGGAATCCGGTTGTGAAGGGAGTCTGACCTGCATCTTGCATCTCATTCAACAGCCCGGAAGCCTTATTAAACATGTCCGAGCGCACATATAATTCAAGCAGGCCGGGACTGATGTATGCGTTGATAGCATCTGCATATTCGCTGTGGCGTACGGCATCACGGATGCTGTCAAGCAATACCAGGGCCTCGCGGCGACGCGACATCATGAAGAGCATGAACGCCCTGTCGCAGGATGAGTAGTTAACATTTTTGTCATACCCCGCCTTCTTGTAGGCTTGTATTGCTTTCCCATTATGTGCAAGCGCCTCGGGATAATTGAGTGACAGGTAATTCAAATCGGCGAGCTGCTCTTCTGCACGGGCTATCCAAATGAAAGAATCTTTCATGTGTGCCAGATCCGAAGATTTTATGGCATTGAGGGTCGCTTCTTCACGCTGGCCTTTCACTTTAAGCAGCATAGCCTCATACAAGCAGGCCTTAATCAATCGCATGGTGTCTCCGGCCTCCTCAAAACTCGCAATCGATGCTTTGAGCATTGAGTCGGCTGTAAGAGGATGACCGGTTTTCAGCTGTCCCTGGGTGAGCAAAAGGTGATACAGGGCCTTGTCATGGTCTCCGCGCAGCTGAGTTGCGGGAAGAGAATCAAGCAGCCGGAGCGCTGAGTCGGGATTGTGTTCCATCAAGTTCTCAGCATCGAGCAACACAGGGGATGTGGAGTGGCGGTGGCACCCTGTGAGTAGCGGCAGCAATGACAGCGACAGTACAAGCAAGCATGAAATTGTGCTCCTAAGATTATTCATATGCCTATGTTTTGGAGAATGAGTTCTTGGGGGTAATGCAAATTTACAAATTATTGCTGAGTCGGCCAAATCGGCAGAGATATTTCGGGCCTTTTCATCCTTCGGTCTTCAGGCCCGGAGAACCGGGAAACCTCACGCAGGGACCGCGCAGGCTGCGGCGCAACCCTGTCATGCTCTTTTGAGGATCAGGACGGAGGAATAAAGAGGAAAGTTCCACTGACGGCCATCTTGCAGCAGCTGAATGTGATTTAGAAAAAAATCTTGCATATATTTTTTTAAAATATTAATACCTTGATACTTATATGATACTATCATTAAAAAATCTTGCAAGCTCAAAGACGCTTTTTAAAAAATCTGACAGGCCCCAATTTCATCTTTTCAAATTTGCATAAATGACCGGAAACATCTTATTTTGCGGATAAATTTAATTATCAACCACGATGAAAACATTGCGATTTCTAATCTTTTTGCTGATCTCAGTGACAGCCGGAACCATGTCAGCCATCCAGCCGGGGGACATCCGGGGGACTCAATCCCGCCTGGCGGCGGCGAAATAATAGTAAGGAGAATAACCTTCCCTCCATCCCCTAATCCCGGAAATCCGGGAGGCGGCCGTCCATTGGCTCCCTCGCGCCAGGTCATCTCCTGCCACTACTCTTCGGGCCAGGCAGAGGTGACATTCGAGATTCCGGAGGGGACCTGTCTCATGACAGTCAGCGATGCTGCACGAGTGGACAAGCCGGAAACTTACTTTGATTCTTCAGCACCGGCCTATTTCAATGTCGGATACCTGACCAATGGGTATATCAAAATCTCCACCTCACAAGGCAATGTGTATGGAGGGTCATATTTCTTCCGAGAATGACTGGAAAATAAACAAATCTGCCTGCGGATGCATACGCAAGCAACGAGATAGTTAACCAAATTTCCCAACTAAAACCCGATTTATCATGAAAAAGGTTTTAACCCTGCTCCTTTCACTGGTGTGGATATGCAGCCTCTACGCAGTGAACGTGATCAGTCTCAATGGCGATACGCCACCAGACATAGAAGGAGTCGGCATGACGATACCCTATCGTGATGTTGTGACTGACAGTGACGGCAATATAACCGTTACCTATACCTTCAACTACGTTGCGACCCAAGACGACCCTCAGTTAGATGGAAACGCACTGCTTACGATAGAAGGCTTCGGAGTCAATGACATAGACAAAGAGGGCGCGTGGCTCAAACGCATAGACAAGTTTGAAGCGCCTGCCGGAACCACCCCCAATGTCAGCCTCCTGTCGCATGAATATGTAGAGTTCAGCCATACCCTTAGCCCGGCACGTCCTCCCGTAATTGATTCGGCCACAAGCGTTCTGTCAGCTGAATCTATTTCCCCCATCACACCTTACTCCGGATTTAAACCGGAGTCTGTAGTGGATTATCAAGGCACTGTCACGCAGCGCGACAGAAAAATATGCGTAGTTCAGATTCATCCCATACAATATAGTGTGACTACACAGAAAGTAAGAGCATGCACGAAAATCTCCTATAAAATTACCTTTACTCAAGAAAACTCCCCGGAATCGCTGTCAGATGCGGTTTTTCATGCCGCAGACAATGCCGGAATAACTTACGATACCAATGTGAATATTGGAAATCCGAATGTTCAGTTAGCTATCTATCACGAGCCCGGATACCTCATTCTCACCACCCCGGCTTACAAGGAAGCTGCTGATAAATTCGCGGACTGGAAACGTTTAATGGGGTATAAGCCCAAAGTGCTGTCTCATTCATCCTGGGACACAGGCGGTATACAAGCAGCCATAAGGTCACATTATGCAGCTGATGAGTATTTTCAGTATGTCCTCCTTCTTGGCGATTATAATGATTTACCCGGAATGAGATACGGGAACATCTACACGGATTATGTCTACGGATGCATGGATGCAGGCGGAGATTTCGAACAGGATGTGTATGTCGGACGTATTGGCGTTTCAAGTGCCGAGGAAGCAATGACCGTGATAGAAAAGATTATTGATTACGACAAAACTCCGATAACGAATAAGTCTTTCTACACTAAAGCTCTTCATTGCGGTTATTTCCAGGATTTAGACGGCGACACCTACGAAGACCGCCGATTTATAAAGACCTCGGAGGAAATACGGGACTATATGATGGTGCAGGGAGTCACAGCTGACAGGGTCTACCATGCTGATGATAATGTGAATCCCAAATATTGGAACAACACAGTGTACTCTTTCGGAGACCAGATAAAGCCCGAGCTAAGACATCCCTATTTTTCATGGAACGGGAATTTCTCTGATATTATATCCAAATTCGGCGCAGGTCAGTCTTATGTGCTTTACAGAGGACACGGTAACGTAACAGGCTGGGGAGCTCCTCAATTTGATAATTCAAATGTCGCCTCTCTTCCTTCCACTTCTGAATTACCTGTTGTATTCAGCATTACATGTCTCACAGGCACGTATAGATTTACATCTTTTGCCGAGGAACTCCTCAAAAAATCCGGGGGAGGTGCAGTAGGGGTCATTGCAGCTTCGGAGGTAAGTTATTCGGGATATAATGATGTGCTTGCAGAGGGTATGTTCAATGCTATCTGGCCCGAACCGGGTTTAGAGCCTGTTTTCCCCAAATCAACTCCAACAGGAATAGAAAACGCCTCTCCTGTCTATGAACTGGGTAAAATACTACGCAAAGGCATGGAAAGCGTTACTGCAAAATATGGCACCGGTGGCACAGCCTTGCAGACAAAACTGCTGTTTCATGTGTTCGGAGACCCGAGCATGGAGCTGAGAACGGATTTTAAAGGTTATCTTCCCGCAGGACTCAAATACTATAACGAAGTCTCATACCAGTTAGATTTGACCAACACTCCTTGGGATGTAAGAGTTACCGTATATAATACTAAAACCGGCAAAACGAGCCATAATACAGGAAAGTTCTGCTTGATTAGTAAATCAGAACTGCCATATTGTTATATCGCTCTCCGTGCTCATAACTATGCACCCAGAATTATTACACCCACTATAGCCGGTCAGTTAGCCGCAGGCATAGCGGAACCCGCACGGATAGTCTCCTGCAGCTCTATGGGGGGCAATACTGAGATTGAGCTTGAAACCGCAGAGTCCGACAGAGATATCAATGTCACTGTGACCAATGTCTTCGGCAATCATGTTGCCTCAACCTCCGTTGACACAGGGGATGCCGACAACAAGGTAAGGTTTGAGTCACTCCCGGCGGGTATCTACGTAGTGACCTTGAGCATAGACGGTACTGTGGTAGATAGCAAACGGCTTGTGGTGAAATAATAAACTTCAAATTCCTGCTGATATGAATATCACTAACAAATTATTCCTGATTGGGGCGCTGGCAGCAGCGATTGGTACGCCGTGCAAGGCCATGGCGGCGGATGTCTTCACCGTTGACGGGCTGACTTACTCCGGTGTCCCGGAAACTGCCGAGTGCACGTTCACTGACCCGGCTGACGGGACAAAATACTCGGGCGATATAACTGTGCCCGCTGAGGTGGCATACGACGGCGTTACATACGCTGTCACGGCTGTGGATGCGTTTTATGGATGCTATGACCTGACTTCCGTCATCCTCCCCGAGGGCGTGAGGGCTGTGGCAGGCTTGAAAGACTGCTATGCATTGCGCGAAATCGTCTTCCCCAATTCAGTGACGGAGATAGCGAAGTGGACGCTCTCCGGAGCAATGCTCCTCGAAACTATCACACTGCCGGACCATCCGGTCACGCTGGACAGTTTCGCTGACGGAAGCATGGTCCTGAGCACTGTCTACGCCACTTCGCCGGAGCCATATCCTCTTACAGGGGTCACTTTCACTGACTTGCCCGCCACTGCCATCGCAAGGGTGCCTGACGAGGCCTTCGAGGCATATTCCGCTGACAGCTCATGGTCCGGAACTTTCACATGCGTCGCCCCTGACGGACGCACTACAGCCTCTGCAGTGGCATATCCTGAAGAAGGATGGTTCAAGTATGCCGGCATTGACTTCCACGTCATCGGAGGCACCGGAGAGTGTGCTGTCGGAGATTACAGATGTGAGGTCGAAGGCGTGGAATCAGGCTCTTACCGGGGGGCTGTTATAATTCCCTCGGATCTGGTCTTCGAGGGAGAGTCGTTCACGGTCACTGCCTGCGATGCCTTCGATTTCTGCACCTATCTCACCTCGCTTGACTTCCCCGGGAGCGTGAGTACGATTAATGGCGTGCGCGCCTGCCCCAACCTCCGCACTATTTCGCTGGGTGAGGGAGTGAATGTGCTGGGCCGGAGTTTTGCCGGGAGTGCCCGGAACCTCTCAGAAATAGTCATACCCTCCTCAGTGACCTCAATCGGTGAGAATGCTTTCGCGGACTGCGAGTCTCTCGCCTCTGTCACTCTGCCTGACCATGAGATAGGGCTTGACCGGGTGTTCAACAGCTGTCCGGCCATCACGTCTGTCAATGTGATGTGCGCGGAGCCGTATGAGCTTTCCGCCGACAGCTTCATGAATGTGAATTTCGAAAAGTGCGTGCTGACAGTGCCCGACGGTTCGCTGAACAAGTATGTGGCTGCGAGTTCCTGGAGCCGCTTCATCCACAAGAGGGATGCCTCGGGAAATTCCGGCATATTGTCACCTGTGCAGGAGGATGGCGGCGAGGCGGAGTGGTACGACCTCTCAGGCCGCAGGGCAGATACCCTTCATCCCGGCAACATATATGTATCACAAGGACGTAAGGTAATTGTAAAATGACGAGTGTAGGTTGATTCATGCAGGCCGGCGGGAGACCTCCTCCCGCCGGTATTTTCCAAAGCTCCCGGATAACTATTTAGGCTGGAACCCGCAGGAATTTTTTCTGGAGAGCCCGAAATTATAAAAATTTATCTTAATCTTAATTTTGTATCAACGTCTCTGAAACAGATATACAACAACACACTAAATACTTGACACATGCGATTAACTAACAAGATTTCAATGCTTCTCTGGGGTGCCGCGACCGCTGTGGCGATGACGGCATGCTCAGACTCTGCGGACCCTGATAACACCAGCCCAAAGGGTGCCGACCCTATCGTGCCTGACACGGAGATGACTGCTTGGCTCAACAATCAGACGCAGGTGGACCTGGACGTGCTGGCTGCAGTCGCGCAGGTGACTGAGCGTGACTGCAACCTGGTCTTCTCACCTCTCAGCCTTCGCGTTGCCTTGGCGATGACCGCCAATGCCGCCGGAGAGGAGGCCGGGCGCGAGGTGCTGGACTTCCTGAAAGCCCCTGATACCGCTACCCTCAACAGCTATATCAGCGAGATGCTGTCGAATTTCCCGACCCTCGACCCCAAGTCAAAGCTTGAGGTCGCCAATTCCGTTTGGACCTGGGACACTTTCGACATCAAGGACAGTTTCAGCGCGACCATGGCTGACTTCTACAAGGCGGAGGCATATCAGTACAGCCGTTATGACAGCGAAGATGCGGTGCTCCAAAGAATCAATGGATGGATAAGCGGTAAGACCGCCGGCATGATTCCCGCTCTGCTCAACCAATACTCGCCGGAAAATAGCGTGATCGCCCTTGTGAACGCGGTCTACTACAAGGCGCCCTGGACAGATTCTTTTGACAAGAATCTGACAGCGAAGAAAACTTTCACCTGCGCCGACAACTCCCGGTCAGAGGTGATGATGATGAGTGATCCTCGCCACACGGCAGCCTACATGAAGAATGACCGCATGGAAGCGGTGACGCTCGGCTTCGGCAACGGACGCTTCTCAGCCACGTTCATCCTTCCTGCCGAGGAAACCGACATCCGTTCTTTCGTGGCCTCTCTTACGCCTGAGGACATCAACGAGATGACCTCTATCAGAGACGGCATGGAGGTTGATTTGGAGCTGCCGGTTTTTGATGTAAACGCATCGACCAACATGATTCCCGTGCTTAAGAAGTGCGGTATCAGTTCCCTTTTCGATAGGTCTTTATGGACCGGCCTTACGGATGCGGGACTGTCCATGGAGGTTTCGCAGCTGCTCCATGGCGCTCGCCTGCGCATTGACGAGGAGGGTGGCGAAGCGGCCGCAGCCACTGTCGTGGTAGGTGACATGGCCGCGGGTCCTCCGGTAAAGCCGAAGACTTTCCACGCCAACCGTCCCTTCTTCTACGTCATCACCGAGCGTGCCTGCGGCATGCCCCTCTTCATGGGCACAGTCGAAAAGCTCTGACCCTCACCTTGATTCATTCATACCGGCGGGAGGCCTCCTCCCGCCGGTTTTTTACATGCAATCAGAGTTGCTGTTCGGAAAATCCGTAAGAACTTCCCGGGCATTGGTTACTTGTCATCGTAATGACCAATGACGGAAATGACCGTCACGATGACTTCCTTTTCATGCACGGTATAGATAAGCCGGTTCTTCTTGTCAATATGCCTCGACCACATTCCTGTCAGATGCGTCAGAGGTTTGGGGTGTCCTGTGCCCGCATACGGGCTGTTTTTGAGTTCATCCAATAGCTTGGACAGCTTCTTGAATGATGACGGATTGCTCTTGCGGAGAGCTTTTGCTCCGCGGACTGCTTCGTCAGTCAATATGACCGTGTACATTTCAGAGCCGGTCAAGAAGTTGCTCTAATGACTCCCCGGGAGCCAGGATGTGGGTGCGACCCTCTTTGACATCCTCTATTCCTTTGCGTATGGAGGCAAGGTCAGCTGACGACAATATATCATCATCGTTGACCACAGAAATTGATATCGGCCTGGCTCCGCGGCGCATTACGAAAACCGGTTCTCTCTCGGCCATTTCAAAATATTTTTTCTGGTTGGCCCGGAAGTCACGTGTAGTCACTATCTGCATAATTAGCTGTGTTGATTGTAAATTGAATATGCGAATATAATAAATAACGTATGACAAACCAAATTATCCAAATCAAAATGTGTACTTTTTTGTGTACATGTCAGGCTGCGCTCTAATTTGGGGTCATCAGGCGGTGAGCGCCTTTCGCCGGGGGTGACCGGAGTAGTATGGGGGCGGGGCGCGCCTCTTCCCGGCAAAAGAATCGGGACAGCCCCCGGAGGGCTGTCCCGATACGGACGGGGAGAGAAGCAGAAGCAGGATATAGGAAGGGACTCGCCCTTCTGTTTGCTTTTTTACTGGACAATCACCAGTTTTTACTTTACGATTACCTTGGTGGTGCGGACGCTGCCGTCGGTCATCACGCTGCGGCGGATGGTGGGCTCACCCTTGAGGGGGGCAGCGACGCGGATGCCCTGGAGGTTGTAATACTGGCTCGACACTGCGTCGGCGGCGATGCCGGCTACGGAGTTGTACTCGTCAGTGGCGTCAAGATGCACATACTGCACTGCTGCGGGCACGTATATGCCATCCTCGGGAACGTCGTTCTGAGTGGCTTTCAGGCGCACATAGATGGTATCGTATGCTCCGAAGCCTTCGAAGGGCACTGTGACGGTCTGCCAGCCCTCTTCGCCGTTGCACGAGCCGCTCCATGCGGTCACGGTCTTGGCGGTGTCGAGAGTGGTCGGATTCAGGCCCTCTGCGGGAGCGTAGGGGGAAACCGTGCTGCTTCCCTCGCTGGGGTCAAACTCGGTCATGATCTCGACTGCGAGCTCTACGAGACATCCGGGGGCAGTGTGGTAGCCGAGGGTGACTTCGCCTGCATCGTGGCCCTTGAAGTCAATGGCGTTTGAGGTCAGCACGACCACACCGTCAGGAGCCCAGGAGGAGAAGGTGGTGTAGGCCAGTCCCTTCGAGGGTGCAGTGGGCGTGATATAGAAGCTGTTCCATGCAGCATCATAGTAGGTAGCCTTTGGTCGTATCTCCCAAGTGGCTGAGCCTTCGAGGGTGCCTTCGATCCAGATGTTGTCGGTTTCCGCGCTCCATGCGTCACCCTCTAAGAATTGCTCTGTGAAGGGGAGGGGAGCGGCGGGGCCGACCACGATGCTGTTGCTGCGGCCATAGTATTCATCGGAACCGCCCTTCTCGTTCTTTGCAATCACCTGGTATTCGAGCTTGACGGGATGGTCGATGCCTGCGAGGTCGTCGACATACTCGGTGGCCTTGATGTCGGAGCCGATGAGCTCGGTGTCGTCATATCCGTAGTAGCGGTATACGTCATAGATGACATCCTCAGGGTTGATGTAGCCGATGCCGGCTGCTCCGGTCACCGCATCCCAAGTGACGAGCACACCCTGCTCATTGGTGACAGCCTTGACATTCTCCGGATAGGCTGGCTTGTCGAGGTAGAGGCCGACGCGCTTGGATTCCTCGAAGCTCTCGCCCCATTTCCAGCTGACGTAGGCGTTGTAGGCGTAGGTGCCCTCCGGCATTGTCTCGCCGTTGTTGTTATCCTCAAACACGTATTCGGTGTCAAACTCGGGGTTGAGCTGCTCCCAGACCAGCTCGGGGTCGGTGTAGTCCCATCCGTCAGGCTCGACATACTGGCGGGTGATGTAGACGCGCTCGGGCTTGTATGCCGCGGCCATTTCGGGGAACATGGAGGCGTCGCGCACACCCTTGGGCACGGTGAGGGTTACAGTGACGGGGGCTTTGCCGGAGTCGGAAGTCACGTCGTAGCCAGTCACCGAGAGGGGGCGGATGCCGGTGTACATGCCTGCCTGCGAGTACCACTCCTCGTTTTCAACGCCGTCTACGATTGCGATGCCGCGGTAGGTCCATGACTGGCCGATGATGACATCGGGGTCAGACCATTCGATTTTCTGGTCAGGCTTCACATCGAGGTATTCTGCCACGAGCTCATCCTTGATATCAAGGTCGAAGCAGCTTCTTACGACGCGGATGGTCATGGTGCCTTCGATAGGACGGGCCGGAGCTTCGGTCTCCCAGTCATAGAGCCATGTGGTGGGGGCGTAGAGCACGCCGTCCACGACGGGCTTGCCGTCGACTATGTCGAAGTATCCTTCGAACTCCGGGCCGGCGGGGCGCTGGATTTTAGCCACCGCCTTGGCGGGGGCGGCGTCGTGTGCGTTTGCTGCAAAAGCGAGGCCGGAGGCAGCGAGAGCACCTGCGGCGAGCCATAATGAGTAGGTTTTAGTCATGCAGATATAAATTTGGTTATCTTTTCGCAAAGGTAAGCAAATTTTTCATGCAAACCGCAATATTTCGCCAAAAAAATAAATGTTTTTTAACATCATTGGCAAAATGCTTGGCCGTCCCCGGGTTTCACCCGGGGTTAGCGCTGTTCGGCCCCTCCGGGTCCGGGGATGTCAGCGGTAGTCCTTGAGGATTTCGCGCAGGCGCTTGCGGGTGATGAAGATGCGGCTCTTGACCGTGCCTAAAGGCATGGTGAGGTCATCGGCTATCTCCTCATACTTGTAGCCGGCGAGATGCATCGTGAAGGGCTCGCGGTAGTCCTTGGGGAATCCCTCTATGAGCGCTGAGATTTCGGACATGGCGTAGCAGCTCTCGGGAGTGTCGCTCACGGCCTCCTGCGAGAGGTTGATGTGGTAGGAATCCTCGGTGGTGTCCACTATGGTGTTCTCACGGGTGTCCTTGCGGTAGTTGTTGATGAAGATGTTGCGCATGATGGTCAGCATCCACCCTTTGAAGTTGGCGTTGTCCGTAAACTTGTCTTCATTGTTAAGCGCCTTGAGGTTGGTCTCCTGCACCAGGTCGCGCGCCTCTTCGCGGTTGAGGGTCAGCTTGAGGGCGAAAGAAAGAAGATTGTTCTGCATATTGAGCACAGCTGCCCGGAAAGTCTCTTTTGCGTTCATTAAGTCTATGGTTTGCGAGGGGTAGAGGTTCATGAGAGAGGTGATGTCAGGGGTTAAGTGAGCGGATTTTTTTCAAATCCGATACAAAGATACACATTTTTTTTGATTTTCCTGCAACTTTTCGGCTGGAAAATTGTTATTGTTGCATTTTTTGGGGTCGGACGGGTCGGACTTGTCAGACTGGTCGGACTTGTCTGACTTGTCGGACTCACAGCTTTTCTACGCGTACCAGCTCTATGCGGGTGGCCGACATCTTGAGGATGGTGAAGCGCAGCTTGTCGGCCTCGAAGGTCTCGCCGGCCGAGGGGAGGGCGCCGAGGCGGTCTATGATGTATCCCGCCAAGGTGTGGTAGTCGTCCGACTCGCGGATGTCCAGGCCGTAGTCCTCGTTGAGGCTCTCTATCTCGGCGCGCCCCGCTATCTCATACACCCCCTCGGAGACTTCGCGCACCAGCGCGCGCGACCGGTCATGCTCATCCTCGATCTCGCCGAATATCTCCTCCACGAGGTCTTCGAGCGTCACAAGGCCCGCTGTCCCTCCGAACTCGTCTATCACTATGGCCAGCGAGCGCTTCTCGCTCAGCATGCGCGACATCATCTTGTCGGCGAGCATCGTCTCCGGAGTGAAGATCACAGGCTTGAGATGCTCGCGCCAGTCCGTGTCGGGATTGAAGAGCTCGGCCACATGGATGTAGCCCACCACGTTGTCGATGTCCTCGCGGTAGACCACAATCTTGGAGAGCCCCGTGGCAATGAATTTCTCTATGAGCTCGCGGCGCGTGGTGGAGTTGATCTCGACGGCCACTATCTCGTTGCGCGGCTTCATGCATTCCCCTATCTGCGTGTCCTTGAAGTCTATAGCGTTATGGAATATCTTGACTTCGTTCTCGACCTCCTTGCGGTCATGGGAGGTGGATATGGTCTCCTCGAGATAGTCGTCGAGCTGCTCCATGGTGATGAGCGTGTGGACGGTCTCCTCGCCCCCTAAGCCGAAGAGGCGCATGAGGCCCCGCGAAATCCATGATATGAACTTCGACACCGGATAGAGCACGATATAGATTAGGAAGAGGGGGAGGGCCATCAGGCGCATCATGAAGTTGGGGTTGATGCGGAAGGTGGTCTTGGGGAGGAACTCCCCGGCGAAGAGTATGAGGGAGGTGGAGATGACAGTGTTGCATACCAGCACCAGGGCCTCGTTGCGCAGCCACCCCTCGAGCAGGGGGTTGATGATCACAGAGATGGTGATGCCGTAGATGACGAGCACCACATTGTTGCCCACAAGCAGAGTGGAGATGAACATGTCCTCGCGCCGCGAGAAGCGGCGCAGTATGCGGTCGGTCAGGGCGCCGCGGGCGGCGTCGATCTCCATGCGGACCTTGCTCGACTGCACGAAGGCTATCTCGGAGCCCGAGAAGAGGCCCGAGAGGAGGATGGCTATGGCTGTGATTATAATGGCTGTGGTCAGTGTCATGTCAGCGGTTTTTTTTGAGTGCGCCGGGATTACGGGTTTTTGAGTGAGCCTCGGTCTACGGGTTTTTGAGCGCGCCGCGGTCTACGGGGAAGATGCCTTGCGGCCGGATGATGCGGTAATCTGTCAGGTGCTCGTCCGACTCGAATCCCACCCCTTCGAGCACGTGCGTGGCGGTCTCTATGTGGATGAACGTGTCGGAATACATCAGATGCCTGCGCGTGTCCCAGAAGAAATGCTCGGACATGAAGAGGTCCGCAGGCTTCTTGCGTATCTCCACATGGCCGTCCAGGCGCCACAGGCGCAGTTTGGAGAGGTAGGTGGCCGAATCGGCCGCCACGGTGGCTATGACCCTGAAGGCGGGGTCGAATTTCTGAAGGTATATCCCTTCGGGAAAGACCCATTTGGGGGTGTCGGCCTCGTCATATACCTTCCACAGGGGGGAGACGACGCGGTATTGCGTGATGCCCGAGTCTGATATGAGCGTGGAGACATTGCGCGTCGTCATGGTCGGCATCCCCTCGGGACGGATGGAGCGGGCGGTGGCGATGCGGTTGTCCTCGCGGCAGGCCGGGGCCGCGGCCAACAGCGCCAGCCCGAGCAGGGGCGCGGCTATGCGGCGCACGGCGCGCCTCACTTGATCTTGCGCTTCCAGAACCACACCTCGTTGAAGTTCACGCCCAGCGTGATGTTGAAATAATTCTCGGTCAGCAGCGCCTCCGGATGACAGCTGCGGTGCTTCCACTCCAGGCCGAGGTTGATCATCGTCTTGTCCTGGATAGTATGGAAGCCCACGCCGCAAGCCAGGCTGAACTCCCTCATGCGGTTGCCGCGTATCTTGATATAGTCGTCGGTGTATGACGCCCCGAGGCGGAAGGCCATGCGCTGGAAATAGCTGCCGCGCACGCGAGGCACATATTCGGCGCCCACGGCATACTTCATGCGGTCGGCGAAGTCCATTCCCCGGAACACTTCCCGGCCCGGGTCGCGGCTGTCGGGTATGCCCGAATACCTGGCCTTCGACCATTGCTGCCAGGTCACGTCGGCCTCCACAGTGAGGCGCGAAGCGCGCTCATGGGTGTAGCTCACGCCGCACCCCACGGTGTTTGGCGAGTAGTAGTGCCCCCCGATGCCCATGCTCCCGATGGTGTCGGGCGATGAGGTGGTCTGCAGCTCCTGGATGGTGACCCACGTGTCGCCGTGCATCGACTTCTTGGGCGAATAGGTGAGGCCTAACGACATGCGGTCGAAGCGCGTCAGAGGAAAGCCGTACTGCGCGCCGATCACGATGTCCCAGTCGCGGATCTGCATGACATGCTCCGTGAGCGTCTGGCCCTGTGTCGAGGGGGTCGCGTAGTAGTCGTTGATGATATTGCCGAAGCGGTATGAGACGTTGACGCCCAGCGAGGCGCCGAAATACTCGGCAGCGACGCCGAGATAGGCTTCGTTGATGCCTCCTGACCCCTGGTTCTCCAGGGCGCCGTGGGTGACATCGTTGCCGAAGGCGTAGCCCACCGACGAGTAGGGGAGCAGCCCTATCGAGCCGCCGAAATGCTTGGAGAGGGGAAACTGCATCGTTACATACTGCAGGCCTCCTCCGGTGGAGTGCTGGCGCGCCTCCCCCTCGCGGCTCCAGAGCAGCGACAGGTCGGCCCCCATGTCGAAGAGGAACGTCAGGGAGTCAATGGCGGCGTATGAGGCGGGGTTCATGGCGTTGATCTGGCGGCCGGAGCGCATGGCGTAGCCCACGCCCCCCATCTGGGTCTGCATGGAGGTGGCGCGGTCTCCTATGATGCCGTAGCCATACATGGAGTAAGGTGTGTTGACCTGGGCGCGGGCCTCCGGCAGCAGGCCGGCCAGGGCCTGCCCCGCGATAAGGGAGAGGGTGAGGAGGATTTTGCTATGCGTTGTCATCGTTGAGAGTGTCTTCGTTATAGAGATAGATTGAAAGGAGGCCGCGGCTCATCAGCAGCTCATCAGCCGCCAATGCGTCAGGGGCGGCGAGGAGCTCCCGCACCAGGGGCTCCAGCAGGGGGCCGTCGCCTCCGGTGAGCAGCAGCATTGCGCCGGGCTCCGGAGTGGCTGTGTCCCCGGCAGGGGCGAAGAGGGTCGGGGCAGAGGCTATTTCGGCCGCCATGCCCCTAATCACCCCCGAGAGGATGGAGGTGCGTGTGTCGCGACCTGCGGCGGGGACTTCCTCCTCTACGTTTTCCGGCGTCAGGCCCTCGGTAGTTAGCAGGGGGAGGCGCGAGGTGTGGTCATGCAGCGAGCGCAGCCGCAGGTTGAGTCCGGGGGAGATGCGCCCACCGGCGAAAGCCCCTCCGGCTGTGAGCAGGTCGAGCGTAAGGGCTGTGCCGGCATCGGCGATCACGCACGCGCGCCCCGGCATCAGGGCTGCCGCTCCGCAGGCTGCTGCCACGCGGTCGGCCCCGAGAGTGTCGGGAGTGGCATACTCCACCCTGACGGGCAGGGGCGTCGAAGGGGTCAGCACGAGCATCCGGTCGCCCAACAGGCAGCGCAGGCTCTCGATGAGGCGCACATCGAGGCGCCCCACCGAACAGTATATGCCCCCTTGGGGGCGGCGCGCCTCGACCCATCCGAAAATCCGGTCGGCATCATCGGCGCGGGCTGTCAGATGGCCCGCGTGACACCACTGCCCCGCATCGTCAGCCGTCCAGAAATCGAGTTTCAAGGCCGTGTTTCCCTGGTCTGCGGTCAGCACTGAGCGCAGGCTTCCGGCGAGGGGGGGATGCATGTCTGCCCGGTCAGTCATCATGGCTCGAGGTCTCCTCTTTTTTGCGCTGCGAGTAGATGAGCCAGGAGGCTATGACCTGTATAGCGGCTCCGGCCAATGTGAAGACCACCGTCGGGCGAATTATGGCGAGGGAGCCGCCGTAGGCGCCGAGGCGCTGCGAATTGTAGAACCACAGGCCCGAGGCGATGCAGAATGCCATGCCGGCCCAGAACTCCAGGCGGCGCAGGCGGCGCATCCTCAGCGAGCCGGTGCGGTCGGCCGCTCCCACGAGGCGTGCCACAGTGAAGATAAGCGCCCCGGCTGCATATATCCACATGTATAACGGCGGTGTGGCCGTGAGCATGTTGAGCAGTGGCCCTGCCATGCCGGCGCAGATGAGCAGCAGGCCGAAAGTCGCGCAATTTTCTATATATTTTTTCATTGTCGCTTGCTGTTATAAGTGGGGGAGAGGGTTACTTGTCCGTCAGTAGGAAGACATCCTCCGTGGGGCGCTGCATGTGGTATTGCTCGCGGGCGAGATACTCCAGGTCGCTCTCTCCGGCCTCGAGGGCCTCGCGGTGGGCGCGGTAGAATGCGGCCGAATCGCGGCATTCCTTGATTTCGCGCTTCAGGGAGTTGATCTGGCGCTCATACTCCATATTGAGCGACACCGAGGCATCCTCGTTGAAGAACAGCAGGGCCACGATGAGCCCTCCCACCAGCAGCAGGGGGATGTGCGAGCGGCGGCGCACCCAGAAACTTGCTTTCTTAGAGGTTTTGGACATTGTCAGTTAATCAGACCACAAAATTAACAAATTCGCCGCAAATATCAATAACTAACTGTTAAAAAATAGTTTTAGGAGCAAGCCTCCGGAAATGGCGGAGGGCGCGCCTCCGCCCGGAAGCTCCGGGAAGAGGCGCGCCCTCGCGCCGTAATTATCGGGGGAAGAAATTTATTTCACGGTGACCTTCATGGCCTTGCCGTTGCTAACGCGGATGAAGATGCCGTTGGCAGGCTTCTCAACGCGCACGCCCTGGAGGTTGAAGTACTGAGCGCCGTCAGCAGCAGCCTCGATAGCTGCTACGGAAGTCTCGATATCCTGCACAGAGGGGTTGACCACATACTCGCCGGTCTCGGGGTTGGCAGCAGCGGCCACCAGAGCCACCTGCGGATTCTCGGGAACGTCCTTGTCGGAGAAGTCGATCACGGGATCGTTCTCAGTCACCTCGTGGATGTAAGTGGAGTTCTCGGAGTGGGTGGCGATGCCCTGGAGGAGGTTGGTGTCAGGAGCGGAGCCGTCGAGAGTGTAGAGGATCACAGTGCCCTTGCCGGCCAGGAGGCTGATGGTCTGGGCGCCGAGGTCGCAGACAACGCCTGTGGGCTGGGTGAGAGCGTATACAGTGTTCTCGCACACCTGGCCGTTGTGGTCGCGCACCCAGTTCTCCTTGTCGACAGTGTCGGCGGAATCATCAGCGTGGAAGTGGTAGCTGATAGCGTGGAGACGGCCGGGGAGGAGGTCATAGAAAGCGAAAGAGGAAGTGCCTCGGGGGAAAGTGAGGTCATGCTGGGCGTCGCCGTAAACCTCGCTTACAGTTACGTGGGGGTAGTGCTCGTGCGAGCCGTACTTGGCAACGTTTACAGTGAGGGTGCCTGCGGAGGTCGGTGTGAAGTTGTCCTCAACGCCCTCGTTGTGAGTGATAGGCTCAACAGCGGGACGGTCAGCGTTGACAACGTTCCAGAGGAAGTTGCCACCCTTGACAGGTGTGCCGCCGGTCCAGCTCTCATACTCAATCTCCTCATCGTTGACAACAGCGGTCTTGATCTCTCTCTCGCCGCCGAGCATGAAGAAGCCGTCGGGGAAGCGGAGCTCGTTCTCACCCTGGAATACGAGCACGTCTTCCGCATCCGTAGTGAACACTACCTGGAAAGTGCTGGGCCCGTCAGTGCCGCCGTCGAAGCTGTTGCCGTTGATGCAGCGCACGCCGATGTGGTTGAGTGCCATAATTTCCTCGAGAGTGGCCTGCGCGGATACCTCGAAAATCTTCTTGCCATTGTTGTAGAGGATAGCGGGAGATGCGCACTCGCGGTTGATGTGAACGCCGGGTTCGAGAGTGATGTTCACGGTAGCGAGGCCGTCGTTATCGCCGGCAGCCACGAAAGCAGCCTTGTCATCATAGGTGCCCACAGCGGGAGATACAGCGTCGGCGCGATTCTCGGATTCACTGTAAAGAAGGTCCTTCACAGTGATGACGCTGGGATCGTAGATTACGAAAGTGCCGTCAAGATAGTTGAAAGTGAACTTGACAATCTTGGTGTTTTCGGGGTCGGCATACTCCATGGGGAGTTTCCAGTTGCCCTTGTTGTCTTTTACAGCTTTACAGTGGGCGGAGCCTGCGGTAAAGGTGATGTTCACTGCTGAATTCTCGGGTGCTCCGCTGCCGTAAGAGCCGGTGTTCCAGTTGCCGTCATGGTTGGTGTAGATACGGAATTCCTGGCCAGTCACCTTTACATCGCCGGTGTAGATGTAGCTGTCATCAGCGTCAGCGGTCAGTACCACCTCCTCAGAGTTGATGTTCCATCCTGTGCCGCCGCCGATAACATATAGTTTTTCGGGCTTAAGGTCTTTTACAGCAGTGGTGGCCTTGTAGGTGAGGCCGGGTGTGTAAGCGAGATCTTTGGTCTGCTCCCAGTCGTAAGCCGCTTCGTGGTTATGGCTGTCATCGAAGCAGGAGAAGATGATATTCTCAGCACCGGGGAAATCCACCACGAATACTTCCTGGTCATTGACCATGGTAGTAGTCGTGACAGCCTGGCCGGGCCATTCGCCGTTATAGAGTGTGACATTATCACCGCTGCCGCTCCAGGCGTATGCGTACACGGTTTTCCAGTTGAGGTCGTTGAGGAAATACAACTCAGTGCCCTCGAAAGGCTCCTGAATATCCTCAGAGGTCATGTTGGTGTAGCCGGAAGCATTGTACACACCACCGGCTACCACATCGCTGCCGACTATATTCCCGGTCTGCGAGCCGTTGTTGCCGTTGTTGAAGATGATATTCTTCAACGGAGTAATCACCTCTACATAGTAATATTCCTTGCCGTCGCGAAGGGTTTCCTTCTGGTCGGTGATGTTCTTGCCGGGCCAGCCGCTGAAAGTTTCAGGGTTGAAAGCGTAAATCCACACCTGGTCCCAGTTGCCGGTGTTCTCGTAGTAGTAGCGGATAGCCTCAGTCTGGAGAGGCACGAAAGTGTTGCCTGAGGCAGTGCCGATCTGACCGTCTTTGGAGTATACGCCATTGTTGACAACTTCCAGGTCGGTCGTTTGGCCGCCGTCCCAGTTGAAAATCAGGTTTTCGGCGTTATCGTCAATCTCTTCCTTGATATACGACTTGCCGCTGAGGGTGGCTGTAGTGCCGGCGATGGCGGTACCGGGCCATGCGCCGTAGATGTTAGTACTTCCTGTCCAGGCGTACTTGTTTATCGTAGTGGTCTGCGATACTCCGGCAGGCCGCTCGAAATAAACCGTCTTGGCGACACCGGCGAGGGTGCCGGCAGCAGCCAATAAGCATAACAGTAATGAACGCTTCATTTGGTTTAGATAAGTTAATATTATGGTTGATATGTAAGAATTCAAGCCTTGATGTATGGTCATCCTGAAGCCTCAGGATCATTTTAAGGAGAGCCCCCCGGCGACCCTGACGGGCAGCGCGAAGAGGGTATCGGCCACAAAGGTATAAATAAATTTTCAGATATGCAACCGCTACGCCCTATTAATTTAATAACTTTTAACAAACTAACCCCAAGTAGCGGAGGCTTTCCCGGAGTGGCGGAGGCTTTCCAGCCTCCGTAAAAAAATCGGAGCGCGCCCAGAAGTGGCGGAGGCCGGAATATTTGAACTGCGGGTCAGAGACCCGCAGGAACTTAAAAAGAAGAAGTAGCGGAGGCTGTCCAGAAGTGGCGGAGGCTTTCCAGCCTCTGTTAAAAACCAGACTCTCCGGAAATAGCGGAGGCTCCGCTTTTTTTACGGAGGCTGGAAAGCCTCCGCCACTCCGGGAGAGCCTCCGAAAAAATCCTCCCCGGGAGTGAAAATTGTTGCAAATCGGTAACGTTTGTTGCGGAATCGTTACACTTTGGCTATATTGATTAAAAAAATATTACAAACGTAATAGAAATGGCAAAAGTTGTGTTATACGGTCATAACAACAATCAAAAACTCTTAAAAACCACATCCACTATGGCAGATTCGATTACCTTCAAGCAGAGACTTCTCGGCCTCCAGGCCAACCTTATGAGTTTCGCATGTCAGCTGACCTCCAGCCGCGAGGCAGCCCAGGACCTCGTGCAGGATACCACCCTCAAGGTGCTCGACAACGAGTCCAAGTATGTTGACAATGTCAACTTCAAGGGCTGGGTGTTCACCATCATGCGCAACATCTTCATCAACAACTACCGCCGCCAGGTGCGCAGCGCCACGGTAATCGACAACACCGAGGACCTCTACCATCTCAACTGCTCGCAGGAGTCAGGCCTCACCACTCCCGAGGGCTCGTTCGCAGCCAAGGAGATAACGGAGGCCATCCAGTCCTTCTCCGACGAGTACAAGGTGCCCTTCACGATGTATGTGGCCGGCTACAAGTACAGCGAGATCGCAGAGCGCATGGGCCTTCCCCTCGGCACGGTGAAGAGCCGCATCTTCTTCGCCCGCAAGCGCCTCCAGGGCATGCTCCAGGACTACCGTTAATCCGGCCCCGGGTCCGCGCGGAGGGACCCCTCCCTACACACTCCGCAAAACCATAGTGGAATAACGACATATACGAGTGGAGACACACACGTCTATGAAAACACACCGTCCTCCGCAGGAGCCGCCAAGGCCCGCGGAGGACAGCTTTTTTATGTGTGTATGATGAAGTCAGCGGCGCAGCTTTGGCGGCACGCTCATTCGCCCGCTCATTCGCCGAGGAGGTCGGGGCGCAGGCGGCGCGTGCGCTCGAGGGCCATGTCGTAGCGCCATTGCGCTATGCGGGCCTCGTGGCCCGAGAGGAGCACCTCGGGCACCTCCCACCCCTTGTAGACGGCGGGGCGGGTGTAGACCGGCGGCGCGAGCAGGTTGTCCTGGAAACTGTCGGAGAGGGCCGACTGCTCATCGCCTAACACTCCGGGTATGAGGCGCACCACGGCATCGGCCACGACCGCCGCCGGCAGCTCGCCGCCAGTCAGCACATAGTCGCCGATTGAGATCTCGCGGGTGATGAAATGCTCGCGTATGCGGTAGTCGATGCCCTTGTAATGTCCGCAGAGTATGATGATATTGTTGAGCAGCGAGAGGCTGTTGGCTATCGGCTGGCTGAAGGTTTCCCCGTCGGGAGTCATGAAGATCACCTCGTCATAGTCGCGCTCCTCGCGCAGGCGGGATATGCAGGCATCGACGGGCTGGATCTGCATCACCATCCCGGCCTCGCCGCCGAAGGGGTAGTCGTCCACCTTGCGATGCTTGTTGGTAGTGTAGTCACGAAGATTGTGCACGACAATCTCGGCGAGCCCCTTGTCGCGGGCGCGCTTCAGAATCGAGCAGTTGAGCGGAGATTCGAGCATCTCCGGCAGGACGGTCAGTATGTCTATTCTCATATATGGTCTATTCTCCTATATAATGACAATAAAAGATGCCCCGTGGTTTGTTTAAATAGAATCGAATGATTAATTTTGCATCGAATAAGCAAAACTCAAGTTTTTAAGACCAGTATGCAAATGACCCTCCCGAAGAGCACCTTCATAAATCTCCTGACGGATTTCGGTTTCAAACGTGTCTTTGGATCAAAAAAACGTGTTTCGATTCTGAAAAAATTCCTCAATGCGCTTTTTGAAGGAGAATTTATTGTCACGAAAATTGATTTTCATGACAAGGAGGTCTTGCCGCGCGATAGCAGGGGGAAGCGCATTGTGTATGATGTGTACTGCACCACTGACACGGGTCACCACTTTATTCTTGAGATGCAAAGGGAGGAATCTGAGAATTTTCGCAAACGCATATTGTTTTATTCCGCTACGGCTATCGTGGATCAGGGCCGTCGCGGTGTGGAATATGAACTGGCCCCTGTATATTCCGTAGTCCTGACCGATTTTGACTTGACAGGCATGGAAAAAACCATGATAAAGGATGTGCGGCTTGTAGATATACATACACGTGAAGTGTACAGCGAGGAATTGCGGATAATGTCAATAGCCCTCAATCGGGTGCCGAAGCGATGGGACCGTTGCAATACAGAAATCGAAAAACTCCTTTATCTTATCAAAAATATGGAGAACATGACAAAACAATCTGAAGCATATCTTTCCGGTCAATACGCCGATTTATTTGATGCCTCGGAGATGGATCATTTAGAAGCCAACGAAAGCCAGGCGTATTCAGAGTCTTATTATAAAATGCTTGAAAACCAATCTGCGGTGCGTTTCGCCGGGGAGAAAGGCATAGCCCAAGGCATAGCCCAAGGCATAGCCCAAGGCATAGCCCAAGGTATGGCGCAGGCTGCCAGGCAAATTGCCGAAGGACTAAAAAGACAGGGCATAAATCCTGCCGTCATAGCCAAGGCCACAGGCCTCACGGAGGAAGAAATCAGAAATTTATAAGGACCAAAAAGAACCCAAGGATGAGTCCGCGGGGCATAAAATTTTTATGCAGCCGGGTCTAATCCTTTATTTGGTCTTTTTAATTTGTAAATGTATTCAAATACCAATAAGAAAAATGGGAAAAGTATTGATTATCGGCGCCGGAGGCGTGGGCACGGTAGTGGCCCACAAGTGCGCCCGGCACCCGGAGGTGTTCAGCGAGATTGTGATCGCATCGCGCACCAAGGAGAAGTGTGACCGCTTGGCCGCCGCCATCGGCGCCCCCAACATCGTCACTGACCGAGTGGACGCTGACTCGGTCGAGGAGCTCGTGGCCCTCTTCAACCGCCACCGCCCCGACATCTGCATCAACGTCGCCCTCCCTTACCAGGATCTCACCATCATGGAGGCCTGCCTGCAGACGGGCGTCAACTATCTCGACACGGCCAATTACGAGCCTAAGGATGAGGCCCATTTCGAGTATTCCTGGCAGTGGGCCTTCCGCGAGCGTTTCGAGAAGGCCGGACTGACGGCCATCCTCGGCTGCGGCTTCGACCCCGGAGTGTCGGCCGTATTCGTGGCATACGCCGCCAAGCACCACTTCTCCGAGATGCGCTATCTCGACATCGTGGACTGCAACGCCGGCAACCATGGCAAGGCTTTCGCCACCAACTTCAACCCCGAAATCAATATCCGCGAAATCACCCAGAAGGGCAAATACTGGGAGGATGGCAAATGGGTCGAGACAGAGAACCTCGAAATCCACCGCCCCCTCAACTATCCCAATATCGGCGAGCGCGAATCATACCTCCTCTATCACGAGGAGCTGGAGTCGCTCGTGCAGAACTTCCCGACCATCCGCCGCGCGCGCTTCTGGATGACCTTCGGCCAGGAATACCTCACCCATCTGCGCGTCATCCAGGACATAGGCATGGCCCGCATCGACCCTGTGATGTACAACGGCCAGGAAATCGTCCCCATCCAGTTCCTCAAGGCTGTGCTTCCCGATCCCGGGTCGCTCGGAGAGAACTATACGGGCGAGACCTCCATCGGCTGCCGCATCCGCGGACTGGACAAGGAGGGCAAGGAATCGACCTACTACATCTACAACAACTGCTCGCATGAGGCAGCTTACAAGGAGACCGGAGCGCAGGCGGTCAGCTACACCACCGGCGTGCCGGCGATGGTGGGCGCCATGATGTTCCTGACCGGAAAGTGGGTCATGCCGGGCGTCCACAACGTGGAGGAGTTCAATCCCGACCCCTTCCTGGAGACTCTCGCTGAGAACGGCCTTCCCTGGCACGTGATTGTGGATGAAGACATAGAGCTCGAGGCATGAGACACGCGCCCATCCTGACAGCAGCTGCCGCCGGCCTCGCCCTGTGGGCCACGGCGGCAGCGGTGAATGTGCCGGCTCCGGGGGCCTTCACCACCGGCGAGAGGGGAGAGGTCATAGTCTCCACCCCTGCCGGGACGGTATGCGTCCTCCCCGTGGCCGATGACATCTTCCGCGTCACGCGCCTCCCGCTCGGCGCGGAGGCCCCGGTCTTCCTGCGCTCGCAGAGCGCCATCCTCGAGCCCGACGCCCCCGGCGTGAAGGTCACCGCCACTCCGGAGGCCCTCTTCATCGCCTCGCCCGTCACCACGGCGGTCGTGGACCGCAAGACGGGCCGCGTCTCCTTCCTCAACTCCAACGGCTCTCTGCTCCTGGCCGAGGCCGGGGGCGTTGACAATTCAGACCCCGATGTCAAGACCGTCTCGCTGCTCGCCACCGAGGGAGACAACTACTACGGGGCCGGAGAGCGCGGCCATCGCATGCGCCTCAACGGCGACTCGCTGAGCATGTACAACCGCCAGAACTACGGCTACACCAAGGGTGACCCCCGCATTTCGCAGATGGGCATATCGGTTCCCTACGTGGTCAGCGACCGCGGCTACGGCATCCTCTTCGACGACCACACGCGCGCCTCCCTGCAGTTAGGCAAGGACACGCTGCTCTACCGCGCCGAGTCACCCTTCGGGCTGTCATACTACTTCATTGACGGCGAGGGGGACATGGCCGGGGCCACCGAGGGGATGACGCGCCTCACCGGCCGCCAGAGCCTCCCGCCCCTCTGGACTCTGGGCTACATAACATCCAAATACGGCTACCGCACGCAGGCCGAGGCCGAGGGGGTCATCGACACCCTCAAGACGCGCGGCTATCCTGTGGACGGCATGGTGCTCGACCTCTACTGGTATGGC
>CAZWVY010000039.1:0-26314 GCA_964637105.1 uncultured Sangeribacter sp. | reverse complement strand
TAGTGAGTAGTGAATAGTGAGTAGTGAATAGTGAGTAGTGAATAGTGAGTAGTGATGAGTGAGCAGTGATGAGTGAGCAGTGATGAGTGCTCTGATAGCTCTGATAACTCTGATAACTCTGATAGCTCTGATTATTCCAATTATTCCAATAATTCCAATAATCCCAATTATGAAAGAACTGAAAGTCAAGATAATCAACAAAAGCCATCATCCCCTCCCGGAGTATGAGACTCCCGGGGCAGCCGGGATGGATGTGCGCGCATATCTCCCCGAAGGGCCTGTGACCATCAAGAGCATGCAGCGGGCCCTCATACCGACCGGGCTCTACATGCAGCTCCCTGTCGGCTACGAGTGCCAGATACGCCCCCGCTCGGGCCTCAGCCTCAATTACGGCCTGACAGTCGTCAACTCCCCCGGCACAGTCGATGCCGACTACCGTGGCGAGATTGCAGTCATACTGATAAACCTCGGTGAGGACGACTTCGTGGTCAACGACGGCGAGAGAATATGCCAGATGGTAATTAAGGAGTATACCCGGGTAGCATGGGTGCCTGCCGAAAAGCTCGACACCACCAAGCGCGAGACCGGGGCATTCGGCCACACCGGCACCGACTGACATGCGCCGGAAGATGACGAAAACCACGCAACGCATCCTCCGGGCGGCAGGGCTGGTAGCCGTGCTGGCCGTGAGCGCCTTGGCGGCCTTGGGAGGAAATCCCGGGCCCGGGGCCTCTGCGCGCGCCAAGGCCCGGCATTACTTCGCCCTGGCCTCACGGGCCGGCGCCGAAGGCCATTTTGACCGCGCATACGAGTATGCCGCCAAGGCCCACCGGGCTGACCCCTCTTATGTCGAGGGGGCCTGGCAGCATGCCAACTACCGCCTCATGGCCGAATCCGACTCCCTGCGCACAGGGCGCGAGCTGAAGCGAACCCTGGAGCTCGCCTCAAAATATGTGGACGCCTATCCGGAAGACTTCAACGAATCGGCCACATACGCATACTGGGCCGTGCAGATGGACACCGTGGAGGAGGGCATCAGGGTCTACGAGCGTCTCGAGAAACTTTTCCCGACCCACACCGAAATTCTCCCCGAGCTTTCCGAAGCCTATCTCCGCGTGGGGCGCAACCGCGAATCAGTCGACGCCCTGAGCCGTTACGAGGCTCTCGAGGGGTCGGACCCCCGCATCTCCATGCGCAAGATAGCCATATACATCAACACGCGCGACACCGTCGCCGCCCTTGCCGAGGCTGACTCCCTGGTGGCGCGCGGCCCCTCCAACGCCGGTTTCCGCATCGTGAGAGGCACCGTGTGGGAATATCTTGACAATCCCGGCAACGCCCTGGTGGACTATCTGGACGCGGAGAGCCTCGCCCCGGAGAGCTCCATGCCCAAATTCGCACTCGCGCAGTATTACGCCCAGCATGGCGACACGGCACTGTATGACCTCAAGACCTATGAAGGGCTTATCTCGGACGACCTTGAGACAGACGAAAGGATTTCGCGCGCAGGCGAATACATCGGGCGCCTGATGGCCGACAGCGTCGACCAGACCGGACGCGCGCGCGCCCTTGTGGGCAACCTGTGCGAGCGCTTTCCCCATGAGCCCAAGATTCTCGTCCTGGCCGGCCTCTATTATTATATGGCCAAAGACCTCCCTCAAGCCAAAGAGACCTTAGGCTACGCCACCGACCTTGATCCGGCCAACGGCGACGCCTGGCGCACCCTGCTCACCATGCTCCTCAGAGAGGAGGACTACGAGGGGGCCCTTGACACGTATGACCGCATGGCCCGCAATATAGAGCCCACATCCTCAGACAAGCAGATGCGGGGCATCGCGCTCGTGCAGTCCGGGCGCGGCAGGGAGGCGGTCGACATGTATGCCGCAATGTTGCGCGACCTCATGCCCGGCATTGAGCCTGACAGCCTGATCACCGACAAGCGCCTGCGCAGCTCCTTAGGGAGCGCCGCAGGGGCGCAGGCCGCAATCCTGTTCACGCAGATGGGCGATGCCCTGTATGAGCTCAAGGAGCCTGACAGGGCCTTCAGCGCATACGAGAACTCCCTCTTTTTCGACCCCTACAACGCGATGACCCTCAACAACTACGCCTATTTCCTGGCCCAGAACGGGGGCGACCTTGACAAAGCCGAGAAGATGAGCCGGGAGTCTGTGGAGGAGCAGCCCGGCAACCCTACCTTTATCGACACCCACGCCTGGATTCTCTATCTCAAGGGCGACTGGCAGGGTGCCCTCGATGAGCAACTGCAGGCAATCGAGCTGGTCAAGGAGCAGGGAGAGGAGGTCAATCCCGAGTTTTACGACCACTTGGGCGACATGTACTACCGTCTGGGGAGGGTGGACGAAGCTGTGGACAGCTGGAAAAAAGCTCTCGAACTGAAGCCCGATGACAAGGATCTTCAAAATAAAGTCAGGTCGCGGCGCGTTTCATAATCATAATGAAGAAAATACTTGGATATTGCCTGACAATGGTCATCATGCTGCTGGTCGCCTGGCCGGCACAGGGCGCAGGGCCCCTCTCCGGCAAGGAGATGCGCAGGATGGCCGGCGAGATGGAGGAGCGTTACACCCCCTGGGATGAGGTGTCGCTCAAAGGGAAATTCCGCATGGAGGGGCTTCCGCTCTCTCCGAGCGTGCGTATGTATATGGTGCGCGACTCACTCATCGTCTTGTCGCTCAGCGCTCCCCTCATAGGCGAGGCGGCCCGCATCGAGCTTGACAATGACTCCATCCTGATGGTCAACAAGATGAAACGCACCTACACCTCCCTCCCTATGTCAGCCCTGCAGAAGTTCTTTCCCGGGAGCCTGGCTGACTTTCAGGAGTTCCTCCTGGGACGCGTGGTCATCTGTGGCCGGGGGCTGATGTCGCCCGAACTCGTCCCGGGCCTCGACTGGTATGCGGGCGACGGCTCTGACAGCGCGGACGAAGAGGCCTCGGGCCAGTGGCTCCTTGTACCTCAATCGTCATGGCAGCCCGAGGGGGCGCGCTACGGGTATGTGCTCTACGAAGACCTCACCCCCGCCTCTCTGATAGTGGAGATGGAGGATTGTGATGACTATGTGCAGATGGACTATATCTACGGCAAAGACAAGACCACTCTTGATGTGCTCGCCGCCTTCGGCAGGCACACCATAGAGGCTCAGCTCATACTTGACGCCCCCTCCGGAAAAGTGCAGCCCATAAAGCGCATATCATCTCCGGCAGGCTATGCGCGCGTGCCTTTGAAGCAACTGCTGAAATTCTGAGATGCCCATGCCGATGCGATTTCTGACCATCCTCCTTGTTTTCCTTGTCGCCGCAGCCACATCTGCGGCCCCGATGGACGCGCCCGCGCCGCAGCAGAAAACGGCAAAGAAGGCCTCCGGGCAGAAAAGCACCGGGCAAAAGGCCTCCGGCCAGAAGGCTTCCGGTCAGAAGGGGGCCGGTCAGAAGGGGGCCGGGCAAAAGAGCTCCTCCGGCAAGGCCCCGGCAAAGGGGAGGGCGCGGGCCAAGAAGAAGGGGGCCTCGCAGGGGCAGCCCGCTCCGAAAAAGGGTAGCTCAGCCGAGGCCCGTCAGCAGCAGGAGGCCGCGCAGCAGGAAATACGCAGGACCCAGGCTGAGATCAAAGCCAATGATGCCAAGATCCAGACCGGCCTGGCCGATCTGTCAAGGATTTCCTCGCAGGTCGAGGCCACCCGCAAAAGCGTCGGCGAGCTCCAGGGGAAAGTGTCGGGCTTGTCGACACGCATCAGCGACCTGGAGGATGAGATTACCAGAGGGGAGAAGGAGCTGGCCAAAATGCGCGAGGAGTATCTCAAAGCCATCAAGAAGATGAGGCTGACCCGCAAGAACCAGTCGGCCCTCGCTTTCCTCTTCTCTTCCGACAACTTCAACCAGGCCATGAGGCGCATGCGTTACCTCAAGCAGTTCTCCCGCTGGAAAGAGCGCCAGACAGAGGCCATAAACGCCAAGGCCGCCATGTTGCGCGAGCGCTCGGCGCAGCTCTCCGCGGCCCGGTCTGAGTTCAATGTCGCCCTTAAAGGTGAGCAGGAGGCGAAGAGCCGTCTCGAGCAGCAGTCAGCCCGACAGAACCGGCTGATTGCGGACCTGCGCAGCCAAGGGGCCGCTCTCAAAGACCATCTCGCCCGCAAACAGGCCGAGGCCAACATGCTGGGCAGCCGCATAGCCTCCCTCATCGCAGCCGAAGAGAAGGCGGCAGCCGAGGAGAGGGCGCGGCGCGCCGAGGCTGAGAGGAAGAGAAAAGAGCAGGCCGCGCGTGAGCAGGCGGCTCGTGAAGAGGCAGCCCGCAAGGCGGAAGCGGCGCGCCTCGAGGCAGCCCGGAAAGCCGAGGAGGCGAGTAGGGCTGAGGCCGCGCGCAAGGCCGAAGCGGCCCGAAAGGCTGAAGAGGCTGCTAAAAAGGCTGAGGCGGAGCGTCTCGAAGCTCAGAAAAGGGCCAAGGCTAAGGCTGACGCGCAGGCTAAAGCCGAGGCTGAGCGCAAGGCCAAAGCAGCCGAAGAGGCCCGCAGGGCTGCCGATAAAGCCAAGAAAGAGGCCGAAAGGGCTGAGAAAGAGCGTCAGAAAGAGGCTGAGAAGGCCCGCAAAGAGGCCGCTGAAAAGGCTAAGAAAGAGGCCGAAAAGGCAGAGAAAGAGAAAAAACGCACCCACAACGATGCCCGGAGGCGCCATGACAAACCGGCCCCCAAACCGGCGGCATCGCCCGCTCCCAAGCCGACGGCTCCGGCTCCGGCAGCTCCGAAAAGCCCGGCGGGCAATTTCGAGGCCATGCGCGGGTCGCTCCCCCGTCCGGTAGACGGCCATTTCCGCGTGACCAGCCCCTTCGGGCGCCACGCCCTCCCCAATCTGCCCGATGTGGTCTATGACAATCCGGGCATCGACATTGAGGTTGCCCCGGGAGCCACAGCCAAGGCTGTCTACGGAGGCAAGGTGTCCGGTGTCTACGGCGTGGCCGGGTTCGGCACAGTGGTGATTGTCAACCACGGCAATTACTTCACCGTCTACGGCAACCTCTCCGGCTCTTCCGTAAGGACGGGCGACACCGTCAAGGCGGGACAGGCAGTAGGCAAGGCCGCCCCCGACTCCGGCAACAAGAAAGTGGGCTCGCTGCATTTCGAGGTGTGGAAAAACCGTGAGAAACTCAATCCCATGCAATGGATACGCTGACGGACAGCTTTGCCTCAGGGCGCCACGGCGAGTGGACGATAAGCCGCTATGAACCTTCGATGGCCCCGGTCTGGAATGACTTCGTGGGCTCCAAGGCGCGCAACGCCACCTTCCTGTTTGACCGCCGCTATATGGACTACCATTCTGACCGGTTTGAGGACTGCTCCATGATTGCCTCCAAGCGGGGGAAGCTCCTCGCCCTCCTGCCGGCCAATATCACTGCCGACGGCATACTGCACTCGCACCAAGGGCTCACCTACGGAGGGTGGGTCACCGCAGCCGCGCATTTTGACGGCACGGACATGCTCGCTATGTGGAGCGCGTGGCTCGAGGAGTGCCGCAGGGAGGGCATTACGGCGATAGACTATAAACCCCTGCCCTGGATTTTCGCCCGCTACCCTTCGCAAGAAGACCTCTACCTGCTGTTTCGGAGCGGGGCGAAGCTGTCGGAAAGCAACCTTTCGTCGGTCGTGGATCTGCGGGAGCCGCGCGGGTTCAACACCTTGCGGCGCAGGCTCCTGCGCAAAGGATCCGCTCTCGGGTGCGACATTGCCTACACCCGCGACGCCACCCCCTTCTGGGAGATGCTCGCCGAGTGCCTGCGGGAGCGCCATGATGCCGCGCCGGTCCATACCGCCGCGGAGCTGCAGATGCTCATGGATCGGTTTCCCGACAATATCAGAATAGCTGAAATCCGCCTGCGCGGAGAACTGCTCGGAGGGGTGTGCCTTTACATCACCTCCACCGTCACCCATGCCCAGTATATAGCCACTACGGCGCGTGGCAGGGAGCTCAACGCCCTCTCGCCCCTTTTCGAGCGACTGATGGAGGATGCGGCCGCGCATAGCCGCTATTTTGATTTCGGCACCTCCAACGAAGACCACGGCCGGATGCTCAACGAGGGGCTGCTGCGTCAGAAAGCCTCCTACGGGGCCTCCGGAGTGACCTTCGACCGCTGGTCGCTTCCCCTCTGAGGCGGAGTCAGGGAAACACCCTCAGGGGATGTCATCCTTGAGACTTGAAAATATCATGAGATTAGGGGTTGGTCACTCACGGGGATGGGCATTGAAAATGTTGCGGTTGCGGCGGTAGACCCCCGGGGCCTCGAGGGCTCCGAGCAACGTGTAGCGGATAGCGGCTCCTAATGAGCTGCGCCCCGCGCGCCAGGTGCGCCATATCTTCAGAGGGATTCTGAGGGGGGAGGTCAGAGGATACATCAGGGCCACCACGCAGCCGCCGGCGCGGAGATTGCCCGGCGTCACCCTCCCCTTTGTCCCTGTCGAGGGGTGCGGGTGGGCGCAGATAGTGGCAGGCACGTACACCACCTCCATGCCCGAGCGTATCGCCGTCCAGAGAATCAGCTCATCCTCCCCGCCGTGGATGGCAGGGGCTCCGACCCCCATCTCGGGACAGCATCTCAGGCGGCGCGCCGCTTCGCGGCTCATGGTAATCTCGAAACTGGCCACTGAATATCCCTTTGGCAAGCGGCTCCCGAGCGATGTCTCCTCAGCAGGAAACCGCGCAGGGTCGCCGTGGTCTGAGCGGAACGTGATGACCTCAGCGCCGGGATGGCGCGCGTAGGCCTCGCGGATGAGGCCGGGCGCCTCGGGGTATAGTATAAGGTCGTCGTCAGCGAAGACCGTTATGTCGGCATCGCAATGGCGCAGGGCATTGTTGCGGTTGTTGGATATACCCTTGGATTCTGTGGGCGCTATCAGCACGTCCGGGCGCTCTAAGCGCGGGGGGAGGGGTATTTGCTGAGGATTCTGCCACGACACCACATACCTCACTCCCGGGGCTTCCGCCGGGAGCATCCGGGCCACCCTCTGAAGTCCCTCCCTGCCGTATGTCACCACTGCGTAATCTATCGTCATCATGCTCCTGCGGCCCTCCATGCCTCTTCAAAACGGTCTGCCACGACGCGCACGTCATTGTGGCGCCTGACGAACTCCGGCCCCTCGGCGCGGAGTGCCCGCACCCTCTCCGGATTTTCCACCAGCCCGCGCAGTGTGGCCACTATGCTGGCATAATCGGGGAGGACGTTGACAGCAGGGCCACCCTCCGGGGAGCCTATGAACTCATAATATTCCGGCTCGGCGCCCGTCACGGCCACCTTGCCCATCGCCATAGCCTGGAGAGCGTTAGTGGCCGGAGTGTATGAATAAATCTGGTCCAGGACAATATCGGCCTCCCCGAGGCGGCGCAGATATTCGGGGAGCGGCAGATTCTCGGCCACGGTCACCTCCACCCGTCCGGGCATCTCCTCCTCTATGGCCCGGGCGGCGCGGATAAGGATGTCGGTGCCCTTGTACAGGTTGTAGTCGGCCTTGCGGCCTATGAAAATTCTGACGGGAGCCTCTGCTGAGAGGGATTCCGGCGGGGCCACCTTGGGCAGGCGGGAGAAATCGACCGGTATCCCGACGTATGCCAGCTTATCCTCTTTGACGCACCGGGCTGCCGCGACATGATACTCATAGAGGGCCGTCATCACCATGTCGGCTGAAGAGAGCACGTAGTCGCAATGGGCAAGCATCTCGGGCGTGGTCCATGCCTGTTCGGTATGAGGCTCCTCCAAGGCGAGAGGGGCCGGGGCATGGCCGATGCGGAACTCGCTGTAACGGAACGTGTCCCCCTCGGCGAGGAGGCGCACCATATTTGCATCCAGGCTTGCGAAGGTGAGGCACACGAGCCGGTTATAGCGGCGCAGGCGGTCGAAGATCCGGCGCACCTTGGCCGGGCGCAGGCTCAGGAAAAGGGGGCTCATCACCTGCACCACATCATACCCCTTCCATTTCCTCATAGCGCGCATCACGTCCAGGGTATATCGCAGCGTCCCTGCGGCCCCGGGGCGGCGCGCCAGGAGCATATCGCACGCGGTGTCCATATACCGGCCTCCGTCGCTGACAAGCGTCACCTCATGGCCCCGGCGCCGCAGCTCGGCGCAGAGGCATCCGTGGAAGTTTGAGAAATCGCCTATCATCAATATTTTCATGACTGCAAATATAATGAATAATAATGGTTATATGTGGAAAAATATAGCTAACTTTGCAATTTATTCGGCCGAGGTGTTTCCGGGCCGATAGGGGAACAGGGAGTCCAAGGATGTGGGACTAACCTTACATGTGAGTATATTGTATTATAAGTGAATGATTTATAAAACATTATGGCTAAAAAACGATTTTATTGTTTTTCTTCCATAACCCTGGCGGCGGCGTGCGCCCTTTTCTATGGCTGCGCCGCCAAGGACTCCGGTGGAAAAGGAGCAGGCGACTTTTCGCAGCTGATAGACAAATCGCTGCAGCTGCCTGACTCGATTTTCCAGTCGGTGGAGATGGAAGACTTGCTTGATGACAAGGTGTACATCAAGCTGGCAAGCGAGGGATGGTCTCCTCAGGAGATAGTCCCCATCATGCAGACAGCCCTGGCCGACAAGAAGGCGGCCAAGAAGAAGATGGGCTATGGCGAATACAAGAAGCAGTGGCTTCCCGCCTACGGACGTTCAGGGAGCAATGACTCGCTGTTTACGTTCATTGACACTACCTACACTGCGGAGATGCGCAAGAGCGTGAAGCAGAAGGTGCCCGCAGCGCAGCTCAATGCCTATTATCCGCCCGAGGAGTATGTTGAGCCCAAATATCGCACGAGCCGCACTCCCGGCTTCTTCCGCGAGCCCCTTTTCAAGCCAAGCTGCGGACGCATCAGCTGGATGACGCTCCACCCCGAGGATCCTGACAAATTCTATGTCAGCCCGGACGGCTGCGGCATATTCAGCACCAATGACTGCGGCAAGACCTGGGATTGCATCACCGACCGAATCCCCGACCGCGAGAACCGCTCGACCTGCGTGGGCTACGCCATACCTGTTGACCCGGACGACTGGAATCACCTCTGGGCTTTCATGGACCATAATTCAGTCTACGAGACCAAGGATGGAGGCCAGACCTGGGCACGTGTGCAGGGAGCCACGCACAAGGGCTTCAAGCGCGGCGACTGCTTCCGCGATGCAAACGGCAAGCTGTGGTTCTTGGGATGCACCAACGGCGGATGGAACAGCAAGGTGTGGCTGAGCGAGGACATGTGCAAGACCTGGATACAGATTGATGTCTCGACCAACTGGAGAGAGAAGAACCCCGAGACCGGAGCCTCCGGCCTGTGGTTCCAGTATCTCGTGCAGCATCCCACCAACAAGAACAGGATTCTGCTTCCCACCTCGCGCCAGATAATGTATATTGACCTGGACAAGATTCAGAAAGACAAATTCGGCTACCTGTTCGCATACGCCGTTGCGCGTATGAACTTCACTGTATGGGGCACGGAGGGCCCTAATGTCGGCCAGCCGCGCAAGGCCACCGGTTTCGCGGGCGACAAGGGCGCCAATGCCAGTGCCGAATACTTGTTCCCCTGCCCCGCTACACAGCCGGGCGACCTTCAGATTAACCCCAACAATCCCAACCAGTGGTTTTTTGCCACAGGCGGCTATGTGGCAGGAGGCGAATATACGGCCTGCTACCGCTCGGATGACGGAGGGCGCAACTGGACGACCATGCAGGATGTGGCTTACGGCATCGGCACGGGCAACCTCTTCGGCCACGAGATAGCCGGCTCATGGCTGGGCGGTTTCGGCGTAGACTGGGCAGAGCCCAACCGCCTCTATTCCTGCGCCCTGAGCTCGGGCAGCTCGACCGACGGCGGTCGCACCTGGACCACTTTGCACTGGGCCAACTCGCTGAGGTGGCACGACATGAACGGCAACTTCACGACAGCCCCGGCTGCCAACCACAACTCTGACAGCCATTTCATACGCACCCACAAGACGGGCCGCGTCTTCCGAGGAGCCGATGTGGGCCTGCTGCTGATGCAGCCCCATGACATCCCCGAGTCAAAGGCGCTCCCGCACACTGACTGGACAACGTGGCAGCACATATCGGGCGATATGGGCCAGAACCTTTTCTACCATATAGCTGTCAATGAGTTCGGCGACCAGACATACTTCGGCAATACCCAGGACAACGATGGACAGACCTACCGCTATGGTCGCTGGGCAAGGGCCATCGGCTATGAGGGATGCGAATCCTTCCTAAACCCCTATACCGGCACGTGCTACGTATCGGGCGGCGCGGGAGCCTATGGCTTTGACCCGGAGCATCTGCCTGTCAACTCATGGTGGAACGCCAAGACCAAGGCCGATGTCGTCTCCGGATCGTGGTACATCACCCGCACCGGCGTGGCCGGCAGGTCGCTGATGCGTGTTGACGACCTCGGATATACAACTGTGAATCTCGAGCCCAATGTCGGCGCGGCCATCGGATGGCAGAATAAGTTCGGCCTCTGCCGCGACAAAGGCATCTCGACTATCTACGTCATCACCAATGCCAACCAGCTCAAGAAGTCGACTGACAACGGCGATACCTTTGAGACGGTCATCAACCCCACCACCGGCAACCCGGCAACATTCCCCAGCGCAGTATTGGCAACCGACCCCGACAACAGCGATGTCATCTACTTGGGCTATACGGGCTACGTCAACCGCTACACCATCTCAACAGGACAAGTGGAGCGCATAGGCGGAAACACGCTCCCCAACGTAGAGTGCTCGCGACTCTTCTATCATGAGGGTTCGGGCGACCTTTACTTCCTGCATGCCGGAAGCGCCGGCATCTACCTGCTCGAGTGTCAGGACAAGAAGACCGGCACATACGACAACGGCGGCTGGAAATACTGGACGCGCGGCTACAACAGCGGCAAGTTCGGCTCAGCCGAAATCAACTATACCACCCAGGAGATGGTCATCGCAGACTACGGCCGCTCAGTATGGGCCGCTGACCTGCAGAACCCCGCCGACCGCTTCTTTGACAACGGCTTCGCCCTCAAGGAGTACTCACACAAGGCCGGGCGCCGCACAGTCGGCATCGACACCAACTGGGAGATTCCCCTATATTACTACTATAAATGGACTGTCAACGGCGAGGAGGTCAACAACCCCTACCAATATCTGCAGTATGACCTCAATCCCGGCGACCATGTGCAGCTCGAGCTGACACTGCGCGAGTCGCCCGATGTCAAGACCCTCTCGGCAGTCTACACCATTCCCGGAGCGCAGGAGATGGCCTTAGCGGAAGAGGATGAAGATCCCGCACAGGCTGCAGGGGCCCGCGGCGTGCGCCGCGCCCCCTCGCTCGACCAGGATCTGCCCCTGATAAGCGAGCCGGGCATGGCCATATCCTCAAACGGCAAGGGCCGTCTTGACATAGGATATATCGACTACTACTTCGGAGACTTCACAGTCGACATGTGGGTATGCCCCCTGAGCAACGGCGACATCATCGGCAACAAAGCCAACTACGGCCATCCCAAGGGATGGGAGCTGTCGGTTGTCAACGGCAACCTGAAATTTGACTATTCCCCCTCGCAGGTGTTCCCGCAGCCTTACTATGAGACTACAATTCCTCAGAACTACGCCATCACCGCCCCGATTGAGCTCGGCAAATGGAGTCATGTGGCCTTAGTGCATGAGCGCTACGGCAATGTGGCCCTCTATGTCAACGGCGTGCAGGTGGCCTCCGCTCCGCGCGAGCGCCCCGAGCATACCCTGAACAGCAGCATGATCACCTCGCTCTTTGCCGACGGCATCGAGCGCAACGCCCTCGCCGGAACAGTGGATGAGCTGAAAATCTGGAGCAGGGCCCTGACCCCGAATGAAATCCGCGAGGAGATGCACTCCACCAACCTGGAGAACAAGGATGGCATGGTAGTGTATTACAACTTCAACCGAGGCTCGCTCGATGGCGATATGGAGACCTTCACCTGCCGTCCCATCAAGAACAGGGTGCGCGCCGAGGTGACCTACAACCTGATGAACGCTCCGGTCTGCGCCCGCTATGTGGATGTGCCCGGCAGCGGCGTCTTCGAGTTTGCAACGTCCAAGGCAGATGCCGAGGGCAACGTCACGCAGGTGCCTATCCTTAACATTCAGCGTCCCTCTGCCGAGAGCGCCCCTGCGGGCGCACCGCAGAAGAAAGCCGCTCAGAGCCTCTCGGGCGACTTGGGCGTGTATGTGTTTGATGCCGCACAGTGGCAGAACGAGGAGGACAACCTCGACACCGACTTCGTGGACTACTATCCCGCCGGCTACCTTATCCACGCCTTCGACGGGGCTGCGCTTGATGACAAGACCCTGGAATACCACTTCCATCCCATTGAGGGCGAGTTTGAGGCCGGACGCGAATACCGCGTTTACGTGGCCGACACCCGCACCGAGAAGCAGGCCTGGGACATCAAGGGCAACGCCCGGTATGACGAGCAGGCCGGCACTGTCTGCCTCAGCGGCGTCACCGGCAAGGATATACTCGACAAGAAGATTCTCATCGTGGCCACCAAGCCCGGCATCGAACTCGAAATCGCCGGGGTAGGCTCCGACGGCATACTGAACATTTATGATGAGGATGCCACGACTTTTGCTGTGAAAGCATCCACTGTCTCCGGCTTTGAAATTCCCGAGAAGCTCTATGAGCTCGAGTCTGACGGCATCCTGCAGGCCGGCGGCCTCTACTTTGAGTTTGACGAGGAAGCGAACAAATATGTCGCTCACGGCCAGGTGCGTCTCGACCTGTCGAAGCTCGAGAACTTCAACAGCAGCGTGCGCACCACCCTGCGGAGCAACGATAATCCCATCGAGGAGGTCGTAGGCGGCCAGTCCGTAAGGCGTCCCTCGCTGATACCAAGGAATCTTGAGATCCGCAACCGCATCGCCCCCAAGACTTTCGGCAACGCCCTCAAGCTCGACAAGGCGAATGCGCGGATGGGCGGGCTGTACACCTTCTCAGGCTTCAAGGGCAAGAGTGAGATGACCTTCATGACCTGGGTGCGCGTTGACGATGCCGCCTGCCTGAGCAAGTCAGACCTGAACTTAGTCACCCTGCGCGATGCAAGCAACAAGCTCACGGGCCTCGTGCTCCGCAACGGCCAGCCGCGCATGCAGCTGCCTAACGACGGATGCAGCTCCAACGCTTCGGTAGCGCTTACCGCCGATGACCTTGGCAAATGGGTTCATCTGGCCATGACTGTGAAGGACCATTCGGTCAAGTTCTATAAGAACGGCTTTGAATTCTCGTTCACCAATCCCAACTGGAACGCGCCGACCTTCGCTACGGAAGCCCTCGGCCCCCTCTGCCTCGGCAAGAATTCAGCCTACTCTGTCGAAAGCGACAATAACGACATGTTCAGCGGCGCCTTTGACCAGGTAGGCGTATGGAGCCGCGCCCTGTCGCAGGAAGAGATTTTGAAATACATGAACAGCACCCCGTCGCTGGGCGATGAGGGACTCTTGGCCTACGTAAATATGGACTACGTTGACAGCGACGGCGTGCGCCGTGAGCTGGTCAGCAACTCCGAAATCATGACCTTCGCGGGCGAGGAGGCTACGGCTGAGTTTGAGGAGGTGACACCCCTGCCGAGCAACCCGCGCATGGGCAGCATGGCCTCAGCTGCTGAGTCGCCCCTGACGCTGAGCAATGCCTCAGGCGCTGTCACCGGATGGGTGAACACCTTCCGCGGCACTCCCTATTGCTATCTGAATCATGACTTCCAGACCTATTCGGCCCATTCGGAGGATTTCTATTCCGTAGCGTTTGACAAGCAGCAGATAAGCGCCGGCAGCGGAGCTGTCACGCTCGTCTACCGCGACAGGGGCATCCGCAAGGATGACCCGATGGCTGTGGCCCTGCGCCGCACCGGCTCGCTCGACCATCTCGCCGGATTTATCCATGCGTCCAATGTCGAGGATGGCGTGGCCTCCTTCGAGGTGCCTGCATCCTATCTCGGCTCAGCTGCCGAGGTGATGTTCTTCAACTTCCCCGATGAGATGAATAATCTCGGAGCGCAGTATGCCGGCCGTCTCCAGCTGATGTTCGACCGCTCGATAGCCTCTGACTTAGGCCTGTCGGCAGACTCAATCCCGACTCTGGTGCTGCCGGAGAATGTGGACGAGATTTCAATCGTGTCTGACGTGCTCCTGCTCCCCCGCAACTACGATAAGAAGACCCGCATGGTGGTCAATGAGACCAATTATGCGGCCATCACGCGCGACGACGCGCAGACTGCCGAGATGGACTACTCGAAGCCCGAGAACCGCTACAAGGTGAAACTCAACCTTGACAAGGTGGACAAGTTCGGCATCAATGACCTGACTATCAATGCCGAGGGCGCCGAGGCCAACGAGCTGAAGCTGCAGTTCTCGTTTGAGCCCGTTGTAGAGCTGTCGCTCACCAACGGCGAGATGCGCGAGAACAATGACCCGACCGTGGAGGGGGCGACCAACTCTATCCATTGCTCCACACCCCTCGCTACCCTCGAGATTGACGCCGAGCTGAAGCAGGGCATGCTCCCCAATGGAGAGCCTGTGCAATTAGAGGTAATCACCGACCTGAAACATGGCATGAGCATCGGCAACGGCTCGCTGCTGCGCAGCGATGACGTGACCATAAAGGATCTGGCGCACCATCAGTCGCCCGCCGGAGCTGCCATCCATGAGGGTTGGAACTTCATCGGCAACCCCTACCTGTCAAACGTCAACCTGACCAACAGCGCCAATGTGGAGTATGACGCGGACAAGGTCACTAAGTTCCTCTATCAGCGCAATCCCGTCACCGGCAACTATGAGGTGCATGACATGACGCAGTATGAGGCTGAGCACAAGATACAGCCTTTCCAGCCCTACTTCGTGCAGACCATGGCCGATGACGCCGCCTTCACTGTGACCTCGGACGCCAAGGATGGCAAGCTGAACAAGGGGGCAAGCGTGTACGCCCTGACCGAGACGAGGCGCATGACTCTTGAGCTGCTGCGCGGCGATGAGGTTTATGACCGCGTAGTGGCAATCTTTGATGAGGGGGCGAGCAACGAGTTCGTGCCTAACGAGGATGCAGCCAAGCTGTGGAACATGACGGGCACTTCGCCCGAGCTGTACGCCCTCACTGAGGAGGGCCATGCGGCTGCGGTCAACGCCACCAACTCCGGCACGATGCTCATAGGTGTCAACAGCACGGCGGCTGAGACCCTCAAGCTCCGCCTGGGCAACACCAGCGGCATGGACAAGGACAAGATTACGGTCACCGACAATCTCACCGGCCAGACGTGGACAGCCTACGTCGACGGCGAGGACTTTGAGCTGATCGCCGAGTTTGCTGTCGAAGCCCCTGCCGCACCCGCCCGCAAGAGCGCCGGCAAGCGTCGCGCTCCGGCAGCCGGCGAGCCCCGCTTCACTGTATTGTCGCAGCCGATTGTCACCGGCGCCGACAAAGTGGCGACTCCCGCATACAAGGTGGTCACCACCGCAGAGAACTGCGTGATATCGGGCCTGCAGGGAGATGCCCTGGTGCGCATCTTCAAGCCTAACGGCCTGAATGTCGTCACCGTCCGCACTCCCGACAGCGAGCTTGAGGTGGCCCTCGAGCAGGGTGTGTATGTCGTTGTCATCACCGAGGACGGCCATGAGTACACCACCAAAATCGCCGTTGGCTCCTAACAGTAATTTTTAACCTACCATCGAGTAAAAACAATGAGAATACCCAAATATAAAACTCTGATGGCCACGCTCCTTGCGGCAATAGCAATATTGCCGCAGGGGGTGTCGGCCCAAAAGATCAAGATTCTCGATATATCGGGGGGCGGCACAACGGGCATGATCAGGGCTGAACTGGCCGATATGCCCGAGGGGCGCGCGATCAAGAAGATTGTGACGCGCCGCTACCAGATGTCGACGGGCGCGGAGTTTCCCAAAGAGGACTCCTACCAGATCTTCGGCAACAAGTATATAATGGCCGACCTGGACTTCGCTGAGGGCGACGACTATTTCTATCGCCTCGAGGTGACGCTTGATGACGACACGCACCTTCAGACCGACATGTATAATGTCGGGTACACCCAGGGGGCCGTCTGGGCGGATGACATTGCCAAGGAGTTTGCCAACAGCACCAATCCTGACGGCGACTTCACCTGGTTCTCCAACCCCAGGCCCTGGACCGGTGTCAACCACACCCCGATCACCCCGGCCGACCCCAACGGGCGCCCGCTGCAGATCCACCGCAACTACACCTACCCGCACGGCATGTCGCTGCGCGCTACTGCCAACGGCACCCAGAACGCCACACTGAACGTGCAGCAGCGCAATGAGCATAACGCCAACTTCACCTCAGTGCGCTTCACATTCGGACTCCAGGCCTTCAATGTCTCGGGCGGAAATTCGACCGGCAACTGCCGTGTGATATTCAGTGTGAACGGCGCCGAAACCGGGTGGAAAGGCAATATGAAGGCTGTCACCAATGCCGGCAACCCCTACTATTTTGATGCTACACAAGCCAACAACGCCATCAACACCATCGGCCTGCAGGCCAATTCCGGCGGTGTCGACAACATCGCAGTGCTTGGCGCCTTGCGCCTGTACTATCCCGTGCCGGCAAATGCGAAAACCGCGCAGAGCATCGTGTTTGAGACCCAAGGGGGCAAAATCCTCCCCGATGACCCCGACATAGAGCTCAGCGCATACGCCACGGGCAATACCCCGGTGTATTACGCCATTCTGCAGGGAGCGGATGTCGCCGAGCTCGACGGCAATGTCCTGCGCCCGATGCGCGACAAGACCGGCGAGGTCGTGGTCGAGGCCTTCACTTTCGGTGATGACAATTTCGGCCCGGCATCCTCCACGCAGACATGGAGCTTCAAGTTCGGCCCGACGGTAGACTACCTCGACATCCGTGACGAGGGCGGGCAGAAGATGATGTATGTCTATGCCGACACTGACCGCAAGACCTTAGAGTCGCTGACAGTCAAAATCTACGGCGACCACCGCGTGAGAAGCGTAGCCCGCACGATCGCTTTCGACTCGAGCACCCTGCCGAATTACGCCACTCACGTTAAGAATGTGTATGCATTGCCTCTGGGCAACCTGGACACCGCGACGCCCATCTATTCGATCTCGTATAATTTCGCCGGAGACCCGGTGGTCAACGGCCCGGTCATGGAGGGGCGCGAGGAGGTCTACTATCTCAAGGCAAGCGATGTGAATCTGTCAAAGGGCACATACGGCAACGCCTCTTTCAATGAGAAAAATGGCTATACCCTCGGCAAGGGAGCATACCAATCAGCAGCCTCGCTCCCCGTGGGGAGCGCCATGGAGACCAAGGCGGCTGTCATAGACCTGTCGCTGTTCAGCCGCTTCGCCGCCGATGTCAGCGGCCACCAGAATGAGAACAACAGCATACCGGGCAATCTGTCGTTCGCCCTGTTTAACGGCGTGTCTACGGCATATCTCAACACCGGCTCTATCGGCTTCTCCGATACCCGCTCATGGGACTTCCCGCTGCGTGCCGCCGAGAAGGGCAAAACTGTGAAGGTGACCTGCAGCGGCGGTTTCTTCGGCGTGGGCGCCGTCGGCTCCCCCCGCCTCTATTACAAGGATGCTACCGGAAAGGAGGCTCAGGAAATCCTCATGGAGCCCGAGCATCACATCTCTAATTTCCGACCCTTTGATGAGCCCCTGCGGGCCCGCACTTCAGCCGGGCTGCCTCTGTTCTATACCATAAAGTCAGGCGAGGAGTATGCTGCCATTGTCAATGACACTATCCTCTCAGTGAGAAAGCTCCCCGAAGTGGAGAGCCAGATTGTCATTGAGGCATACTCGCCCGGTGACAAGTACAATCTGCCGGCGCCGGCCTTCGTATCGACTTACTATCTTAACCCCAGCCTTATCATCAGGAAAGGGGAAGTGGCCGAGCTGGAGCCGGGCGCGCACATAGGCGATATGGTGATCTTCGGAGATGCGACCTCCTGCGGCCAGGCCGTTGTGAAGGAGGGAGTGGTGCATGTCGACAAGATGACGCTGCGCTACACCTTTGTGCCCGGCGAATGGACAAGCATAGCCTTCCCCGCTGACCTGGATTTAAGCGCGGTCAGCGACCTCGGCGCCAAGGGCTTCTCTTACGCCACTGAGGAGGGGACCGCAGGCACATATCTGCTGCGCGCCTACGACGCGCAGGCGCGTGCCGCCGATCCTGAGGCCGACCCATGGGCGGCTCCCTCGCTGCCGCATGTGGAGGGGCTCAAGGGCTATATGATGAAGCTGGAGTCAGCCGACGCGGCTCCCGTGGAAATAGCCTTCACCATGCGCAACATGGCCCTGGACTTCCATAATCATCTGCAGGCCATGAATCTGACTGTAGACCTGTCGCAGTGCGAGCCTGAATCGCGCCACACGGTGTTCGTGCGTCCGACCAACGTGAAGGGCAACACCCTGCGCGTGGATATGCGCTACGTGCCGACGGCTGACTACAGCATGCACGTCAACCATACAAAGGCCCTGGAGAGCATGCGCGTGACTTTCGCGCAAGACCGCAGCTCAATGCGTCTGACGCTCCCCGACCAGAGTCCGGCGCGCGTGATCTTCTATGACAAGAAAGGCAAGAAGGTAGTGAAGGCCGTTAACTATGTGTCGCCGATGAGCATCAACATCGCAGACATGAAGCACGGCCAGTACCGCATGGTAGTGTTCTATGGCCCGGCGGCCATAGAGCGCATGATAGAACTGTAAGGTCTCTTCCCGGACAAAATTATCAGACCCCGTTTCATAAATTTATGAAACGGGGTCTGATAATTTTGTCATTCTGCACAGAATGGCTAAATCATGCCGTGACTCCTTCTCGCTCAGCACGAGCGGAGTCCTTTGACATGACCAATACATGAAAAATATATTTATAAGTCGCTAACACTGTACATAGTTAGGCGCGACTACGTTATTTGTGGCCACCCCTAACCGTTAATTTTTGACATGAAATGACATGAACTTACCCCCATGCAGGGATATAAGCAATATCCCTCCGGTTCGTTCCTTCTGGAGTGCCAACCTTAATCAATCCTCGTTGAAGTGTTTCCTTTATCACCCCGGAGATAGCAGTGTAATTCTTTTCGGGCACACCCATGCGTTCACGAAACGATTTATTTGTCAACATTTCGTTTGACAAATATTTCAAACACGCGTGTTGATAACAGGCTTGTATCCGTTCTTCTTTAGTTGTATCTCCCCAAGTTTTATATTCCGATAGTATTATCGTAGTACGAATATCAGAAACCCGATATTTGATTGCAGGTAACTGATATTCCTCGATAGAGGCGAGAGCCTTGTCCATTCCACTTCCTTTCTCTTCGCAATATCCCATTCTACGCATGATGTCGGCAAGCTCTTCATTGCGCGATTGGTATTCGTCAATGAAGCGGTCGGTACTAATCAGAGGTTGTCCTGGAGAAGAGATTTCTACCCGGTCTGAGTAAATCTCTATCATGGGAAAACCAAGTTGTGAAAAATCCTGGTGGATTATCATGTTGGCGGTAATTTCCCTTATGGCTCGTTCGGGGTACATTCTTACATCTTTACGCAATGCACGTCCGATTTCTTCATTTGAAGGCAGTTGTCCATTAACCCAATCAAGCAAATTCACAAAGCACACGGCATAGCCCTGCTCGAAAATCTGCTCGCGTATCGTTTCCACTTTATTTTTACCACGGTAAACAATCACTCTGACTGCCTTACGATAAAGATTCTCAAAATCTCGCAGGTTCTTAGCCAATAATATTGCACCTAGTTCAGTTATGCAATATTCTTCATTTATTACCTTCACGAAGTGTTCGGAAATAAACCTGTTAATAATGCCTTCACTATTTTGTGGCATGGGGAGACCGAGACGGTCAAAATAGGCTTCAGCACTCAGAAGGCTAACAACCTCATTGACATCAGAACAAACTTTAGCTATTGATTTGTCTACGGGTCGTTCACTGTGGAGTCTCCACAACTTCTTCTCTTTTTCAGGATAGTTGAGTAATTTCTTCGTCAACGACCCGACCCGTACATATGCGGCATTAAGAAAGGTTACTGGTCTATCCATAGCTGAGGGGATTTTGTAGATTGAAATGTGCTTGCCATCTGCCTCAAATTCATAGCACTCTATATCAATCCTCGGATTGAGTCGATTTAACAACCACATTTCAAGCTCCTCTCCGCCTTTCTTGTGTTGCTTTGCTTTGAAAGTAGTGCCTATCACTTGATGAGTATTATCCTCCACTCCGAAAACTAAATAACCAAATGGCTCGTTCAACAGCGCAGCGCTATTTGCCAGAGCAGAAATTCGCTCTCCGATTTCTTCGGGAGAGTGAAAATTATGCTTGAACTCTACCCATTCAGTTTCCTTAGGTAGAGCAGTCAATCTGTTAAGTGTAGATGTTAATTTTGCTACTTTCATATTGCAAAGTTACGAATTTATAGCGAGGTATGCACTGGAATCCAGATATTTTGGGTAACTTTGCTGTCGGTAATTATTAAATTTGCATGTAGGTAGTTGCCTGAATCAGATTTATGAGCCCTATTACGGTCATCATCCCTGTCTACAACCGCGAGAAGCTGCTCGCGCGCTGTCTTGACAGCATTGCCGCGCAGGACTACCGTCCTGTGCGTGTCATAGTGGTCGATAACGCGTCGGAGGACGGGAGCCGGGGCGTGGCCGAGGAGTGGGGGGGCACGCACCGGGCATCCGATTTTGAGGTGACGGTGGTCAGCCAGCCTCTGCGCGGAGCCTCGGCCGCCCGCATGAAAGGGTTCGAGACCGCTTTCGGCCATGTGCCGGGGGAGCGCGATGAGGATGTGGTATCCTTTTTTGACTCTGATGATGTCATGCTCCCGGGAATGCTGCGGACGATAATGGAGGCCTTCAGAGACGCTCCGGAGTGTGACATATTCGTGTGGCGACTGCGCAGAGTGGCCCTTGACGGAAAGGTGTCGGAGAGCCGCAGGGTGGAGGAAGGGATGCCCATAGACATGCACATAGTCCACAGCTATCTGAGCACGCAGAGCTATGCGGCGCGCGCCGGAGTATTCCGCGGAGCCGGGGGATGGCTTCCGGACATGATGGAATGGGATGACTGGGAATTAGGCATACGCATTCTCCTTGCCCATCCGCGCGCCCTGGTGACAGACCGGGTGCTCGCGGAGGTGCACAGCCAGTCTGACTCCATAACAGGGACAGATTTCTCTTCAAAAGCCGGAAAATGGGAGCGTGTGCTCGACATCGCCGATGCCCGGCTGGCTGACTCGCCTCGCCCTGACCGCGACCGTCTGCGCCGCGTCATTGCCTACCGCCGGGTCATATTGGCGGCCCATTACCGCCGCGAGGGCGATCCGGACCTTGGACGCAGACTCTTAGAGAAAGCCCTGTCAAGTCCACTGCTCAACGGCATACAGCGTCTCGCGCTCCGGTGGGCATACCTGCATACCGCCAAGGGGCTGCGGGGCGCATATACAATAGCGAGACCCTTCCTGAAGTGAAAAAGCAATCCCCTCAGTACGCCTTTGGGGCAGACGGAGGGGACGGTGTGTGGGACGGTAGGGGCGGCGCGGAGGAGCGGCTGCCTCAGTGCGGGGGTGTCAGCGTTTGCGGCGGCGCACAGACTTGGTGGCGCTGCTGTTGCCTTGCGATGACGAGGAGGATGAGGCCTTGGCGCGTTTCACCTTGGGCGTGCTCTTTTTCTTCTCCTTGGCACGGCTCGAGCGCCTTACGGAGGGGGCCTTCTCTTCGGATGCATCCTGCGAGTCGACCACGGTGCGGTCAGGGATGGTGTCGCCGGCTGCCGCAGCCTCGGCCAGCTCCTTCTCCCTCTCTTTCTGGGCCAGGAACTCCTCGCGTGAGGGCACCCAGAGATTCTTGCCGAACTCGCGCAGGCGCGTGTCGATGCTGTCCTGGGCGCGCTTCATGTCATCCTCATCGGGATACATCTGGGCCATGGAGAGGTTGCGCAGGTTGCGCGTCTTGTATATCTCGCCGTCATACATGCCGAGGTTGAAGTAGTCATCCAGGCTGTACTGCGCGAGATTGTTGTCGTCGGTCAGGAAGACATACTGCTGGGCCAGGTAGGGGCGGAGAGCGTCAAACTTCACCCAGAACATGGGGTAGCGCGCCTCGCCGCCGAAATCGCCCGAGCGGTTGAGCACGGGGCAGATGGCCTCCACGCGGGTCTTCATCTGGTTGGTGCGGCGGTCAAACTCCCATTTCTCCACGATATAGTAGTTCATCACCTGTCCGGTGGGCACATCGGCCTCCTCGACCACGTAGCGGTCGCCCTGCTGAGTGCCGTAGATGTCGAAGCGCTCCAGCATGTCGCCGACTTTGATGCGGTACTGGTCGGTGAAGACCTCGCGGCCGTCAAGGTACTCGTATGCCGGAATTTTGCCGTCGACCACAAGGCGCAGGATGATGCGGAAGAGGTTCTCCTGGCCGTCGACCACATCCTCGGGGAAATAAAGAGGGGTGTTGGCATCCTTGGTGAGGTCGATCTGGCGGTATATCTGGCGCATGTACGCCAGGTCGGCGTCATGCGGCTCCTTGGTTTCGAAGAAGCCCTGCATGCGGTCAGTCACCTGGGGGCCGGAGGCTTCCTGTGAATGGCGCTCTTTGGGTGCGCGGCGGCGCACGCCTCCGGCGTTTTCCACCTGAGCCACCGCCCCGAGGCCGGCGGCCCCGAGCAGCAGCAAGGGAAGGATTATGCGGTGTTTTTTCATTGCTCTGTATCTTGGATAATGGGAGGAGTCTTTAATTGAGTGCGACCTCCATAGCGGGGATGTCGCGGGTGATGCCGTCAGGGCCTTTGGCCTTCACGTTTGAGATGAAGAAGGTCTTTCCGGGCTTCATGCGCTTGAACTGCTCCTTCTGGCGGGCCGAGAAGGAAGCTCCGTTGCTCACCTCGGGTATGGCGTTGCCCATGGAGTCGAAGAAGGTGGTCGTGAACGACAGCACGGTGTAGCTCACATTCAGTATGTCATCGTCAATGGCCGCCCCGAGGCCCTCGGCAGCCATAAGGGCAGCCTTGGAGATGCGTTTGGGAGTGCCTTTGTAGTGGATGGTGTTGCCCGAGCCATCCTTGATGGGGATGTAGGGGAGCGGATCGGGGAGCTTGCGCACGCGGAAGGTCATCGAGCCCATCTGCTGCGTTCCCCCCTCCATCTGGGCAGACACCGAGATGACGGCCTCCGTGCCGACGGCTGTGGCGCGCGCCACCCAGTGGTCGCCCGAGCGGGTGAGGGTGCCGTTGGTCATCGTGGCGCTGATGGCGTTCATGGGCACGCCCGGCACGCTTATGCTGATGGGGTTGTCGATGCCGGCATAGAGCACATTCATCATCGTGGCCGAGATGGTGGCCATAGGCTCTATGACGGTATAGGCCGATTTGAAGGGGCGGCGGTCGATGGTGCCGTCGCCGCGGGCCACCTCGATAAATCCGGAATACTCGTGCGTGCCGGTCTGGCCGGCCACGAACTCATAGAGGCCGCGCGAATTGTTGAGCTTCGAGCCGTTGACGTAGACCGTCGGGCGCTGAGTGGTGTCGATAGCCGCCAGCACGATATTGGCAGAGTATTTGCCTCCGCGCATGATCATGTTGGAATTGGGGATGACGTATGCGTTGAGCTCGTTGACCCTGACATCGCCGATGTCGACATTGGTGATGAGCCCCGCCATTGCCTCGGACTCGGCCTGGCGCAGGTCGTTCTGCAGCTTGGTGAGCAGCGTGACGGCAGCCACGGCGGGCATGTTGTCAAACATCTTCTCCTCCCAGGTGGTGGGCCCTACGGTGCCCGGCTTGTTGGCCACCTTAGTTGAGAGCATCCGCTCCACCATGGCCTTTTTAGCCGAATCGGGTATGAGCTCCGTGACGTAGGCGCGGAAGAGGTCGATACGCTCGCGCAGCCGGCGGCCGTTCTCTGTGGCCGGGTTGAGCATGGTCACTGAGGCGGCCTCGAGATTGTCGAGGTTGACGATATTGTTGTAGTCGCCTCCGGCTCCGTCGGCCTCCTTGGCTATGACGGTCTTGATGGAGTCGATTGTGGCGTAGAGGGCGTTGGTCCGGGAGTGGAGCGTCTTGCCCTTTTCATACCATGGGCCTGCCTTGGCGGGGTTCTGCCCGTAGAGTTCGCTGAGGTAGCGGAACTGCAGCTCGCTGCGCAGGGTGAGGTTGTCGTTGGTGCGCGAAAGGGAGTCGTGGACCTGGCTGAATCCGTTGAGCACATCGCTCGACACATTCAGGGCCAGCATCGCGGTGAGGACGATATACATGAGATTGATCATCCTCTGGCGGGGCGACATTTTCGCTACATTATTTCCTCCTGCCATTTCGTGTTAGCTATGGTGTGACTGGGGGCGGCTGCCTCAGGCCTTCTCGCCCTCGCCCTCATTGGAGGGGGCGAAGGGGTTGGCCGGGGCCTGGCCTCCCATCATGGGGTTGTACATATTGATGGTCATGGCCGTGATCATTTTCTCATAGACCGAATTGAGCTGCTTCATGTAGCGGGCCATCTTCTCGGTCTCCTCGCAGTAGCGCGAGCTCTCGGCTGCGGACTTCTCATACATGTCGCGGATATCCTTCAGGCCGCGGTTGACGCGGTCGATGCTCTCGAGCTGCGAGGAGATGCTCTTAAGCTGAATCTCATAGATGGTGTTGAGGCCGCCGATGTTGCGGTTGAGGTCCTCGAGACGGTCTACATATCCGGCAGACGAGGCCGTGATGGTCTCAGAGTGATCGGTGATGGAGCGGTAGGAGTCGAGAAGCACGGAGCTGACCTCGTTGAGCGAGGCGGTCGTCTTCTGGAGGTTTGTCATCTGTTCGGCGATGCCACCCATGCTTTCCACATACGTACGGGTAACGTCTGCCAGGTCGGCGATGAGCGCAATCTGCTCTGATGCGGATGCGAGTTTGGAGATGCTCTCCCTGAGCGAGCCTGCTTCTTCTTCGGAGAGGCCGAGTTCGGCAGCGCCGTTGATGACAGCGGGCATCTGACCGCCGCCGTACGCGCCGATTACGCCGCCACCGACGTAGCCGCCACCTCCGACATATCCGCCGACGGCACCTTCTGTACCCCCTTCGACAGCTTCGACGCCTTCGGGCGGAACACCGCCGACAACACCGCCTGGGTATCCTCCCACTACGCCGCCGACTACTCCACCCGGGACGCCGCCGACTACTCCGCCGACAACGCCACCAGGAACTCCGCCGACGACTCCACCGGAGTATCCGCCGAACGAGCCGCCGCGTGCTCCCCCTCCGGAGGTGCCTTCGCCGTTTTCGCCGTCACCTTCAGCGTCACCGTAGTATTCCTCGGGGTTGCCCGACGTGGCTACCGGCTGGCCGTTGATGAAGACTGTGCCGCCTCCGCCGCCTCCGCCGGCCATATCAGGCCGGTCCTCGGGATTGTGAGAGTCCAGAACGGGGAAGACCTCCTCCCAGGCATACTCCTTCGGCGGACGGTCGAAGGCTGTCAGGATGAACATCGCGATCTCGGTGCCCATGCCGATACACAGAAGCGTTGCGCCTCCCGGAAGGTGCAGGATCTTGAACAGCGCACCCCAGATGACGATCGCGGCACCGATCGAATATGCGAAATTGAAGAAACGCTGACCCTTCTGTCCGTGAAGGAAACGTTCTATGCCGTTGGCGTATTTTCTTATCTTGACCATATCAGTTATTTCTTTCTCTTTTGGGTTCCTTTGGCGAATCCTATCTGCGAGCGCACGCAGCGGAAACCGATATAAGAACGTTGCTCGTTCTGATACTCCCACATGCGCAGGTCGCTTCTCAGATTGTGGGCGACGTCTTTCCACGAGCCGCCACGCACAATCTTGCGCTTCATCTTGTACGGGTCTTCGACAGCCGCGTCATAGCGGTATTCCGGGTTGAGGTCGGAGGTGAGCTTGCCGACGCTCTCGGTGTATGCCGTCGAGGTCCATTCCGAGACGTTGCCGGCCATGTCGTAGAGTCCGAAGTCGTTGGGCTTGAACGTGCCTACGGGCGAGGTGATGACGTGTCCGTCGCGCACAAAGTCACCCTCCATAGGTTTGAAGTTGGCGTAGAAACAGCCTCGTTCGTCCATCGGGAGCACCTCGTCCCAGGGATAGGAGCTCTCGGAGTTGCCGGCACGTGCGGCATATTCCCATTCGGCCTCGGTCGGGAGGCGGTAGGGCTCGATGAAGACACCTTCGCGGCCCAGTGAGCGGCGCAGGTAGTCGGTGCGCCAGTTGGCGAAGGCGTTTGCCTGCTCCCAGCTGACACCC
>CAZWVY010000038.1:0-26392 GCA_964637105.1 uncultured Sangeribacter sp. | reverse complement strand
TCAAGCGGATTTTGTATCTCTTTCATATCTTGCAGTGCCATAGTCAAGTGGTTCTCCGGCAAAGTTAATGAAATATTCCAAAATTATCAAGAAGAGGCATCTATTTTTAGACCCCGTTTCATAATTTTATGAGACGGGGTCTTATTATTTTTCTGCGATAGAGGTTATTCGGCTGTGACGGTGAGGGGGCGCAAGGCGACCTGCATGGCCGGGTCGGCGGCGCGGCGGGCGTCGAGCCAGCGGTGGAAGTCGGCTGAGGGCAGCTCGCGCAGGCCCGTTTCGTCGCTGCTTCTGCTGTCGATGGGTTTGATGTATTCGTTGGGCGAAAACACTACATAGAGTATGTTACGCTCCGCCGGACGCGAGGCCGTCATGCGGTACTGCTCCGCCTCCCCGGCCGTCGAGGAGAAGAAGAGATACTCCCTTCCCCCTTCCACTTCACGGCTTCCGGCCCGCTCTGAATAGAACGGGAGCAGCCGGTACACCATCCCCTCTTCATCCTCAAGGAAGACGGTCAGATAGCCGTCTGCGGCTGAGGTGAACTTCATCAGTATGCGGTCGCCGTTGGCGAAAGTGTTGTCTTCCGTCATGGCATCATTGCGCAGCAGTGTTACTTTGACATCGGCCTTGCCGCTCGCAGCCTGCCGCGCGCGGCCCTTGACGCGGCAGGTGATGACAATGTCGTCACCCTCCATCGCGCAGGTGAACTCCGGCTGTCCTATTGTCTCCACCCATTCCCCACGGGTCGCGGCTGTTGCGAGCGACCAGTAGTCGGCAGTTTCCCCCTTGTCGGACAACCGGGAATCCATGCGTGCATGTTCAGAGAGCAGTGTGCCGAACTCCTCAGCCACAGCATTTATCATAGCCCGCTCAAGAGCAATCTGCTCCCCCCTGTCGCGCGACACGTTCCTCGGCAGATAATAGACATACCACCCCTCCACCTCCCGCAGCTTCTCGGCATACGCGCCGCCGCAGCAGAGCAGCACTGCCGCAGTTAATGCACTGCGAAACCACTCTCGTCTCATTGGCCACTTCCTGTACATACCATTTAGAAATGACTCTACCACTTGAAACTCCAACGTAAGCACCTATCCTCAGAGCCCCAGTATCCACCCGCATCATCAGGAGGAAATACAATAAAAGATTCATTGACACAAGTTCCGGCATTGTAATACAATCGAATCGTCCCACCGTCATATTTGATATGGCATGTAACAGATAAGGAGCCATTAGGAAGATTTTCTATTTTGGGCTTATCATAAAGCAGCACCCCTGTGTGATCGGTAACATTCCCGGACACCAAGTTCACATCCACGGTCTTTAAACTATAAGGAGTACCAATACTTAACATACCAAAGCAATCCCGGTTTGAAGCCGGAATAATCACCTGGAAATCATAGTAGCCATTTCCAGAATCGACTGCCGAAGCCACTATACCGGAGAAGTCATAATTGTACGTGACAGAAGAATCATCCTCACAACTCCAAAGGACAGCACAAAGTACCCAAAGAAGGCTGTATTTTAAAATCTTCATTATGTTTACGAATTTTGATATCAGAATCTGTAACCTACGCGAGCCCCTATACTGCCCCAATATAAATGCTCAAATTCTCTCTCCCGATACAATGAGTGATAGGTAGTAAAATTGAACTGTGCGTCCCATGTTACCCCCACCCACAATTTTGGAGTGATGTTTACACCTAACCCCACGGAATAGACAACTCCGTAAACTCCTTTTATGATATCTCCGAAATCAGCCATGCTCGCTCCAAAATTTTTATGCTCCCCTGGTTCCAACTCCTTACCTCCATACGGATATTCTGTTGGGTAAGTACCTCTAGGCCAACTGGAGATGCCGAGGTTGAGGGAGGCGTAGATGCTGTTGTTGCGGTAGACCTCCTTGCTGGTGTAGCGGAAGCCTACGGGGAAAATCTTGGGGTTGAAGAAGGGGTTGAAGTGGTTCGCGGCAGCTTCAAGTCCAAGTCGCCATTCGTAGGCCCAGTGCGTACTCAAGCGCAGACGGTAAGCCACCGCGAGGTCAAGAGCGCAGCCGTTGGCAAATGTCACTATTATCTTATGGTCATTCGTTGCCGTCACACTGGTTCGCGGGGTCTTCCCCACAAACCCTCCCACACCGGCCTCGACGACAAACCCGCTGCGGTTGGCGTTCTGCGCCACAGCCCCCAAGGCCACGACCACGCCCGCAATTAAAAGCAATATCCGTTTCATGCCGTTGTTCAGTTATTGAGTTTCCAGGTATCCCAGATGTTGGCCACGTCCGAAGAGAAGCTCACTGTGGGTGTCTGCTCTTTGCGGTTGACTATCGATGAACTGCGGGCCACATTCTCCGACACGTAGTCGCGCAGGTCGAGAAGCGACGCCTCCCCTTTGGTTTCCTGCAGACGTTTCAGAAGCCAGTAGGTGAACATGCCATGCCCCTTCTCGTTGTAGGGCAGCGCAGCCTGCTCCTGAGTGGTGGCGCTGAAAACGGCAATCGGGCCGCGGAGCTGCTGCTGTTTGGGCACGCGCGCTATGCCGCGCACTTCAGCTATCATAGCGCCGTCGCGTGTCGCTCCTGAAAAACAGGCGTCGAGAAACAGCGTGGCCGAGCGCAGATTCATCGAGGCTAATTCTCCGTAAACCGATGAGAGAGGTATGCAGACATCCTTGTTGACGCGCGCTGCATCCACCGGGATGAGATAAGGCTCGAGCGTGGCATCATCCGGCGCGCCATGCCCGGCATAATAGAAGATGACTCGCATGTTGCCTCCCACCACCTGGTTGATGAGATGCAGGTCGCTGAGGGCCTCGCGGATGGCTCCGTAGGTGGCATCGTTATATTGCAGGATGTTCTGCTCGGGTATGCCAAGGGTGCGGTGGCAGTACTGCGCGAACATGTTGCCATCGTTGAGCGCGTATGGCACATTTGAGAGCTTGCCGTAATTCTCATTAGCAATGATGACCGCGAATGTGTTGGGGTTCTGCAAGCCGGTGAAGGGTATGTCGGTGTCCACGTCCGCCGGGCCGTTGGAGACGGCTGCGGTGGATGTGTTATCCTGCGATGCGCCGAAGCGGGCGGCGATTGCCTCCTTCTTGTCCCAGTATTTTTTCACAGCCGCGCGGTTGAATCCGAACCGGATGAAAGAGGTGGTGGTGACGTAAGAAGGGAGGTCGGAGAGGTCAACGAGCGCAGGACAGTCCTTGAAGGCGTCGCGTCCTATTTCATCGAGCGACTGCGAGAGCTTGGCATACGTGATGTGCTGGCAGTCGGCGAAAGCCTCCGCGCCAATGCTCTTCATGCTCACCGGCAGCTCCACCTGTATCAGGGCGTTGCACCCCTGGAAAGCCTGGTCGCCAATCATCTCAGCGCCATACGGGATATGGATGTCGGTCAGCGACCGGCAACCCTCGAAGGCCGAGGGACCTATCTCAACGAGAGACGAGGGAAGATCCACGGTGACAAGATTCTTGGCGCCGCTGCACATGTTGGCCCCTACGGAGGTGATGCCGTCGCCCACCACAACCTTTGTCACGAGGGCCTCATGATAAGGGCGCTCTTTGGAGAAGTTTTTCATAGGGCCGGATCCGGTGAAGGTGAGGATGCCGTCGGTAAGCTCCCATGATATGTTTTTGCCGACCTTTCCGGAGGAGCCGGACACGGGGAGGCAGTAGCAGAGAGCCACGGCTAAAAGCAGGAAACAGCTGATGGATTTTTTCATGAGTCAGCGGTCATCGTTATGTTACCGTCCGGCTCACTTCACGGCACTTGGGGTTATGGATGTGGGTATAAAAAAAGCGGTGAGTCCGTACCTTTGCCCGTTTCTCACAACCTGAGGCCTTCGCATTGCCCTACATAGTAAGAAACGAACAACGCAGAAGCCCACACGCTATATGAAACGCGCCGCCAAAGGCTCGTGCGCGGGGTACGCGCGGAGCCTCGGACACGACAGATCATATCCACGGGCGTCTACCGTTGCCCGACTCTTGACTATGTATTAGAAGTTGCGAAGTTCCAGGTTGTCAAGAATCAAGCGCTGATAGCGCTTTTTTTCATTAAAATGCTGCATCCCGTCCCTCTGACCCCGGACCGGGGCCTCTGCGGAACGGTCTGCGAGGCAAAATTACAACTAATTTTTCATATATCCGACCCCTCCCCCTCAAAATCCCCCATAAAAATCCATCAAGCCGTTGCTCGCCGGGCGCCTCCAACCTTCACCGACATCTTTATTATACTTTAAGTTTATGACTTAGACCTCCAATTCATAGATTTTTATGGTTAAGAGGTCTGACCGGGCAGCCGGCGAGCAACCGCCTGACAAATCTTGCATACTGTAGCCTATGGAACAATAATCTTCCGGATGACCGACTGATTATTCCTGTCGGAGTATGAAACTATATATACGCCTTGTGATAATTCTGAAATACTGAACGTCCCATTCTCCACAGGCCCACCGGCCACCTTCCTTCCGGAAGCATCATATACCGTAATCGCTCCATCCGCTCCTCCCCCGGTGACGTGCATAACACCATCGCAATACCTTATGAGGAGGGCGGGGGCCGCAGTGACTGCGTAGTCCATGCCTGCCTCCTTGCGGTTGATTACAGGACGCACGTTGTTGCCACCGGCTTTGGCGCACCTGTCGTTGTTCTGGAGACCTCCGGAATCTATCTGAATAGCATACGCGCAATTACCCGGAGTAATTGGCGTGCCATCAAAATCAGTTTCCTCAGTGTTGGCCACGCCCGACCAGCAGTAACCCCAAATCCCTGCCATGTCAGGATAGTCATAAAACAGCTCTCCGCCGGCAGGCAGAAATATGCTGTGTGCATTAGGGCCATAAACCCTGATTCCATTTATGCCGTTTTCAGTGGTCCATTTATTCCAGCAATGCATTCGCAGTTCATAGAGCTCTTCACGGTTCGGCAGACGCCAGGCGTTCCCCCACTGATGCCGGGCTGCGTCGTACTCTGTTCCACAGATATTATCTCCTATATCTTCCAACTCGTACCAGCTCACCCCCGTAGCGGGATTCCGGAAAATTCCTATGGTAAAGGGATAGTCATCCCAGGTAAAGCGGCTGCGCGGTTCGACTTCGCCCCAGGCATAAAAATCGCCTGCCTCATAAGGGGAGGATGCCCCGAGGTTACATATGGCCCACAGGGTGCCGCTGGGAAGGCCGAGGTCTACATATTCATGACCTGCTATGATTCCGTCAGGTCCCGTCAATGCCGGGGGCATAGGAAAATCGGCCATGGCCATTGCCGGACACACGAGCGCAAGAATGGCTGCACACGAGGAAAGTATGTTCTGCTTCATGCTTATATTATTATTCATGAAGCAAAGTTAACCATGAAATTCCGAGCCGGCGTTAAACAAAGTTTATGCCGGGTGTTATCTGCCCAGATTTTTCCTGATTCGGCTAAGATAAACGGGTGTGACAAGCAGGTAGGAGGCGATGTCGCGCATAGTCACGCACTCCAGCACCTGAGGATACTTTTTGGTAAGTTCCAGATAACGCTCTGTCGGAGAGCTGCGGTAAAGATTCAGATAACGCCGGTATGCCTCCTCGAGAATAATGGCACACATATTCTGCAGAAGCGAGGGATGATGCAGAAGGATATGCTCACGGAGCGAGTGCAACCGGACTTGCAATACCTCTGCGTCATTACCGGCTATGATTGAGATTTTAGACGGCTTGCTGAAAACGAAGGACTGAGTGAAGTCCATGATGCATTCATCAGGGAAAGTAAAGCCGGTGACCGCATAATCTCCTTTTGTGGTCAATGTGCAATACTTGAAATAGCCCGATTTCACGAAGCCGACATATTTTCCCAAGTATCCGGTTTCTGCAAAGTATTCCCCCTTTGCATACCTGACACATTCCCCGTGGTCCAGGCAATACTGCCGAATGACTTCCAAATCCAAGCGTGATAGAAAATCGTTGAATTGAGCCATCTATGAAATACTGCCGGAATTTACTATTTTAAAAACCCTGCGACTAAATTTTTTATTACCCGGGGATTTATAGCGTCCGGATATAGTCCAAGGGGTATTGCAGCATCTCGGAAATGGTCGCATCGTCCAAGCCGTATGCACGGAGATTGCTGACATTCTTGCGTAGAGTGTTTTCCTCGCCGAGCTTCAGGCCACGCTCCTCGCCGAGTTTCAGGCCGCGCTCCTCGCCGAGTTTCAGGCCGCGCTCCTCGCCAAGCTTCAAGCCACGCTCCTCGCCAAGCTTCAAGCCACGCTCCTCGCCAAGCTTCCACCCCCGTTTCTCAGCCGCCTCCGCAGCCTTCTTCTCGGCAAACCGGATGGCGCTCTCCCGTTCCAAAGCTTGAAAATAAGACATGGAATAGGCTACCGACTCCTCCTTGCTCAGGTTGCCCGTTGCCGAGGCGGTGAACAGGTCATCATACTCCCCACTCTTGTAAGGCTTCGATTCTTTCGACAGATTTTCCATATTCTTTATCAAATATAGGAGCCTTTGCAACTCCGTTTTACATTCATCCCACTCTTTCGGGACCCCCGGTAGCGCTATGAAAATCAGGTTCAGCTTGTCGGTATAGGGCCTGTGGCTCTTGCGCTCCATCAAGGCAATCTCGTTGACCAAGCGCCTCTCCTGACCCGGCATGTAGAAGTTCGTCAGGGCCACACAGTACACCGGCGCTATCTCATACTCTATACCCCGCTTGCCCTGGTTGACTATGCCCCTGCATACATAAAACAGTATCCGCTCAGAGAAGTTCTCCACCTCCTCCTGCTGCATCTCGATGATGAAGTGCTTGCCCTTGTCGGTGGTGCAGTATATGTCGAAAACCACCTTCTTTCCGTCTATATGCTCCGGGATAATCTCCTTGTCATGAAACTCAAGCTCGGTAATTCTCATCCGCCCCTCGAACAAAGCGTTGAGGAAACGTTTCAGGATATTCTTGCGTTCTTTGGAGCCGAAGACCCGCTTGAAGCCGAAATCAGTCAGCAGCCTGATAAACTCCTTGTCAAGCGGATTTTGTATCTCTTTCATATCTTGCAGTGCCATAGTCAAGTGGTTCTTCGGCAAAGTTAACAAATTATTTCGGAAATATCAAGATGATTCTCTTCTTTTTAAGGCATTCATATTTGAGTTTCTCGTATTTTTTTGTAAATTTGCCCGGAGAAGGGGATTACCCCTCCACGACATTCACCAAACTTCAAGCTATGAAGAAAATTCTGTTATTTTCCTTATTTATTATCCAAACATGTTGGATGCTCGCGCAAAACTGCTGCGGGAATGACAGCACATTCAGAGAAATCCGGTTCCCATTGACCGAACAGGATACCCGACCGGTGTTTTACTATTTCAATGACGAATGGATTGCCGAGGCAAACCCGCAGATGGTCGATGCCGACTCAATCTTGAAAATGGAAGTCAAAAACGATGAGTACGGAAACCGCGCGGTTTTCATAACTGTCTCGCCTGATACCCTCGAAAAACTGAAAGCAGATGTAAAAGAAGCCACAAAGGATCTTTGGATAAATTACGACCCGATTTGCGAATTTCCCGGCGGCAATGGCAAACTCAAAGAATGGCTGGAATTCAATATCCAAGTCCCTGAGGGAGTCAAAGGGAGCGAGAGAGTTGTCGTCAGGTTCTACGTCCAGCCCGACGGCACTATCACAGACCCCGCTTTTGTCAAACCAAGCCAAAACGAAGCTGTCAATGCCGAAGCGTTAAGGCTGGTTAATGCTCTGCCAAAATTCCGTGTCATGTTTTGCACACCGAGAAAACATCGAATAGGCTTCACTATGCCCATAACTTTCACAGAACCGGGCACCATCTTCATCAGAGGAAATAAAGCTGAATGATTAGCCCATAGGCTGCAAGCTTTAGACCCCGGCAACATGAAAATTTCATGAGACGGGGTCTTAGTTCAAAGGTCCAGGCGGTAGAGCAAGGAGTGACGGTCCGGGAAATGGTAGGCAGCGGGTATCTCCTCTTTGGTGACCCGGCGGAACCCGGCTTTTTCGTAAAAGGCATGGGATTTCGTTGCCACCGAAGGAGTGTCGAGGATGATATGGGAAAATCCTGCTTGCCTCACAAAGTCCAGAAGCCTTTGATACAATTGAAGCCCCACCTTTTTGGAGCGGCAATCCTCGCGCACGAAAAATTTCTTGAGCACGCACCAGTCGCCGTCAATCTTCATGACAGCGATGGTGCCTGCCACATGGCCATCCTCATCTACAGCCACCCAGAAGTTTCCTCCCCTTTGCATGTAATGCCGGTTTATATCCAAAAGGTCGGGCTGCTCATCAATTGACAGGTTGATTTTCGCTTCCTTATTCTGTATATCCAGTATCAAGGCCACAGCCTCATCCTGAAATTCTTTAGAAATCTGCTGAATAGTCATATAATATGAACTGAAGATAGGTAAACTTATTTTTAAATTTTACAAATTCGCATATAAGTTTAAACAAATTCATGTCTAATATTGACATAATATTGTTCAACCTCAATATTTTTGTTACCTTCGCAACATGAATCAAGCAGCAAGAGAAATAAAATATCCGGTAGGAATACAAAGTTTCCCTGAGATTATACAGAGAGGCTATCTCTATGTGGATAAGACAGCATACATACATTTGTTGAGAAAAGGAAAATATTATTTCCTTTCGCGTCCGCGGCGTTTCGGCAAAAGTCTGCTGATGTCTACAATAGAAGCCTATTACCAGGGGCGCCGCGACCTTTTCAAAGGTCTCGCCCTCGATTATCTTACAGATGACTGGGAGCCGCACCCCGTCCTGCATTTGGATTTGAACAGCCGGGAATATAAGGACAGGGCTGCACTGGAGGCTGAGCTCAATGCCCATCTCGAACGCTGGGAAGCACAATATGAATGTGCCAAGCCTGACCGTCGGCCAGAGGAACGGTTTTCAAACGTGATTCGCAATGCCTTTGAAAAAACCGGCAGAAAAGTCGTGATACTGATTGATGAGTATGACAAACCTTTACTTAACGCAGTTAACGATGATGAGTTGAGCGACAGCTACCGCTCTCTGCTGAAGGCTTTCTACGGCAATCTAAAGTCGATGGACTATTACATTGAGCTGGCTCTCCTCACCGGGGTGGCCCGCTTCAGCAAAGTCTCGATTTTCTCCGACCTCAACAATCTCCGTGATATTTCTTTTGAGGAAAAGTTTGCCGGAATCTGCGGCATCACCTCGGAAGAACTCGATGCCTGTTTCTCCGACGGCATCTCGCAATTGGCACAAAAGGAGGGAAAGACCCGTGAGGAGACGCGCGAGCTGCTGCGCCTCAACTATGACGGCTATCATTTCTCCGAGGTCTCTCCCGACATCTATAATCCCTTCTCCCTGATGAGTGTCTTCGCAAAGATGCGCGTGGGCCCCTACTGGTTTGAAAATGGCACCCCCACACATCTCATCCGGCTCATAGAGCGTGAGCAGTGGCTGCTGCGCGACCTTGCCCCCATCGAGATCGAGGCAAGCGCGCTGGAATCTGCAGGAATACAGTCCGCCGACCCCATCCCCTCCCTCTATCAGACCGGCTATCTCACCATCAAGGATTATGACCGGGTGTTCCGCACATATACCTTAGATTATCCAAACCTTGAGGTGCGCCACGGCTTCATGTCGTTCCTTGTGCCCTATTACATCAAACCGTCCGGCCAGCCGGGGACATTCTCGATAAAACGTTTTGTAGATGCCCTCACATCGGGGGAGACTGAGACTTTCATGAAGCTCTTGGAGAGCATGCTGGCCGGTGTCCCTTACTCGGAGAAGGGTTCGGCAGAGGCCCATTTCCAGAATGCCGCCTATATCCTCTTCATGCTCATGGGCCAGTACGTGAGGATTGAAGACCGCACATCCGACGGCCGCATTGACCTTACGGTCGAGGCCCCGCGCTATGTCTACATCTTCGAATTCAAAGTGGATTCATCAGCAGACGAAGCGATGAGGCAGATTCACGAAAAGAAGTACTGGCTCAAGCATCTCCCTGCCGGTAAACAGATTATCCTTATCGGCGCAAACTTTGACACCAAGACCCGCCGTCTGAACGGGTATCTCGAAGAGAGGGTGACTCAGGCGTAGGAGTGCAGGCCCCCCAGCAGGTAGTTGGCGCCGAAATAGGTGAAGATGACGGTCAATACGGCAAGCAGCAGATAAGTGTGAAGCACGCGAGGCCTCCGGAAGAAGGCGAACCTGCGACTGCCCCAATGCACGGGAAGGGCGTACACGAGCCACATCACCAATGCGCAAGTCTCCTTCGGGTCCCACCCCCAATAACGTCCCCAGGACTGGTTGGCCCACACCGCACCGATAAATATCCCGGCCCCTAACAGGCACACGGCCGGTGTCAGCAGAAGTCGGTTTATTACACAGAGGCTCTCCGGACGCGAGGCCGATCGCGAACACAGTGCCACCCCGGACAATATGGCCATCAGCAGAAAAAGGGCGTAAGCCACCATCACCACCATGACATGAACCGACAGCAAGGGACTCCCCAGAACCGGAGCCATAGCCCCGATGCGCGGTGTCCGCCCTCCCATTGCTGCAACCAAGAGCGCCATCCCCGCAACGGCCAGTAGCCCCCCTCTCAGTAAGCCATTCCTGAGGATACAGCCACCGGCCAGGGCAGCAAGACCCAGAAACATCATGGTTTCCGGACCGTTGGTCAAGGGCGCATGTCCGCTGATCCACCATAGCGCAGCCATTGCGATGAGCACGTAGCCGGCAAGCGCGAAAGCCAGGCAGGATAACACAAGCCGCAGATTCCACCACCCGGAAGCTCCGCTGACTGAAAACCAAATCAACACGATTCCGAGAATAAGAGCCAATCCTCCGGCTGCTCCCGGTCGCACATAGGCGTTGTATGCGCGCTCAGCCGCAACTTTAGCCTCAGAGGGGAGCCCGGCATCACCGCCATAATGCCTCTGCTCTTTCATAAGCTCTTTTAGACGCTCGTTAGCCAGTACGTTCCGCCCCATGAGAAGAAGCTCCTTAATATCCGGCATGGTGGTCTGCATGAATTTCCACTGCTCGAGCTCCATGCCCGAGGGGCGCCTCCCGGTGAGCGAGAGCCATTCCATCCTGCCGGATGCCGCGCGGTATGGATAGATTTTGAATGCCTCTCCCGTGCCGAGCCATTCCACCAATCCGAGGCGTTCCATATTCTTGCGGCCCTCCTTGTCAGAGCGGCTCCCGGACAAGGACTCCAGTTCCGGATGCGCGTCAAAATAATCGCGTTTCCACTCATCAAAATAAAACAGCCAGCCTGAGAGCACCTGCTCAGCCGTATATCCCTTGTAAGATTCACCGGAATACAGGGTAGCGGTGACATCGCGCGCCATGGTCTGCATAGGGCATACGCGGTCGTTCCAATACACAAGCACCTTCCCCATATTGTCTGCCAGAGGCCTCTGCATCGCCCGGAGCGGCACATCATGGAGCGGCATGTCCGCTGCCTCGGCCCGTGCGGGAGTGCTCATAGCGACGGCAAGCATCGCAGGCGCAATGCTGAGCAGCCCGATGCGCCTCGCTCTCCTCAGCAGGGAGCGCCAGGGAGTGCCCCGCTGAAAGAAGAACCCTATCATGCCGATGCCGAGCAGCATGTATCCGGTGTAGGTCACCGCTATGCCTGCCGGGTCATGGCTTACGGAGAGCGTAGTGGTTCCCGGCCCCATGCCTGACTGGTAGAAACGCCACCCTTCCACCTCCCCTATGCGGTTCATGGACACAACCACTTCCCGGCCCCTTATCTTCAGCACGCTGCGGAAGTCCATCGGGGTAGATGTAGCGGGATAGCAGTCCACCTCCACCCGGTCGAGGGCCACTGCAAACGGGAGGCGGCCGTCGCCGGGTCCCGAGCTCTTCTCAAAGTGCTCTGTCCCCTCCTCACCCTCGCGGAGTGTGAGCGTGCCCTGCACCCCGGAGAAATGAGTGATAATTGCCCCGGCCAGCATGACGGCCAGGGCAACGTGAAGAATTATAGTGAATGGTTGATGTTTCATCGGTCAGATAGCGTCGACAAACTTTATCACCGCATCGCGGTCCTTTTTCGGCAGCGCGCGGAATTTCTCCACAGAGTAGCGGGCATCGCTCCGCGGAGAAAAGCCGTGCCACATTATGGCCTCCATAGCATTGCGGGCGCGGCAGTCATGCAGGCGGTCAGCCGTGGGGCTGCCGGTCACCTTGCGGTGCAGACCGCGGCCCCAGAGGGGAGTAGTGCGGCACCAGCCCCCGCGGATATCGTTGGCCATATGGAGCTTGTGCTGCACCATGTCGGTATAAGGCCATATCTTCTGATAAGGGAATCTCGGAAGTTCATTGCCTTTGAAGAACTTGTTGGGATCCACCACATTGTCGGGTCCGGTGGTCCAGGAGGGACGATGGCAGTAGTCGCAGCCGATTTCGGCAAAAAGTTCGCGGCCCCGGATTACATCCGGGTCATCGATGTCGCGCACGGCCGGCACGGCGAGTCCGCGGTGCCACACCATGAAATCCGTATACTCATCATCCGTCATCTCAGCGTCCAGGTTCTTGTCGGTCAGATAGGCGTAGATGCGCTCCTCAAGGGTGCCTATCCAGTATGAGGGATGCATCTTCTTGGGGTCTATACGCTCAATATACTTCTTAAATCCGGCCTGCACCTCAGGGTCTTTGGAGGAATAGAGGGCGTAGGTGCCCGCTGCGTCAAGATAGTGATAGCGGCGGTCGGAGCGGGTGACGTTGGTGATGTTCCAGATGGCGTTGGCGCCGGCCGCATCCTGCAGCGGGCCGCGCGACAGTGCGTAGGTGTAGCGGCGGGCGTATCCCGTGCCGTCGCCCTGTAGGGAATTGGAGTACATGCCCGTCCATGAGCCGTTGCTGTAAAAGGCAGGGTTCAGCCCGTTCTGCATGAATTCGTCAGCCTCCTCCTGCCGGTACTGGGCCAGCAGGTCCTCCTCAGTGATAGCGTCGAGAAGGCCCGTGCCGTAGACTCCGATAGTTGATTCTAACTTGACAGTGTAGCTGCCGGGGAGCTTGTAGCCCTGCCCTACCACATAGATGGCATCCTCGGGCATAGTGACCTCGGGATACTGCAGCTCGTAGGTCTCGCCGTCATCGAAGCGGTTGTTCCAGTCATCAACGGCATTGGCCCAGTGCACCTTGATTTTAGATTCATCCACCGGGGCCTTGAAGGGAGCCACTGCGTGGCTCTGAGGCATACCGGCAAGCCATGACACATACCCTTCCGTAGCGGGGTCATACACCACCAGGAGGCAGCCGTTGCCGATTTCATTAGTGTTGAACCTCCCTTCGGGCACACGGGTGCCGTGGCCGTAGTTAGGATGGCAATGGAGGCACGAGGTGCGGATATACACCGGTCCGAGGCCGCTTCTCACCCCCTCCTGATTTGTCATGAAGGGCTTCTCGAAAAGGGCCTCACCATTCTTGAACGACTGGTACAGTCCCTGGCGCTCAATGGCCGGAGCCGGCTGCTCGAAAGCGTTGGAGGTGCTCAGCAGGGTCGTGCCGAGCTCTCCGCCGGCATAAAACCATTCCGGCAGCTCCTTGACCCCGCCTGCGGGCTCATCTTTGATGACATCATCTGAACATGCGCCGAAGCCCGCTGCGATAGCAGCGAGCGACAGCGCGGTGAATATGGCGTTTGTTTTCATATCTGATATTTGAGTGCGAAAAAGAGACGCGAGCTCATCTCTCCGTAATGACATTCATGGCATCTTCAAGGGCGGCTACAAGGGTGTCGCCGGCGGCCTGCATAGCCTCCTCGCTCAGCGCGCCGGTAGCGTTCTTGGCGAAAGGCTCGGGGATACGTTCGATAGCGGCTATGGCATCCTCGATGGCTTCATGCACAGTAGCGTCTACCTGAGGATTCTTCTCCTTGACATAATCGCTCACCGAGGCATCCCCCGGGCGGCTGCCGAGATAAGCGTTGCGCACGGAGCGGATATTGTCTGCGAAGTCCTCGATGGAGTTGAGCGAATAGGGGGATTCGATATAGTTTTTGTCTTTCGTCGAGGAACCCAGATGGGGGCGCCCGATCTTGGTATTGCCCACCTCATCGGCAATGTCGATGCATCCCTGGATAATCTCCTCGGCGGCCTCCTGGTAGGTCTTGAAGCGCGAGCCTGCGCTTCCGGAGTTCTTCATTTCCCAGCCGTACTCCTCGCCGTAGTCGAGCTCAGCCTCTTCGAGAATCTCTTTTTTTATGTCGCTGAGATTGTCAAGACCGGCCCAGCAGGCCTCGAGGCAGACGCACTGCTGGCAGAGGTCCTCAGCCACAGCCACGAGATATTCCATTTCCTCGGGAGTGTAGTTAGTGGAATGTACCATGGAACTGTTCTCATCCGCGCTCAGCTCGAAGAGCATGTACTCCACAGCGTGGAAACCGATCAGGCCGTAGCCGCCGTTGTTTTCGAGCGACCAGCGGCTGCCGTTGCGGATCTGCGTGAGCAGAGTCTCCATAGCCGCCTTGTCAAGAGGCCATGAGTCGATATGGGGGTCGATGTTATGGTTGGCGGCCGGTCCGAAAAGGAAAGCTTCGCTCAGCTCCCAGTTCTTGCGGGCGCGCTTCCAGGCCTCGCCCGCCGCCTTGATGTCAGCTGAGGAGAGAGTCCCCTCGCCGTGCTTATCCTGCATGGCAAGGCAGAGGTCGCGCAGCTCCACGGCCGCATCTGCCATAGCGGCATAGGTGGGGAGCACCGTGTGGTCCACATAGTCTTCAGCGGCTTTCTTCAGAGTCTGCTCCTTTGCGGAGAGCGTGTCCGGGGTGCCGGGCTCATCGTTTTTATCGCTGCAGCTGAAGCACAGCAGAGCCGCCAGCGACAGAGATAACAGGTTCTTGAGTTTCATAATGCGTGTGTATTATTTATTTATTATAATTTTTTATTTCCATTTCACTTGAACCATCCCACGTAGGCTACTCCTAAGTTGATGGCCGGCTCGTTGTTGTATTTATGGCCGAGTATGCCGTAGGAATAATCGGCTTTGACCACAATCTGAGGGATGGGAAACCAGTTGATGCCGGCTGTGATTATCTGTCGCCCGCACCAGTCCAGGGAGGTTCCGGACTCCATGCGCGCCATCGAGTCATACCAGTCATAGCGGCCGAACACGTAGAACTTCTGGCCATCTCGCTTCATACGCGGTATCAGCCCGAAGATGTCATAGCCCCCCTCCACGCCGACAGCCACGGCATCCGAGGCCACCTCCTGGCGCTTTGAGGTAGAGTTTTTCGACATCGAGATATTGAATTTGCTGATATGGGCCGCATCGCCTAAATGGCCCCAGTCGGCGTAGCCTCGCACGAGCCAGCCGTGGTCGTCATACTTGAAGTCTGCCGAAAGTATGGTCACCGTGCCGCGTATGCCGTCATTCTTGCTTGACTCCGTAGGATAGAGAGTGTTGCGGAAGGAGTTGCCGACATATCCGCTGACGCCCCAGCGCAGACCTTTGACACTGCGGTTATCCACGCGGGCGGCAAAGGCATAATTGTTGGCTATCTTGAATTCGAAGGGGGAGGCGGAGCCATCGTGTATCCAGGTCTGGTTGCCGAAACGCTCCGAGTCCAGGCCCGGCAGGAACATTGCGATGTAGTCCCATTTTCCGGCAGTGCCCCCTACCGACACTGATACTTCATGCCATGTGCAGGGCATGATAGTGTTCTCCCCTTCCGGACGGTAGACACCGAAGAACTGGTTAGGCTCGTGATGGGCGTTTGTCGCTCCGACGGGCACCACCTGCATTCCGGCCCTGACCCGCAGCTGAGGCAGGAAGACCTTCTGGATATAGAATTGCTCCAGGGCCACCTCGCCTCCGCGCTCCACTTCCGTCTCATATTCTCCGGCCTCCTCGGTCTCAATCTCCACTGCGGCTTCCGCCCCTCCATGCTCGAATTCGATCTCCGAAGAGAACGACCATCCTTTGCCGAAGTCATAGCCGAGATAGATCACCACGTGGGGTAGGTCGAAGCGTCCGTGGCTCGCGCCCCGGCGGTAACGCCCCGGCTCAGTATAGCGCAGGTAGTTGTCGCTATAGAAGTTACGCGACATCGCCACCTCCCCGTATCCCCCCACGTGAAGGCGGTTCCACAGGGAAATCTTCCTGCCGGCTCCGGCAAGGGCTATGCTGTCAGACTTGGTGAAAACAGCCGCGTCCGCTGCTTCGCTCTGAATGGGCGCCGCTCCGCAGGCGAAGGAGGCTAACGCGGCAATCGCCGCAGTAAGAAAACGTGATTTGGTGCAGGTCATGGTCAGTATGATTTTTTCGAGTGCAAAATTACTGCCGCCCCGCCGCCGGGGCAATACCGTGAAAATGGTAAATTTCCCCCGGCATCGGGGCGCTGAATACACCCTGAGCAGCCGCCGGATACCCTGAAATGATTATCCACTTGAGAAATTCGCTATTTTTGCACCATCTCTTTAAGCCGATTCACCCCCTCTGCGCGTTTAATAATGTATGGAGCATTGCTCCATCGGCATATCCGCCATACATACAGGATAAGAAATTTCAAGGTATATAAAACAGGTATATAATCCGATATAAAGATATGGGAAAGAAACAACTCGCCATCCTGCGCAATGACCCCTGGCTGGAGCCCTTCGCCCCGGCCATCGAGGGACGACATCAGGACGTGGTCCGCAAACTTGAGGAACTGACTGCCGACACCAACGGTTCTCTCTCCGATTTCGCTAACGCCTACAAGTACTTCGGCCTGCACCGCAATGCGGACGGCAGCTGGACTTTCCGCGAATATGCCCCCAACGCGAAGGCTATATGGCTAATCGGCACTTTCAACGACTGGATTGAGAATGACGACTACCTCCTCAAGCCTATCGGCGGAGGGGTATGGGAAATCAACCTCCCCGCCGACGCTCTGCATAACGGCGACCTCTTCAAAATGCTCGTCACCTGGGATGGAGGCCAGGGCGAGCGCATACCCGCATACGCGCGCCGCGTGGTGCAGGACGAGAACACCAAGATTTTCTCAGCCGAGGTCTACGCCCCCGAGCATCCCTATAAATTCAAGGTGAAGAATTTCAAGCCCGACACGAAGCCCCTTCTCATATACGAGTGCCATATCGGCATGGCCCAGGAGGAGGAGAAAGTCGGCACATACGAGGAGTTCCGCACCAAGACTCTCCCCCGCATTGCCAAGGACGGCTACAACGCCATCCAGATAATGGCTATCCAGGAGCATCCCTATTACGGGTCTTTCGGATACCATGTCAGCAGCTTCTATGCAGCTTCGAGCCGTTTCGGCACGCCCGATGACCTCAAGCGCCTCATCGACACGGCCCATGAGATGGGCATAGCCGTCATCATGGACATCGTGCATTCGCACGCCGTCAAGAATGAGGTGGAGGGCCTCGGACGCCTCGACGGCAGCTATGACCTATATTTCTACGGCGACGGCCGCAGGGAGCACCCCGCCTGGGATTCGCTCCTCTTTGATTACGGCAAGAACTCCGTGCTCCATTTCCTGCTCTCCAACTGCAAGTTCTGGCTTGAGGAATACAAGTTTGACGGTTTCCGTTTCGACGGCGTGACCTCGATGCTATATTATGACCACGGCCTGGGCAAGGCCTTCGGCAGCTATGGCGACTATTATGACGGCGGACAGGATACCAACGCAATCACATATCTCACCCTAGCTAACATCCTCATCCACGAGGTGAAGCATGACGCAATCACCATTGCCGAGGAGATGAGCGGCATGCCGGGCCTGGCAGTGAAATTCGATGAAGGTGGCATCGGCTTCGACTACCGCATGGCGATGGGCGTGCCCGACTACTGGATCAAGATGATCAAGGAGAAGAAGGATGAGGACTGGCACCCCACATCGATTTTCTGGGAGCTCACCAACCGACGCGCCGATGAGAAGACCATATCATACTGCGAGAGCCATGACCAAGCCCTCGTGGGCGACAAGACCATCATATTCCGCCTGATTGACAAGGAGATGTACTGGCACATGATGGATGGAGACAACAATTTCACGGTGGAGCGCGGCATGGCTCTGCACAAGATGATACGCCTCGTGACACTGGCCACCATCAATGGAGGCTACCTCAACTTCATGGGCAATGAGTTCGGCCATCCGGAATGGATTGATTTCCCCCGCGAAGGAAACGGCTGGAGCTACAAGTATGCCCGCCGCCAGTGGGATCTGGTAGACCGTGAGGAACTCAAATACAAATACCTCAACCGTTTCGACAACGCGATGGTCGAGACCGTCTCGAGGGTTTACAATTTCCAGGCCGAGCCGGTCGACAAGCTTTGGGAAAAGGATGATGACCAGGTGCTCGCCTTCCGCAGAGGCGACCTGATATTCGTCTTTAACTGGAATCCGGTGCAGTCTTTCGAAGGCTACGGCTTCCTCGCCCCCGCAGGCGAGTATGAGGTGATACTCGACAGCGACGCCACGCGTTTCGGCGGCCACGGCCTGGTGGATGACAAGGTGCATCATTTCACCATGCCCGACCCCCTCTACGAGCCCTCGGGCAAGGGATGGCTGAAGATGTACCTGCCGGCCCGCACGGCCCAGGTGCTCCGCATGGTGCGCAAGGCCCCCGCCAAGAGCGCTGCAAAGAAGAGCGCCAAGAGCTCTGCAAAGAAGACCGCCAAGGCCGCTCCGGCCAAAACTTCAGCTAAGAAAAAGGACTGAGCAATGGCTGACAGAAAGATTATCATAGCCATCGACGGCTTCTCCTCCTCCGGCAAGAGCACTATGGCCAGGCAGCTGGCCGCGGCCATTGGATATGTGTATGTTGACAGCGGCGCAATGTACCGCGCCGTCACCCTCCATGCCCTACGGCGCGGCATGGTCGACGCCTCCACGGGTGTAGACCGCCCCCGCCTCATAGCCGACCTCCCCGGGCTCTCGATAGGGTTCGCCCTCCTCCCCGACGGCTCGCAGCATACTACCCTCAACGGCGAGGATGTAGAGAAGGACATACGCTCCATGGAGGTCAGCTCATGGGTCAGCCCCGTGGCTGAGATTCCGGAGGTGCGCCGCCGCCTCGTGGCCCTGCAGCAGGAATACGGACGGGGCAGAGGCATCGTCATGGATGGCCGCGACATCGGCACTACAGTGTTTCCCGACGCGGAGATGAAGGTCTTCGTCAACGCCTCTCCCGAAGTGCGCGCCGAGCGCCGCTTCAAGGAGCTCCAGGAGAAAGGGATGCCCCCCTCCTACGAGGAGGTGCTCGACAATGTCCGCCGCCGCGACCACATCGACTCCACCCGCGAGGAGTCTCCCCTGCGGCAGGCCGAGGATGCCTACGTGCTTGACAATGACCGCCTCACACGCGAGCAGCAGCTCGACACGCTCCTGCGCCTCTTCGCCGAGCGGACCGGAGCGCGGCAATGACCTTTTGAATTTTGAAATGGCAAAGATAGAAATTGATTCGGGATCGGGCTTCTGCTTCGGCGTGGTCACGGCTATCCGCAAGGCGGAGGAGGAGCTCGACAAGAGCGGCACCCTCTACTGCCTGGGCGACATCGTGCATAATGCCGGAGAGGTGGAGCGCCTCAGGCAGAAGGGCCTGGTGACCATCACCCATGCCGACCTGGAGCATCTGCATGACGTCAAGGTGCTCTTGCGCGCCCACGGCGAGCCCCCCTCCACCTACGAGACTGCGCGCCGCAACAATATCGAGATCATAGATGCCACCTGCCCTGTCGTGCTCCAGCTCCAGCGCAGGATCAAGACCACCTACGCAGAGTCAGCGGATTCCGGAATGCCGGAGTCTGCCGACCCTCCCGGCAAGAAGCCCCTCATCCTGATCTACGGCAAGATAGGCCACGCTGAGGTTAACGGCCTCGTGGGCCAGACCAACGGCGAGGCTGTGGTCATACAAGACAAGGAGGCCCTTGACTCGCTTGATCTTGACCGCGACATACATCTGTATTCACAGACCACCAAGTCGCTCGACGGATTCCGCGAGATAGTGGCCGAGATTCAGAAGCGCAAGACACACGGGGATTTCAAATGGTATGACACCATCTGCCGCCAGGTGTCCAGCCGCATGTCGAAGATGCGCGAGTTCGCCGCCTCCCATGATGTGGTGGTGTTTGTCAGCGGGGCGAAAAGCTCCAACGGCAAGGTGCTCTTCGCCCAGTGTCTCGATGTCAATGAGCGCACGCACCTCATCACGGATGAGACAGGCGTGGAGCCCGAATGGTTCGACGGAGCTAAGACCATTGGGATATGCGGTGCGACATCCACCCCGCGATGGCTGATGAACGCCGTTGCCGACCGCATCGCGACTCTTATTGACGACAAGGCTGAGGACAAGTAACTTTCACAAGATAATGAATATTTAAGGATGGGATTGCTCAATGAGACTGACCAGGCGCGCGACAGCCGCTTCATGGCCGAGGCCCTGAAAGAGGCGCAAATGGCCGCAGAGGAGGACGAGGTGCCCATCGGGGCCGTGATAGTCTGCAATGGCCGCATAATAGCGCGCGCGCATAACCAGACGGAGAGGCTTTGCGATGTCACTGCCCATGCCGAGATGCTCGCCCTGACCTCGGCGCAAAACCATCTGGGGGGCAAGGTGCTCCCGGAGTGCACGCTCTACGTCACCGTGGAGCCCTGCCCGATGTGTGCCGGGGCCTTAGGATGGGCGCGCCTCAAGCGCATAGTCTGGGGAGCGGACGACCCCCGGCGCGGATACCGGTCAGTGACCGCCCCCGGCAAGACCCCTCTCCACCCCAAGACCCTCCTGACCACCGGCATCCTCGCCGATGAGGCCCTCGCCCTGCTCCGCACCTTCTTCCGCTCCCGCCGCTGAATCCTCAGGCGGAATAGGAGTTAAATACTGTCCCATCTCATAACAATCCACTAATTTTATTGGACAGGTCTTGGACAGGTCTAAGTTTTTGTTAGAATTTTGAAATATTTTTGTTTCAAAATTGTAACATTCATTTTTTTTTACTACCTTTGCGCCATGTTGAACCCCGGCACCCCGCCCCCTGCTTCATACAGCAGGGACAGATGCACGAGGAAAATGGATTTCATATGGTCTCAAGACTTAATGACAAAATCAGAGCTTCCATCATAGGATATGCGATAGGCGATGCGCTCGGCAAAGGCACCGAGTTCATGACCAAACCCATAGTGCGCCTCCGCTACCCCCACGGCCTCCGCACCTTCGGAGGCATCATCCGCGATGTCCACCGCAGCCAGTGGGCCCCCAACGAATGGACCAACGACACAGAGACCCTGCTCCGCATGGCCGAGACCATGGTGGCGAGCGGCACGCTTGACGTCCCCTCACAGGCCGCCACGCTCAAGGACTGGTATAACGGCCACGCCTACGAGATGGTCCCCTCGGTGCGCTGGGTGCTTTCGCAGGAGGATTACCTCGACGACCCCCTCGGCACGGCAGCCCGCGTCTGGGCTGAGATGCAGACCCTCGAAGCCTCCAACGAATCATTGGGCCGCACGATGATGGCCGGGATGTGGCCCGGCAACGACTACGAGCGCCGGGCAATAGACATCTGCCGGCTGACCCACTGCGACCAGCGATGCGTCAGCACGTCGCGCATCATAGCCAAGGTGGCCCACGACCTGCTGTGGGATGAGGCCGACCCTACCTACAAGGTGCTTGAGGAGCTATGCCACGATTCCGATGAACGCACCCTCCCCTATCTGAAGGTGGCCCATGAGGGCACACTCGCCGACCTGGAGCTGGACGACCCCGACACACTGTGGTACACCCGCAAGACGATGGCCTGCGCCCTGCATGCCCTCTGGCACTGCCGGACAATGGAGGAGGCCCTCTATAAAATTGTTGACGAGGGGGGAGACGCTGACACCAACGCCGCCCTCGCCCTCGGCCTCCTCGGCCTGAAATATGGGTCGGAGGCCCTGCCTGAATACCTCGCAGGAGAAATCAGCGGCCTTGACCGCCTGGAGAAGGTTGCCCGGGAGCTCTCCGCTCTCCTTGAATCCATCCACCGGGATAAAGTACGCTTTTCGGCCTGACCGGCCTGCCCCCTATGGCACAGTCCGCACTCAAAGCATGGATTGAGGCTATGCGCCCCCGCACGCTCCCGGTCAGCATCGCGGGCGTGCTGGCAGGATGCGCCGTGGCCATCATGTACCGCTCATTCCGTCCCCTGCCCGCGCTCATCTGCCTGCTCTTCGCCTTAGGGGCGCAGATAGCAAGCAATTTCGCCAACGAATACTATGATTTCAAAGGGGGCATAGACTCCAAAGGGCGCGAGGGCTTCCGGCGGGGAGTCACCGAGGGTGACATATCCCCGCGCGCAATGAAACATGCCACATACGGTGTCCTTGTCCTCGCATGCCTGCTCGGATGCTCCCTCATCTGGTGGGGCGGATGGGGGCTGATTCCCGTCGGCATGGTCATCGCCCTCTTCGCCCTCGGATACAGCACCGGCCCGTGGCCCCTCTCGCACCACGGCCTGGGAGACGTGGCCGTCGTCATCTTCTTCGGAATCGTGCCCGTCACACTCACCGCGTGGCTGCAGTGCGGCTCATGGACCCTGCCAGCCGGGGAGCACGGACAGCCCATGTGGCTCACAGCCCTCCTAATCGGAATTGCTGCCGGCCTGCTGGCCGCCAATGTGCTGATTGTAAACAACTACCGCGACATGGAGTCAGACTTCGCCGTGGGCAAGCGCACCACAGTCGTCATCTTCGGACGCACCGCGATGCGGCGCGTATACCTGGCCAACATTCTGATTGCCATCTGCCTGATGATCGCCGCCACCGCCCGCCTCAGCCATCCGGACTGGATACCCTCGGTTTGGATCATTTTCGGAGCCCTGGCCCCGGGATGCTACGAGAGGCTCAAGCGCAGCCGTGGCAAGCAGCTCAACAAAGTGCTCGGAGCCACTGCCCGCCTGATGCTCGCCGCCATACTTGTCCTCCTTATCCTCTCATTCTTCACTGTGTGATATATTGCGCTGCCCCGGCATCCCGGAGATACGAATAAAATTTTCGCGGATGCCGATTTTTTTCTAACTTTGCGGGCGATATGAATGACCTGACCACACCCAAGCGCCGCCCCTCGGCACGCACGCAGATGCCCCTGACCGATGCCACAGGCAAACTTCCTCCGCGAGACACCGACCTTGAAGAGGTGGTGCTCGGAGCCTTGATGCTTGAGAAAGATGCATACATGAACGTATGCGACCTTCTGACACCGGACTCGTTCTATGACCCGCGCAACCAGAAGATATATGAGGCCATCTCCACTCTGGGCCTCAACCAGCGCCCCATAGACATGCTGACCGTCACCGAGCAGCTCCGCCGCAACGGCACGCTCGAGGAGGTCGGAGGCGCCCTGCATATCACAGAACTTACAGCACGCGTCTATTCGGCAGCTAATGTAGAGTACCACGCCCGCATCATCGCCCAGAAATTCCTGGCGCGCCGCCTTATCAAGTTTGCTACCGAGGTCGAGACGCAGGCCTTTGATGAGAGCAACGACATCGACGACCTCCTCCAGCAGGCCGAGGGACAGCTGTTTGAAATCTCCCAGACGCAGCTCAAGCGCGAGGTGACCCAGGTGGACCCCGTGCTCAACCTGGCTATCGAGCAGATCCAGACCGCCGCCAATGCCGAGTCAGGCCTCTCGGGCCTGCGCACCGGCTATACCGGCCTTGACAAAATGACCGCCGGATGGCAGAATTCCGACCTCATCATCATAGCCGCACGCCCCGCTATGGGCAAGACCGCCTTCGTGCTCTCAATGGCCAAGAACATGACCGTGGACTACAACATCCCCACAGCCATCTTCACCCTTGAGATGGCCAATGTGCAGCTCGTGAAACGTCTGCTCAGCAATGTGGCCAACCTTGAGGGTGAGAAAATCAAGAGCGGCCAGCTCTCTCCCGATGAATGGGACCGCCTCAACACCCGCCTCAAAGCAGTGTTCGGCGCCCCCCTGTATCTCGACGAGACTCCGGGCCTGAGCATTACCGAACTGCGCACCAAGGCGCGGCGCCTCGTGCGCGAGCGCGGCGTAAAGCTCATCATGATAGACTATCTCCAGCTCATGAACGCCACCGGCATGAAACTCGGCAGCCGCGAGCAGGAGGTCTCCACCATCTCGCGCTCTCTCAAAGCCTTGGCCAAGGAGCTCGACATACCCATCATAGCCCTCTCGCAGCTCAACCGAAGCACCGAGACGCGCGAAGACAAGCGCCCCGTGCTCTCCGACCTGCGCGAATCGGGCGCCATCGAGCAGGATGCCGACATAGTGTGCTTCATCCACCGCCCGGAGTATTACACCAAGAGCGGCGAGGATGCCAACGGCAACGACATCCGCGGGCTCGCCGAACTTATCATAGCCAAGCACCGCAGCGGCGCCGTAGGCGACGTGAAACTGCGCTTCGTGGCGAAATATGCCAGATTTGAAAACTGGGAAGAGGGCTATGACGCCGTGCAGAATGCCCTGAGCGGACTGAAGCCCGTGCAGTTTGAATCACGCATGAACCGCGACGCCGCCCCCGGCCCCACGGGCCCGGCCAATCCCCTCGACCTCACAATGGGAAGCCCCTTCAGCGGCTCCCCCCTCACCCCCGGCCCCGACCTGTCCCCCGCCCCCGGCGAATCCGACTACCCCTTCTGACCCACCCGTCCCCCCTATGGGAACAGAAAAAACGCACCAGCCATGATCTTTTATTCTGCTGGTGTAAAAATCTTATGAATATGACAAGCGAAAACAGTCTGTTTTATTAATTTTATCACAGATTTGAGTGAGACCCGGTTAAGAGTTGTTCATTGGACTGCGATTATTGGCTGTCCAAAAAAAGTAGACAGCATGGCGATAGTGGCGATTGTAAAATTATGCTCGCCACTTAGCCACCGCGTGATTTCATTGGGACGCTTGCCGAGTGCCTCTGCAAACTGTTTCTTATTTAATCCTTTTTCTCGCATAAGGGCATCCAGTCTATTGGATATGGCAAAGGACAGGCGGGTTTCTTCCCTTTTCTCACGTGGAATTTCGTTAAATATTTCCTGCAAAGGGATATTGGCGGTTCTCATAATTCAAAATTCTTATCTGTTATAATCTCTTTTTCCGTTATCTCTACATTGCCTAAACGTACTTCTTGCTTTAGCAGACGCTCAAACTTCTGAAGGTCTATGACATAGCCCTGAAGAGTATCATCTTCTTGATAGGTACGGCTGGTCTTGACACCGCCGTTCCCAAGAACAAGAATCTTGTCCGTCAGACGAAGGCAATATAGCCGGAGTTTTGACTTTAACACCGGAAGTGCGACAACTGAATCAGTCATCTTGCCCTCTCTCCTGAAATATCGTTCAAGTGCTCCATTGGAGAGAATCTGTTCTACAAATCGCATGATAGCCTGAAAATCAGGATTCAATTCAGCATCTTCCCTGAATTTTGATATGAATTTCTCAAATTCACTCATATCGTCAGACAGGAACTGAATTGTATACATTGTGCAGCTCTCACTGCTATTAACCATCAGGAGTTCAACTTCGCTCATTGTTCAATACTTTTCTAATGACAACGCAAATTTACGAATTTTGTTTTACATAAATGTAAATCCCTGTCGCATTTTTCGGCTTGTTGATTCTTACAATTCAGGTTTCTTCACTTTATCTCGGTATTCTTTCGATATAAAGTGATTTTACCATCAGAATCTGCCTTATTCAAAAACAGACTCGACCCTTGATATGAGTAGCGGAGGCATTCCTGCCTCGCATTGTGTCCCATTCAAAATATCAGAGTGCCCAAGAAGTGGCGGAGGCATTCCTGCCTCCGTACCAAGAAGCAGCGAAAGCACAAGAAGTAGCGGAGGCATCCCTGCCTCCGTACCCCAGAACAAGAATGCCTCCGTAAAATCCCCCGAAAATTTATTATCTCTAAGGCTATCTTGGTTGCAGACCCTGTGGAATACGTGAAATGCGACCTGAAGCGTCAGACCGAAGGCCTCGAAGTGCTCCGCAACTGCGTAGCCGGAGTTCATGACGACCCCACCACATACGACCTTCTCAAGGCATATCTCAAAGATGAAGAAGATGACCTCTATTGGAGTGAGAATACCGTAGAACTCATCAACAAGCTCGGCGAACAGAACTGGCTCCTCACCCAGCTTTGAAACCACACCGGCTGTTCTGAAACACCACAGACTGATTAAAAAAATACAGAGTGATTTAAATATCACAGGCTGATAAAGAGCGGGCGTCAATCTCATCAAGATGAGATTGACGCCCGCTCTTACAGCATTAGCGAAGACACAAACCCGGCAATAGGAGGAAGCCCCCTACAAGCGGCCTTCCAAGGAGCGCGGGAAGTGGCGGAGGCATTCCTGCCTCCGTAAATCCCCCCAGAAGTAGCAGAGGCTCTGCTGGAAGCCCGCGCTCCTTGAGAAATTTTTCGGGGG
>CAZWVY010000037.1:0-27634 GCA_964637105.1 uncultured Sangeribacter sp. | reverse complement strand
AGCGTCTGTCTTACAAACAGAGGGTCTGCGGTTCGAATCCGTAATCGCCCACCGAATCGGAGCGGCTTAATCGTATGATTAAGCCGCTTTTCCGTTTTTCCACCACTATCTCCCGCTCATGAAATTTCATGAGACGGGGTCTGAGAAACATAATTTGCTAACAGCTTAAATTCATAATCCTGACTAAAACCATATTGTCATGAAATCAAGCAGAATATTTGTAGCTCTGGCTGCGGCAGCCCTCACTCTGAGCAGCTGCGTGTCCAAGAAGGAATATGCGGCCCTCCAGGCCAATTATGAATCCGTGCGCTCCGAACTCTCCACCACCCAGAAAGACTACTATTCCATACAGGCCTCCCTCGCCGAATGCCAGGCCGGAGCCAAGGCCACCGGCGTCATGCTCGAGGAGCAGAAAAAGGCCAACGCCGACCTCCGCGCCGGATACCAGGGCATGAAGAACTCCCTCGACCAGAGCCTCGCCCAGAGCGCGCAGGGGAGCGTCAACATCGCCAAGCTCGTGGATGAGATCAACGCCTCCAACCGCTATATCCAGCGCCTCGTCGACGCCAAGAGCAAATCAGACTCGCTCAATGTGGTGCTGACCAACAACCTCACCCGCTCGCTCAGCCGCGAGGAGCTCAAGGAGGTGGACGTGAAGGTGCTCAAGGGGGTGGTGTATGTGTCGCTTGCCGACAACATGCTCTTCAAGTCCGGCTCCTACGAGGTCAACGACCGCGCTATGGAGACCCTGAGCAAGATCGCCAAGATTCTCAAGGACTACAAGGACTATGACATCCTCGTGGAGGGCAACACCGACAATGTGCCCATCTCGCGCACCAACATCCGCAACAACTGGGATCTCTCGGCGCTGCGCGCATCCTCGATCGTGCAGGTGCTCCAGAATCATTTCGGCATCAACCCGAGCCGCATGACGGTAGGTGGCCGCGGCGAGTTCAACCCCATCTCCGACAATGACACAGAGGTAGGCAAGCAGCGCAACCGCCGCACAGAGATCATCATCACCCCGAAGCTCAACGAATTCCTCGACCTCATCGACCAGGCTCCCGCCGACGACCAGAAATAAGCCGATGAAAAGACACTCTTTCGCCCTCCCGGGCATCCTGCTGGCTTCGGCCCTTATGAACTTTTCCATGACGGCAATGGCGACCTCTCCCGCCATTGCCGTCATGCGTCAGTGCGCTAAACAGGGAATCGTGCCCCGGAAGGCGCGTCCCGCCACACCCTCCCCGGCCACCTCGCGCTATGCGGCCGCCGCGGCACGCGCAGCCATCGAAATGAAGTCGACGCTCCAGAAGGCCTACGGCTGGGAGCGCACCCAATGGGTGCTCGACGAGACCTACCGCATGGAATATGACGCCCGCGGCCTCGTCACGTTCCAGACCGTCACAGACGCCTCGGGCTACATCACCCGCGACATCAACTCATACAATGACAACGGCCTGCTCGCGACACGCCTCACTGAGACAGCCACGCGCGAAGGGGCCGACTTCCGCAACAGCAGCCGACTGAGCCGGTCATACGATCCGATAGTGACATCCTTTGTCACGGTCAACAACCAGGAGGTGTGGATCGATGATGCCTGGCGCCCCTCGAACGACTACCGCCAGAATGTCACCCGCGATGACGCAGGCAATGTGACGATGGTGGAGCGCACTGTCTATTACGGCGGCATCCAGGACCCCGTATGGCGAATGAACGTGGACTACGGCCCTGAGGGCGCAGCCACTGCCATCACCGTTGAGGAGCTGGTCAATGACTATGCCGCGGGTGGCTTCAAGTGGGAGACCTCCGAAATTTACAAGGATATCGTATGGGAGCGCACGGACGGACAGATCGTGTCGGTTGATGACCTCTTCTCCGGCTCCAACCGGCTCCTCTCGGCCACCATCGAGGAACCCGAAGATGATATGACGATGCACATGGTTGCGGACTATGCCGGGGACGGCAGCTACACCGTCAGCATGAGCATCGACATGCCTGAAATATCCGGGTTCGCCGTGGAGATGACCGGCACATACGAATACACCCCGCTCGATGAATATGGCAGCTCTAAAAGCCGCACCACGCCCACCTACTCTATCCCGGGGCTGATGTCCGAGACACTGTGGGAAGAGGAAGTCTGCCGCTACGACCGTTTCGGCCTCATCCTCCTTGAGGAGGTTACGGAATCTCCCGATCCCGAGGATGAGGGTGAAGTGCTTGTGTACCGCCGCACGGGAGAAGTGGAGTACGACCCGCAGACGGGCTATCCGCTGTCATGGACCGTCCGTGAATACGATGAGGAAGTCGAGGAGATGTTCAACGCCTTCCGCGCCGAGTATTACGACTACGTGGACCCGGCGGCAGGAATCTCCGGCGTCGGCGTCCCGGAACAGGACTGCGAATGGTTCACTCTGCAGGGCATGCGCATAGCGCGCCCGGCCTCACCCGGCATGTACCTGCGCCGCGCAGAGGGGCGAACCGAAAAGACAATTGTCAGATAAATCCTGCATTTCGCACCCAAAATTTTGAAAATTAAAAAATTAATATTACCTTTGTCCTGACAACATAACTTTTCAAACAAAACTCCGCCATCGCCATGAAGAAATTACTGGTCATGACAGCAGCCCTGCTGTTAGGTTTTATCGCCTCTTTCGCTCAAGACGAGCCCCAGGGCAAGCTGAACGTGTTTTTTGATTATTTTGACCGCCCCGGTTCAGTGCCTTTCATCTGGGCCGAGACCGTCCGCAACAATGTGATGGAGGGCATCCAGAAGACCAACCGTGTCCATCTCATCGATGTCGACTCGCGCGGCACCCTGGCTATCGAGCGCGCCCGCAGGGAGCAGGACAACGTGACAGCGGGCGAGGATATGGACCGTCTCAAGGTGATGACCCAGGAAGGCGCAAATCTTCTCGTGAAGGGCATCGTGACCGATGTCACCTCAAAGGAGTCAATCGGCTCCAAGGGGGAATCTTTAGGATACAGCGCCTCCATAGCATTCACTCTCAAAGTGATAGATCCCGCTAACGGGACGACTGTCTATACCGAGTCTTTCAAATTTCCCAAAAATTTTCTCGGAAATCCCGCAGATCTGTTGAAAGCCACTCCGAAGAGCGCCGATGAGGCCGTGCAGAATATTTCCCAGACCATGGGCAAGGACATGAGAAAATTTGTCGAGAAGGCCTTCCCGACAGTCGGAATGATTGTGGAGCTGGATGAAGTGAAGGGCAACGATGCCAAGACCGCATATATCAACCTCGGCTCGGAAAACGGCATGGCCAAGGGTGCCAAGTTTGAGGTGCGTGTGAAGCGTCTGATCGGCGGCAAGACTTCCTACAAGCTGTTAGGCGAAGCCGAAGTCACCGATGTCGAAAGCGATGAGCTCTCCAAAGTCAAGATCAAGAAGGGGGGCAAGGAAATATACGAGGCCTTCAAGAGCGGCCAGGAGCTCGTAGTGAAATCCACCCACTGATCATAAGCGCCATGAGCAGGCAATCCCTTCTCAGGATATTCGCGCTGGCTATGGCCTGGGTCTGTGCCCTCGGCATAGCCAACGCCATTCCTGTCACCAGCGATGTGACGCTCGAGTCACAGTCGGGCGATGAGGCGACTCTGATCTCGGCGGCCACCGCCCCCAAGGCCAGGGATGCCGAGACTATGGCTGTCAAACAGGCCTTCTTCGCACTGATCGAGCGCGGTGTCGATGGCCTGCATGCGGGCCAGCCGATGGCTACGCAACCCAACAAGGCCTTCAACTACACCTTTTATAAGGAAAACAAGTATCTCTCCTGCCTGACCTGCTCCCCTGTCAAACTTGACGAGTCGAAGATAGGCAATGAAAAGCGCGTCAGAGTCAAGGTGACAGTCAATCTCAACAAGCTCAAGAAAGACCTGGAGGCAGCCCGCTTCACCATATCTCCGGCGTGGCAGGACAAGAGCGCTGCCGCTCCGGCCGCCTCGCTTCATCCGACGATTGTCGTGGTGCCCTACATCCCTGCCGGAGAAGACGACAGCTTCGAGGGAATGAAGGCATATCTCGACAGCCTCCCGGCCTTGAGACATGCCGTCAACGCTGTGAGCTCGCAGTTTTCCGCCCACGGATACAAGACCTTGGATTTCATCACGATGGAGTCCAATTCCCGTACAGACGACATAATGATGGAAGGCACTCAGACCGATGCGCAGACCGTGGTCATACAGCAGCTGCCCGCAGACATTGCGGTACGTGTGCAGGCCGACCTCGCCACTGAGGGGAAAAAGGGGCAGTGCTCAGTGACAGTGGATGCCGTGGAGCGCCAGACAGCCGGCAAACTATGTTCGGCCACCTTCTCAAGCGGCCAGTACATGACCACTGATGCCACAGCCCTCACTGACCATGCTGTCAGGAAAATCGAGAAGCAGTTTTTCAACCGCCTTGAGGATGCATTCTCGCAAATGATTGAACAGGGGCGCGGGATTAAGCTCGAATTCCTTCTCAGCGAGACCGTCTCCGACTGGGATTTCGATACCGAGACTCCGGCGACGGAGGCCGATTTCAAGGAGGAGCTCGAGGAATGGCTCCGCCGCACTGCTCAACATGGCGTGTATGACATGTCGCAGCATAACGACAAATTCATCGCCGCCTCCATCAACATCCCCCTTTGGGACATGGAGCGCGACCGCAGCTACAGCATCGGCAATTTCAATTCAGCCCTGCGCAAATTCCTCAGACAACATTTAGGAGACGCCTATAAAGCGAAAGTGTCGGCAATGGGGCAGAAACTTATCATAACTATTGAGTGACCATGAATATCCGCGACTCTTTGCTGATGCGTGTTTTCCTCCCGGCGATGCTTTTGCTTGGAATGGCCGTCTCCGCATCCGCTCAAATCAATTTCAGAGCCCTTCCTGTCACCCTTGGCAGCGATGTCAACGAGGAGGCGGCCGAGATGATTCTCCGCAAGATTGAGCACATCCTGACCCGGAATTCGGCCGCCGCAGGCGCGGACGCGGAATTCGGAGTGGAAGCCTCCCTGAGCATCAATGAGGAAAGCCGCACTTCCGGACTCGTGCGCAATGTCACATCAATATCGGGCGAGCTGACCCTCACCGCACTAAGCACGTCAGACGGCACCAGATATTACTCGATGACTGTACCTCTCAAGACAGTCCTCAAAGGCAAGGGCAGCGATGAGGCTGCACTGGCCCTGGCCAAGTCTATCAAACCGACCGATTCCGTCTACACCCGCTTCATACGCATTGCCCGCCAGAAGATAGAGGCCGCTGCCGCCGCTGAAGAGGAGGAATCCACGCAAACACCCGACTTATGATGACGCGCCGGCTGATAATTTCAATAATGCTGCTCCTCTGCGCAACCACAGTAATATGCGCCCGGGATGTCAAGACACTGCAACGCAGCGCCAAGTCCGCCCCGGAATGGCTCTCCAGCCGCCCCGCAGGCTATCTCATAGCCGAAGCCGAGGCTTCTGATTTAGGCGCGGCTCAGAGCAAGGCCTTGGAAGACCTGGCCCGTCAGGCTGTGATGGCCGTGGCAGCCAACGTCACCCATACCTCCACTGCCTCCGCCACATCAGCGACCTCAGATGGCAAATCTAACGAAACGGAGTCCTTCTCCTACGACACATCGATTGCCGCAGCCAACATACCCTTCATCAAAGGCCTCTCACTGAGCGAAGCCGAGGATACATACTGGGAAAAACTGCGCGAAAACAAGACCGACCGCATCTATTACCGCTTCACGGTGCTCTACCCCTTCCCTCAGCAGGAACTGGAGCGCATGCGCGCCGAATTCGACAGGACCGACAGTGAGAAGACGGATCAGATGGCCCGGCTGAGAGATGGCCTGCATAAAGTCGGAAGCGCCTCGGAAATCGAAGAGGCCATAACGGCCCTTGAATCGCTGAAAACCTATTTCTTTGATAATGTGAGGCGCTCGCAGGCCGAAGGACTGCAGAAAGACTACAAAGGGCTGTACAAGGCCCTCACCCTGACCGCCACTCCACCCAAAGATGGCTCATTCACCATCACCCTCCTCCTGGACGGACATCCCTTCAAAGCATCGGGCGTCCCTACGCTGAAATCCAACTGCTCCAAACGACTGCAGGCACAGCCTCTCCCCGACGGCACCGGCTACGAGATAACCTACGACGCCATAGACTGCCTCGATGAAGACGACAACTGGATAGACGTGTCGCTGCGCCTGCGCGACACCCGCCTCACCAAGCGCATCTACCTCTGACCATCCCCGTCCTCAATGCACCCCGCTTTTCCGTTGTGGAGCGCTCCCTCATTAGTCCCCAAAGTGCGGATTTGTGTATAAAAACACCGAAATCAAGTGCGAATTTATGTAAAGCGGAGGTTTACTGCCGGGCGGCGGGGGTTGTTTCCCAGAGGTAGAGGCGGTCGGAGAGGCGGACTTTGGCGGGGACGGGCACGGAGAATACCTGGCCTTTGCGCACCGTCTGCACGGGGCCGCTGTCGAGGCGCAGCTCTTCGGCTTTGAAAATCAGGGCTCCGGTGGTGGGGCCTGTCACTATCAGTTCATCGCCTACGCTGATCTCGCCTGCCTCAAGTTTGAATTCGGCTACGCCGAGTTTGGAGAAGTAGCGGGTGGCCTTGGCTACATATTTCTTCACGCGGGTGGCCGAGGAGCCGTATTTGCCGCTCCATTCGCCAAGACGCTGCCCCATGTAGTAGCCGTCCCAGAAACCGCGATTGAATACTTTGGCCAGTTCGGTGTCCCACTCCTTGACTTTCTCTTCGCCATACGTGCCGTCGCAAATCGCTTCCAAGGCCTCGGAATAGCAGCGCACGGTCTCAGCGACATATTCAGGTCCGCGGGCGCGCCCCTCTATCTTGAAGACCCGCACGCCGGCCTCCACCATGCGGTCGAGGAAATGGATAGTCTTCAGGTCCTTGGGCGACATGATGTACTGGTTGTCCACTTCCAGCTCATCGCCTGTCTCCTTATCCGTGACGACATACGAGCGGCGGCAGATCTGGTTGCACGCTCCGCGGTTTGCGCTGGAGTTCATCTGATGCAGACTGAGATAGCACTTGCCGCTGACAGCCATGCAGAGCGCGCCGTGGCAGAACATCTCCAGCCTTACTTTCTCTCCGGCAGGGCCGCAGATGTTGCGCTGCTCAATTTCGCGGTGAATTTCAGCCACCTGGTCCATGTTGAGCTCGCGGGCGAGCACCATCACGTCGGCCCACTGCGCGTAGAAGCGCACCGCCTCGGCGTTGGTGATGTTTACCTGCGTGGAAATGTGCACCTCCTGCCCTATCGACCGGGCGTAGAGTATGGCTGAGATGTCGGAGGCTATGATGGCCGAAATGCCCGCTTCATGCGCGCGGTCGATGATGCGGCGCATCAGTTCCATGTCGGAATCGTAGATGACGGTGTTGACTGTCAGGTAGGTCTTCACACCCTTGGAGGCGCAGAGGGCGGCAATCTCAGCCATGTCATCGGCGGTGAAATTGGCGCTGGAGCGCGAGCGCATATTGAGGCCCTCAATGCCGAAATAGACGGCATCGGCGCCCGCCTCAAGAGCGGCCGCTAATGATTCGCGGCTCCCTACGGGAGCCATTATCTCAAAGTCTTTTCTGTTCATGTCTGAAATTTTTTTCTCCCCCCGACAACTGTCGCGCCTCAGCGGGGCTTGCGCCCGATATAGACGCACACAGCCCCTAAGGTGAGGGCTTTCCAGGTGCAGTCTGTCAGCCCGGCGCGGGTCATCATGGCCGTCAGGGCTTCGCGTTGCGGAGCGGCGGCTATGCTTTCAGGGAGGTAGGAATAGGCACGGCTGTCGCCGGACACAAGGCGGCCGGCCGCAGGCACGAGCAGGCGCGTGTATAGAGTGTAGCCTGCAAGCAGCAGCGGGTTGCGCGGGCGCGACAGCTCGATGATGCAGACTGTCCCGCCGGGACGCACCACCCTTGCCATTTCCTTGAGCCCCGCTTCGAGACGCTCGAAATTGCGCACTCCGTAGGCTACGGTCAGCAGGTCGAACTCGCCATCAGCCATGGGCAACGCCAGGCAGTCCCCCTGCACGAAAGTTATTTTCTCCTTGGCCCCGGCATCCATAGCGGCCAGCTTGCGGCGCCCCACGTCCAGCATGCCCTCTGAAAGGTCTATTCCGGTTATTGCGGCTTCCGGCCACAGCTCATGCATGCGGAAAGCCACATCGCCTGTGCCGGTCGCAACATCAAGGATGCGCTTCGGCCCCTTGCGGGGCGAGTGGCGCAGCGACTCGGCAGCCATGCCTAAGGCCTTGTCGCGCCAGCGGCGGTGCTGCCCCAGGCTCATGGCCGAGTTCATGAAATCGTAGGCAGGGGCGATGGAGTCGAACATCCGCTCCACCTGCACCCCCTTGGCCTCACTGTCATCATAAGGGTTGATCCTCTCGGCTCCCGATTTCATTTGCTCAGAGTTTCTTGGCATAACTGCGGCGGCGACGGTGCTGCCGGTGCTCGAAATACTCCCACTGCCCCTGCACCTTGCCGTTGGTCTCAAGCTCTGGATTGGACTCGGCGAACTTATAGCCGTACTTGAGATACTGTGGTATGAGGTCCTGGAAGAGGAGGGCGTTGACACCCTTGCTCTGGTAATCGGGGCGCACCGCCACAAGCAGCAGGTCTACACGGTCGTTCCTGCCCTTGAGCCCCTTGAGGAGGTGCCACCATCCCGTGGGGAACATTTTTCCCTTCGACTTTTGGAGAGCGCGGCTCATGGAGGGCATCGATATGCCGACGGCCACGAGTTCGTCATCCTTGTCGACCACCAGCGACACCAGATCGAGATTGAGCAGATTGAGATACACATCGATGTAATGCTCAATCTGGCGGTCAGTCAGCGGGGAATACTCATACAGGGAGTCATAGGCGTTGTTGATCAGCTCGAAGAGCTTGCGGCCATACTGCTCCTTGATTTTCTTGCGGCTGGTGAATTTCAGCACGCGCAGGTTGAATTTTTTCTTGACGATGTCGGCGATGCGGTTGTACTTCTCCGGTATCCCGTCGGGCACTGTCATCACAAACTCCACCCAGTCGGCCTCCTTCTCGTATCCCAGACGCCGCATATGGTCATTGTAGTAGGGATAATTGTAGATGGTGGCCATAGTGGAGAGCTCATCGAAACCCTCCACGAGCATCCCCTCGTGGTCAAGGTCAGTAAACCCGAGAGGGCCTATGAGACGTGTCATCCCCTTGGAGCGCGCCCAGTCTTCAGCCGCCTTCATCAAGGCAGCGCTGACCTCGGGGTCATCTATGAAATCGATAAATCCGAAACGTGCGTCGGGCTTGCCTGTGCGCTCGTTGACCTGGCGGTTGATCATGGCGGCCACGCGCCCCACCGGCTTGCCGTCGCGGTAGGCCATGAAGCATTGTGCCTCGCAGAAGTCGAACGCAGGGTTGCTCTTGGGGTCAAGAGTGTCGACATCGTCCGTAATCAACGGGGGGACATAGCAGTCGTTGCCCTTGTAAAGGTCTATCTGAAACTGCGTGAACTTCTTGAGTTCAGAGCGAGTTGGGGGGATGGCTTTGATTTCTATCATCGCGGCGGCTATTAGGATGTGATGTGGGTAAGGGGGAATCAGCTGAGCTGCAGCAGCAGGATGACCAGAAGCATCAGGCTGATGAAGATGAAGAGATATACAAGCAGGCGGTTGGCAGACCTCTGGCGCAGAGCCAGCTGGAGATCGGGCACACTGCGGTAGGGCCCTTCCGGATCAGAAGCCTTGCGAGCGACGGAGCGCAGCTTGGGAAGGCGCTCGGGCAGATTGTCGAGCACCTCGCTGACCACCTTGCCATAGTTCATTATATCCTCGCGCGTGTCTTGCGCGCTGAGCGAGGAAGTCTGGTCATAGCCTACGTTGATGAGCTTCAGGTTCTCATTATACTCGGTGAAGATGATATTGTCGGCTGTGATCGGATGATGCACGATATGGTTCTCCTGGATATACTCCAGGGCGGCGGGAAGCTGCGTCTCCAGGCGGCGGACGATGCGCGGAGTCAGGCGTTTCTCATCAATCAGCCGCCGCAGGGAATATCCGTAGACATCGTCAGTGATGATGGAGAGTCCGACCCCGGGCACATTCTCGAGGTCATTGACCATCACTATATTAGGGTGCGACAGATTGTAGCGCGTGTCAAACTCGCGCTCCAGCATCTGGCGGTAGCGCGGATTCTCCGCATACTCCTTCTTAAGGGTCTTGAGCATCACCCATTTGCCATGCTTGCGCACGGTATAGACGTCATAATACTCCTCCTCCCATTCGGGCAGCAGAGTGAGGTCGCTCCACTTGCCCGAGGGATCGTTGATGGGGATTTTCTTCTCTTCCTTGCTGATGTAGCTCATGGTTGGCTGATGGTTTTGGGCCCTTGGACCCCTGAGACATAAAGTTTAAGGGATGGGGTCTTAGTTGATGATGTCAAATCCGGTGTAACGGCGCAGGCACTCGGGGACGATGATGCCGTCGGGCGTCTGGTTATTCTCCAGCAGCGCAGCCACAATGCGGGGCAGCGCGAGAGCGGAGCCGTTGAGAGTATGGCAGAGGTGTATCTTCTTGTCGGCATCGCGGTAGCGGCATTTCAGGCGGTTGGCCTGGTAGGCCTCGAAGTTGCTGACCGAGCTTACCTCCAGCCATCTCTTCTGAGCGGCGCTCCACACCTCGAAGTCGAAGGTGATGGCCGATGTGAATGACATGTCGCCTCCGCAGAGCCGCAGTATGTGCCAGGGGAGCCCGAGCTTCTCAAGGAGCCCCTGCACGTGGTCTTTCATCTCCTCGAGGGCCGCATATGAATCCTCCGGCTTCTCGATGCGGACAATCTCCACCTTGTCAAACTGATGCAGGCGGTTGAGACCGCGCACATCCTTGCCATAGCTGCCGGCCTCGCGGCGCCAGCAGGGGGAGTAGGCGCAGTTCTTGCGCGGCAGCTCCGCCCCGGGTATGATTACATCGCGGTACATGTTGGTCACCGGCACCTCTGCGGTGGGTATGAGATAGAGGTCGTCTACGGTGACATGATACATCTGGCCCTCCTTGTCGGGGAGCTGTCCCGTGCCGTAGCCCGAAGCTGCATTGACCACAAACGGAGGCTCAACCTCAACATATCCGGCTGCGGAGGCCTCGTCAAGGAAGAACTGTATCAGGGCGCGCTGCAGCCTCGCCCCCTTGCCGATATAGAAGGGGAATCCGGCGCCGGTCACTTTCACGCCCAGCTCGAAATCTATTAGGTTGTATTTCTTGGCCAGGTCCCAGTGAGGCAGCGCGTCCTCGGGGAGGTCGGGCATCGGGCCACCCTCCTTCTCCACCACATTGTCGGCGGCCGTGAGGCCCTCGGGCACTGCGTCGCAGGGGAGATTGGGCACAGTCAGGAGCAGCTCTGTCTGCTTGCGCTCGCAGTCGGCAAGGCGGTCCTGCAGGCCTGCGGTGTCACCCTTGATGCGGGCCACCTCGGCTTTGACCTCCTCGGCCTCCTCCTTCTTGCCCTGCTTCATGAGGGCGCCGATGGAGGCCGCCAGCTTCTTGAGGCGGCTGGCATCGGCCTCGGTGCGCTGCTGCAGCTTGCGGCGCTCCGCGTCTATCTCGAGTATTTCAGAAATTATCGCGCGGCCGTCAAAACCTTTGACAGCGAGTCGGCTTATGACAAATTCGGGGTCGTTTTTTATGGTCTGTAGTGTCAGCATGGCGTGTCGGAGTGTTAACGGTTGAGCAGGCGTTTCACGGCTTCTGAGATAGCGCGTCCTTCGGCGCGTCCGGCCAGACGCTTGGAGGCGGCCCCCATCACCTTGCCCATATCGCGCGGGCCGGCTGCGCCGACTTCGGCTATGATGGCCTCAAGTTCGGCATCCAGCTCCTCGGGGGTGAGCTGCCGGGGCAGGTATTCCTCGATGACGGCTGCCTCAGCCAGTTCGCCTGCAGCGAGCTCATCGCGGTTGTTGTCCTTGTAGATCTGCGCGCTGTCCTTGCGCTGCTTGACCATTTTCACCAGTATTTTCATAGCCGCGTCATCGGAGAGCTCGCCGTTGGCTCCCGGAGCCGTCTTGGCCTCCAGAAACTCCTTCTTGACGCCGCGCAGGGCCTCCAGGCGCACCTTGTCGCGCGCCTTCATGGCCGTCTGTATATCCTTGCTTATCGTATCGAAAAGACTCATAATCTTATGTTGTATCTATGTCAGTTCTTGGTAAATTGCAAAAATAGCTTAATTTTGCTTCATATCCAACTTTTCAACCCGAAAATCACCCTCCTGCCGCAAATTTCTCTCCGCAATGCGCGCGGGATTAGACCCCGGCTCATAGGGCGTGAGCGCGAGGAAGCTCGCTGTGTTGGCGGCTATGAGGGCTGCCAGGGCCTCCTCCGGGAGGCCCGCGGCTGCGGCGAGCGCTGTGATGACTGCGGCGATGGACTCCCCGGAGTCGTCGGTCTCGGCGAGCAGAAAGGAAGCGCAATCAGGAAACCCTGTCGGCGGCAAAACAGGAGTGGAGGTGCAGGGCAGGAGCAGGGGGAGAATGGCGGGGTTGAACTTCGGGCCGAGCGAGAGCCGGCAACCGGCGTCAAGAAGTATGCGGGCTACGGCAGGCTTCCCTCTGAAGCCGTGGATGGCCCAGGGCTGCGAGGGCTTCATCGCTCTGCGCAGCTGCGCGATATGGTCATGAGCGCGCACGCAGTGCAGTATCAAGGGCTTGCCTATGCGCTCCGAGAGCTCTATGTGGCGCTTCAAGACGTTCAGCTGCCTGAACAGCGGCCCACCTTTGAGCAGGTCTATGCCTGTCTCGCCGATGGCTGCCACCCGGGGGTGCGCGGCCGCTCTCTCGAGCTGCTCCCATTCCCCGGCAGAGGGCTCTCCCGCCTCAAGGCTCCAGGGATGGATGCCGACAGAATAGAGCTGCCCGTCGACAGGGGCGAACTGCGCGGGAGCAACGCATATCACAGCCTCCGGATCCGGAGCGGGATGATGGGTGTGAATGTCAAGTATCATCAGGAGAAGATTATAGTGCAGAGGTCTATTTGTCAAGGGGAGTGGTTTTCGGAGGCACAGGGTCATATCCGCTCCCTCCCCAGGGATGGCACCGGCAGATGCGCCGCGCGGCCAGCCACACCCCCTTCAGGGGCCCATGCGTGCGCAGCGCCTCTATGGCGTAGGCGCTGCATGTGGGCGTGTAGCGGCAGGCGGCCGGGAAATGCGGGGAAATGGCCATCTGATAAAAACGGATGGGAAGCACGAGCGCCTCAGCGATCAGTTTGCCCGGTCTCATGATTGCGTGTCGGGCCAGAGACGCCGCTCGAGCTTGCGGAGAAGATGGACCATCCTTTTTTCTATCGCGGCGTATGATTCGTTTTCGGTATGCAGGTAGATAAAGGCCAGGGACACGGTGCGCAGGGCCGGGTCTTCCTCGATGCGCCGCCGCAGCGGGCGGCAGTGCAGCCGGAAAGCCTCGCGTATGCGCCGCCGCATCAGGACACGGTCAACGGCATGGCGGCGCTTCTTCTTGGGCACCGTCACGAGCATCTGCAAAGGGCCGACCAGAGGGGGCGTGCCACCTCTGAAACTTCCGCCCAGGGCCTCAGCGCCGAGCGCCCGCCAGGTCATGCGCAGCGGATAATCGTATATGTTCTTGCCCTCCCCAAAAAGTCCTTCGACCAGCGAGCGATGGCGCAGCTTGGCGCTCTTGCGCAGTGTCAGAGGCCCCTCGGGGGCGCTGTTTCTGTCATCTTTTTCTTCCATACACCCTGCAAATATAGTCTATCCGCCATTAATCAGCAAATTTGCCGCTACTTTTTTCGCACTCTCAAAAGATTTGACTAAATTTGTGGGTGCCTGCCGTCCGGGGCCTCTCCGGAGCGGGCATTCCTAAGACCCCGCCGCATAAATTTTTTTATGTCCCAAGGGTCTGTAACCAAGTTAACCCACCATAGAGACAATGCAGACAAAAATAGCAAGCGAAGCCAACAAGGTGTTTGACCGCTGCGTGGCAGACTACCATCTCACCGACAATGTCGACGCCCCCATCTCCAATCCCTATCCCGAGGGAAGCCTGGAGAACATCTTCTACGCCAAATGCTGGATCGATGCCGTGCAGTGGCATCTTGAGGACATCATACGCGACCCTGACATCGACCCCGTGGCCGCTCTTGCCCTGAAGCGTCGCATCGACGCCTCCAACCAGGACCGCACTGACCGCGTGGAAGACATAGACACATGGTTTCGCGACACCAACGCCGGCGTCACCCCCCTGCCGGATGCCACCATCAACACCGAATCGCCTGCCTGGGCCCTTGACCGCCTGTCGATACTGGCCCTCAAGCTCTGGCACATGCGCGAACAGGCCGAGCGCACCGACACCGACGCCTCCCACCGCGAGCGCAGCGCGGCGCGCCTCGCCGTGCTCGAGGAGCAGCGCAAGGACCTCACCCTTGCTATCGACACCCTCCTCGAAGACATAGCAGCCGGGCGCAAGTACATGAAGGTGTACCGCCAGATGAAGCTCTACAACGACCCTGACACAAACCCTGTGCTTTACGCCAAGAAATAAGACCCCGTCTAATCCATCCCTTTGAGAAAATGAGTGAAATCCCCGAAGAAACCACGGCGCTAATCATCCGCTTCTCCGCCTTAGGGGATGTGGCGATGACTGTGCCCCCGGTCATAGATGCCGCTCTGGCCTCGCCCTCCTCGTATTTTTTCGTGCTCACGCGCATGCTGCCGACAGGCGCCTACGGCCCGCTCGGCGCTCTGCCCCCTAACCTGCATGTCATGCCCGTGGAGCTCAAGGAATACAAGGGCCTCCTGGGCCTTTGGCGCCTTGCGGATGAGCTGTACGAGGAGCTTGGTCCCGACTTCGTTATCGACCTGCATGATGTGTTACGCTCGCGCATCCTCACATTTTTCCTGCGCCTGCGACAAAAGTCGAAAATAGTGCGCATCGACAAGGGGCGCGCGGCCAAACGGGCATTGACGCGCCGGCGCAACAAGGAGAAAGTGCAGCTCGCCACGGGTGATGCCCGCTACCGCGACGTGTTCAAGCGAGCCGGATTCCCCACCCCTGAGGCATTCCAAGGATTTTTCACCGAAGCGCGCACAAGGCGCCTTGCCGATGCCGGGCGCACTCCGCGCATTGCCATCGCCCCCTTTGCCGCCCATCCCGGCAAAGAGTGGCCGTTGCACTATATCGAAGAGGTCATCAATCATTTCTCCACCCGCCCGGGGATGGAGATTCTCCTCTTTGGAGCCGGGGCGCGCGAGAAGGACATCATTGCCCGGTGGACAGCCAAATGGCCCGGCATTGTCACCGACATGCCCGCCAAAGGACTCCGCCTGGCGGAGGAGATGCGCGAAATGGCGGACTGCGATGTCATGCTGTCGATGGATTCAGCCAACATGCACCTCGCGTCATTGGCCGGCATTCCGGTGGTGAGCGTATGGGGGGCCACCGACCCCCTGGCCGGATTCCTCGGCTGGCGCCAGAATGAGGCGGATGCCATCAGGCTCGACATGGAGTGCAGGCCATGCTCAGTATTTGGCAACAAACCCTGCCGCATAGCCTCCGGCGGCTCGCGCCCATGCCTTGACCACCTCCGGGCACAGCCGGTCATCGAAGCCATCGAGCGTCATCTGCCGCACTGATTCCCCCGGTCCCATATCTTAGACCCCGTCTTATTCCACCATATATTGCTCACCATGAAAATATACTGCCTCAACATAAAGGAATATATCAATGTGCCGGGGGGGATAACCCTGGCGCAGATAGCCTCAATACTCGGCGACCGGCTCCCCTTCCGCCCTGTATGCGCCACAGTCAACAATAAGGCCGAGGCCCTCTCCTTCCCTCTTTACGCCCCCAAGCAGATAGAATTTGTCGATGCCGCCTCGCCCTTAGGGCGCCGCGCTGTGGTGCGCTCGCTCTGCATGATGCTCTACCGGGCCGTCTCGACAACACTGCCGGGTCTGTCGCTCCGCATCGAGCACAGCGTGTCACACGGCTATTACTGCCGTCTTTTCACGCCGGCCGGCGCGCCGCGCGAGGTCACTGAGGAGGAAGTGGCAGCAATATATGATGAAATGCGCGCCCTCGCCGCCCGCTCCCTCCCCTTCGAACGCCACGAGAAGCTCACTTCGGATGTGATCGGACTATTCCGCAAGCAGCATCTTGACAGCAAAGTGCTCCTTCTCGAGACCACCCGCGACCTCTATACCACCTATTATACCCTTGACGGCCTGGCCGACAGCTATTACGGGCCATTGGTGGCCGACACCGGCATGCTCACGGTGTTCGGGCTGGAGCCTTTCCGCGAGGGCATGCTCCTCCTTCCCCCCTCTGCATCCGACCCGGCGGTTCCGGCTGCGCCGGAGGAACAGAAGAAGCTTTTCAAAGCCTTCACTGACTATCTGAGCTTCAACCGCGCCATCAAGGTCTCGACCGTGGGCGAACTGAACCGCGTGGTGGAGCAGCGCGAGACAGCCGAGCTGATCAATGTGGCCGAGGCCATGCACGACAAGCTCTTAGGGCGTATCAGCGATGAGATAGCCGCCCGCTATGCCGAGGGGGGCGCGCGCGTCATCACCCTGGCCGGCCCCTCTTCATCAGGCAAGACCACTACCACCAAGCGGCTGGCCATACAGCTGATGACCAACCTCATGACGCCGCGCATGATCTCGCTCGATGATTATTTCGTAGACCGCGAGCGCACCCCTCTCGACGCCTCAGGCGATTATGACTATGAGCATCTGCACGCCCTCGACCTCGACCGGCTCCACTCCGACCTCAAGCGCCTGCTCAGGGGTGAGACCATCAATCTGCCCACCTACAGTTTCGAACTCGGGCGCCGCATTGACCGCGAGCGCCCCCTGCGGCTCGGCCCCGGCGAGGTGCTTCTGATCGAGGGCATCCACGGGCTCAATCCCGAACTGACCGCCTCGCTCAACGCTGATGAGGTCTACAAGGTCTACGTATCTGCCCTGACCACGCTGGCTATCGACGAGCACAACTGGATCTCGACCACCGACAGCCGCCTGCTGCGCCGCATAGTGCGCGACCATAAATACCGCCACACCTCAGCCCTCTCCACCCTCAAGCGCTGGGGTAGCGTCAGGCGCGGCGAGGAAAAATGGATTTTCCCCTACCAGGAGAATGCCGATGCCACATTCAACTCATCGCTTATTTTCGAGATGGGAGTGATGAAGGACTACGCCGAGCCGCTGCTGCGCCAGGTGCCCCACGATGACCCCATATATGCCGAGGCCTACCGTCTGCTTCGCCTGTTAGAGTATTTCACACCCATCCCGGCTGACCAGATACCCTCCACTTCGCTGCTGCGCGAATTCTTAGGAGGCTCATCATTCCGTTACTGACTATCCGCTTTGTTGCAGAATTGCCCTGCTGCCCGACACCTTCCTATTCCCAATACATGGGGTCAGCGGCATCATCGGCTGAGGGGGCTCCGGGCCAGGAGCGGAGCAGGCTGTCAAGCGGGAGGGCATCAAGGGCGTCGGGCATCTGCTGGAGGAGTTCGGCGATGACGCGACGGCTCCCTGCATCGCCTGCAACGGCGGCATGAAGGTAATTCTCTATCGACCGGGTGAAGCTGTAAGGGAGTCCCTGTCCACGTGAGTAGGCACCTCCGAGCAGAGCGTAGACCGGAGCCATAACGCTGTCGGAGGGGGCCTCCACGGCCCCGCTCTCCATCAGCCCCACAAGGTTGTAGGCTCCGGCAGGAAGCCCCGCTTCGGCCGCGCGGTAATACCACCCGGCCGCGGCTGCGCTGTCTGCCGGCATACCCGTGCCGGAGGTCAGAAGCCATCCCATATTGTTGGCCGCGCGAGCATCTCCTTGGTTAGCTGCGAGGTAAATCCATTTCACCCCCTCGGCGGTGTCGGGCGCTATGCCCTCGCCCGTAATCAGCCGGAACCCGTAGAGCGAGGCTCCCTGGGCATCTCCGCGGCGGGCGGCCTCGCCGTAGAGGCGCGTGGCCTCAGCCGAGTCCGGGACTATCGAATCGAATCCGGTCTCATGGATATAGGCCAGGCGCCGCAGGGCCTCGGCGTCCCCTTTTGCCGCCAAGTCGGCGAGAGTGCGGAGCGCTTGCCGCTCCGGGCTGACGGCGAAAGCGGCCGTCACCACACCTCCGAGCACAGCCCAGAGCAGGGACCTCATCGTCAGTGCTTTCATTTGGGAGATAGTGTTATCAGCGGCACGACCATCTCCTCCAGGGAGATTCCGCCGTGCTGGAAAGTGCCCGTGTAATACTGCACGTAGTAATTGTAATTGTTGGGATAGGAGAAGAAATCCTCGTTTGTGGCGTAGATGAACGTGCTCGAAAGATTGGGAGCCGGGAGGCCGAACCGTTTCGGGTCCTTCATCTCATACACCTGCCGGGGATTATAATTGAGATTCTTTCCCACCTTGTAGCGCAGGTTGGTGTTGGTGTTGCGGTCGCCGACCACCTTAATCGGATTGTCCACCCTTATCGTGCCGTGGTCCGTGGTGAGTATCACCTTATACCCCAGCGCGGCCAGGCGGCGGAACATCTCCACAGCGGCCGTATGGCGAAACCAGCTCTCTGTCAGCGAGCGGTAAGCCGCATCCGAGTTGGCCAGCTCGCGGATCATCTTCGACTCCGTGCGCGCATGGGAGAGCATGTCGATGAAGTTGAGCACGATGACGTTGAGCGGAGTGTCCTTCATCCCCGGGAGCCGGGCTATGAACTTCTCGATGGCCTGCGAGTCGTTGAGCTTGGTATATGTGAACTTGTCGTGGCGGCGGAAACGCTCTATCTGGGTGCGTATCAGCTCCTCCTCGTGGATGTTGAGACCCTCGTCCTCATCCTCCTCCACCCACAGCTTGGGATACATCGTGGCTATCTGCAGCGGCATCAGGCCTGCGAATATCGAATTGCGGGCATATTGGGTCGAAGTCGGCAGAATGGTCGTGTAGAGGTCCTCCTGGACATTGAAGAACTCCGACACCAGGGGGGCCACCATCCTCCACTGGTCAAGGCGGAAATTGTCAATCAGCATGAAGCACACCTTCTGGGAGGCATCCAGCAGCGGGAAGACGCGCCGCTTGAAGATGTCGGGGCTCATCAGGGGCTTTTGGTCGGGAGCCGCAGTGAGCCAGTCTTCATAGTTGCGCTTCACGAATTTGCAGAAACTCGAATTGGCGTCGCGTTTCTGCATGCGCAGCATCTCGTCCATGGCCGCATCGGTGTCAGCGAGCTTCATCTCCCAGAACACCAGCTGCCTGTAGACCTCCATCCACTCCTCCAAGGTCGAAGCCATGTTGATCTGGCCCGATATGCGGGCGAACTCCTGCTGATAGTCGCTCGAGGTCTGCTCGGCCACAATCTGCGTGGAGTGAAGGTTTTTCTTGAGCGACAGGATAATCTGGTTGGGATTGACGGGCTTGATGAGATAGTCGGCTATCTTGTTGCCGATAGCCTGGTCCATGATATTCTCCTCCTCAGATTTGGTAATCATGATCACAGGCACCTCGGGATGCTTGAGCTTGATGCGGTTAAGGGTCTCGAGGCCGGAGAGCCCGGGCATGTTCTCATCGAGCAGTATGAGGGCGAAAGGCTCGCGGTCGAGCGCATCGAGGGCATCGCTGCCGTTGGAGACAGTCGTCACGTCATAGCCTTTGGCCTTGAGAAACATAACGTGGGGCTTGAGAAGATCTATCTCATCGTCGGCCCATAATATCTTGTCCATAGCTGGTGGGGTTGAATAATTTAGATGATTCGGGCTTCTCGAAATTCTCGAGTCTCTCGAGTTTTCTCGAGATTTGTCGAGATTCTCGAGTCTCTCGAGATTCTCGAGCTTTCCGATTATTCCGATTCCTCTGATTCCTCTGAGCCCTCTGAGCCCTCTGAGCCCTCGGATTGCTCTAAGCCCTCTGAGCCCTCTTCGAGCACTTTCTGCTCGGTCTCTTCTACCGCTGCATTTTCCTCGAAGCGGAAATACTCCTCAAAAGAACGTCCCTCGCGGAGCAAAAGTTCGAAGTTGGGGCGGCTGATCATGATCGGGCGCACCTCCGGGGGCAGGCGCAGGTCAGACGAGGCCATCACGCTGCGGTAGTGCTCCAGCTCGCGCATGTTGGCAAACCCCTTTATAATGAGCAGCCCGACGTTGCCGAAGCTCATCGGCTCCATGTCGAAGTCCTTGACTACAAACGAGGAGAAGTTGAACCGGGCGACATCATACAGCAGCTGGTTGGCATTGACCGAGTCGCGCGGGAAGGCCAGCACGAGATATTGCGGCGACGAGGGGTCTCTCTCAAAGCGGGCCGGCTGCCCGTCAGCATCCCGTGCCGTCTCATCGTTGGTGAGGCGCATCTCCCAGAGCAGGCCGCGGGCATTGCTTGAGCCCGAATGGGGCTTGCGCCCTGCCTCAAGGCCCTTGAGGATTGAGCCCGCCATGTCGGTCATGTCGGTGTCGGGCCATTTCTGCAGCAGCTCTGTCAGACGCTCCTTGAAGGTGTCGTAGTCGCCCTGGGTCAGATAGGACAGGGCATCTATGAAGACAAATTTGGGCAGGATTGTGGAGAGGGGGTAGTCCTTCTCCATGCGACCGGTGATCTCGTGCACCTCGCTGTTGCGGTTGGCCAGGTAGTCGGCATACGCTTCGGCGTAGAGGTCCTCCTGTATGCGGTGCATCTGGCGCAGGTGCTCGAAATAGTCGGGATCCTGCATGGCCGCGGCGTAAGGGCTTTCAGGGAAGTCCTCCATTATCCTGCGGCGCCACGTCTCGGCATCTGCCGCATCGTCTGAGCGCACGGCCATCAGATACATGTTGTAGTACGCGTCCAGGCGGTAGGGATTGTCGGGATAGCGGCGGTCAAGGGTATTGAACTCCGCGCGGGCTGCCGGGAAATCCTCGAGCTTGTCCTTGAGGATGACACCCATATTGTAGAGACCCTCCTGGATGACTTCGTTGGATGTCGCAATCTCCTCGGGCGTGGAGGGTATCTGCTTGAGATAGTACTCCACATTATGCGGGTCATTGTCTGCCGCCACCGTATCGCTGCGCTCGCGCCCTCGGCCGCTTCCGGCCACGCTGTCGGCTGCCAGTGCGTCTGACTCGGGCTCCGACGGCTCATCAAACGAGAAACTTGTCTTGTTGCGGCGGCGCCAGTCATCCTCCAGCTTTCGCGAGCCCCATTTGCGCTGGAACTCGCTCTTGCCGGCGTTGCGGGCCTGGGTGTTGTAGAAATACCATGATTTGTCGGTGTTCATCTGGAAGGTCGGGGCGGAATTCTGCGCCATCAGGTCGGGGCCCTGGGGCTGGTTGGCCCTGAACTCCTCGCGGGCCGCCTCCTCGGCCGCCTCCTTCTCCTTGCGGATCAGGTCATCCACGATTTTCTGGCACACCTCCCTCTGCTCCTCGGGGCTCATCTGCGAGAGACGGAGCAGGGAGTCCTGCAGCTCGACATTCCCGGCATAGAGGGCCAGCTCGTCAAGCACGTCGCTGCGGCGGCGCAGCACTTTGATGTCAGGATAATTGTCAGGCAGCTGCGGCACCGCCTCGGAATAGCACGGCTGCGCCTTGACGTAATCGGCCTCATCGAAATATATGTTGCCCAAGGCCAGGTTGGCCAAAGCCTTATCTATGCCGTCGCGCGTGGATTTCTCCACTGCCAGAGCGTAATTCTTCTTCGCCTCCGCTGTGTCGCCTCGCGAGATGTAGAGGTTGCCGATGGCGTAATATATCTGGTCCAGGAATTCCTTATTGCGCTCATAGCGCGTCATACCTTTGAGGGCCTTCACCTCACCCCTTATGTCAGAGCCGGAAAACACCTCCGACTGCTTGATGCGTGCGTTGAATTTCGTGCGGTAGGCTGTCGCCATGCCGCTCCCCGCCTTCTTGAAGGCATTATAGGCCTTCTCTCGCTGCCCGAGGTGAGCGTAGACCTGCCCGAGGAGAAACCACAGACGGTTTTTCTGGCTCCCCGAGGCCCCCTTTGCAGCAGTCTGCAGATAGGGTATGGCCCGCTCATATTCCTCAGCGCGCACCAGATAGTCGGCCTGCGTCAGGGCATAGAGGTTGCGCAGGGAACTGCTCGTAAGGCGCTCGTCCTTGATGTGCACCAGAATGTTTTCGGCCTCATAGAGCCAGTCCATGGCGCAATAGGAACGGGCCTGCCATATCTCCGCCTCCGTGACAGTGTTGGGCAGCCATGTGAAATGCTTCGAGATGTACTGGAAGGTGGAGGCTGCGCCGAGGAAGTCGCCGTCATAGAACTGCGCCTTGGCCATTGTCATCCAGGCGTTGTGGAGGAATGGGTTGAACTCCTCGCGGGCGCGGAAGGCCTTCTCCTTGGCCGAGCCGCTCTTTTTTGGGGGCTTCTTCTTGATGGAGTGGAGCTGGATGGCCTTCTGCATCTTTTCGAGCGTGCGCTTGAAGTCGCCCTTGGGCTGTGGCAGCTTGGAGTCGGCGCGGGCCTCGCCGGGGTGGGTCAGAAGGGTGCGGGTGTAGTCATCCTCATAATCGGCCTCCATGCTTTTGAGCTGCTCGCGATAGTGCTCTATGCCGTTGTAATAGACGTTGTAGCGCGTGGTGAAGGCCTGCCAGTTGCGTGAGACAGGGGTGTTCTTCTTAGTGCCGCAGGCGCCAAGCAGAAGGCATGCCAGCAGCATCACGGGCAGCCACAGCAGGGGGCGCCACGGAGTATGTTCGCGACAACGTTTCATCTCACCTATAACGTTATGCGAGGGGATGTTATTGCAGCATCCGGCCTTAGACCCCGTCTCATTTGCCCCTCAGCAGGCTTTGGAGGTCATGCAGCTTGGTGAGGGCCTGGATTGGAGTGAGGGTGTCAATGTCGATGTCGAGCAGGGCGTCTCGCACTTCGCTGAGCAGAGGGTCGTCAAGCTGGAAGAACGACAGCTGGTAGGCCTCTCCCCCTCCGCCACCGCGCAGAGCCTCGCGCGGGGCTGCGGAGGCGCGGGGCTTTCCGCTCTCACCCTCTGCGCCGGCTGAGGCAGCCTCCAGGCGGCGCAGCACCTCCCCGGCACGCTTCACTATCGAAGGGGGCATGCCCGCCAGGCGCGCCACATGGATGCCGAAGGAATGTTCCGACCCGCCGGGCTGGAGCCGGCGCATGAACACCACCTTGCCTCCGGCCTCGCGCACCGACACGTTGAAATTGCGTATGCGCCCGAAGGACTTCTCCATTTCGTTGAGCTCATGGTAATGGGTTGCGAAGAGGGTCTTGGGGCGGCAGCGGCCGTTGTCGTGGATATGCTCCACTATGGCCCAGGCGATTGATATGCCGTCGTATGTTGATGTGCCGCGCCCGAGCTCATCGAAGAGTATCAGCGACCGGTCGCCCATATTGTTGAGGATGGCAGCCGCCTCGTTCATCTCCACCATGAAGGTGGATTCGCCCGAAGATATGTTGTCCGAGGCCCCGACACGGGTGAATATCTTGTCAATCACACCGATGGAAGCCCCCTTGGCCGGCACGAAGCTGCCCGTGTGTGCCAGCAGCACGATCAGGGCAGTCTGGCGCAGCAGCGCCGACTTGCCGCTCATGTTGGGGCCGGTGATCATCATTATCTGCTCCTTGTCGCGGTCGAGCGTGACTGAGTTGGCCACGTACGACTCTCCCGGGGGGAGCTGGCGCTCTATGACGGGATGGCGCCCGTCAGTGATGGAGATTGACAGGGAACTGTCTACCAAGGGGCGCGTGTAGCCATACTCCGAGGCCGCATCCCCCAAGGCATGCAGGCAGTCAGCCCGCGCCACTCCGGCGGTGAGAGCGTTCAGAGAGGCGGCATGGGCGCCCAGACGGTCGAGCAGGGCATTGAAGAGCTCGCTTTCTATGGCCCCTATGCGATCCTTGGCGTTGAGTATCTGCTCTTCCAAGGCCTTTAGCTCAGGGGTTATGTAGCGCTCAGCCTGGGTGAGGGTCTGCTTGCGTATCCATGTCTGAGGCACCTTGTCACGATGGGTGTTGCGCACCTCTATATAGTATCCGAAGACGTTGTTGAAGGCAATCTTCAGCGAGGGTATGCCGGTAGCTTCCGCCTCGCGGTCGCGGATGCTGTCGAGCATCTCCTTGGCATGGAGCGACACGGAGCGCATCCGGTCGAGCTCCTCGCTGACCCCCTCGGCTATTACCGGCCCCTTGCCCGGCTGCGAGGCCTCAGGATGTATCGTGGATGCTATGTCGGCGATAATGTCTGCCGCATCCGGCATCCCGGAGGCTATGCCCGAAAGGACCGCAGACTTAGACTTGGCCAGTTCGCCGCGCAGGCGCATGGTGGCCTCCAGGGCATCATGCAGCCCGAGCACCTCGCGCGGCTGAGCGCGGCGCGAGGCCACTTTGGAAGATAGGCGTCCCAGGTCGCCGATGGCCGAAAGCATGGGGGCTGCCGCCCCGCTCAGCTCCGCATCCTCCGCGAAGGCCTCCACGCCATCCTGCCGGCGGGCGATGCGCGCCGGGTCGAGAAGGGGGAAGGCCAGCCAGGTGCGCAGCATGCGCGAGCCCATCGGGGTGAGGGTATGGTCAATGACGCTCAGCAGCGAGCGGCCCCCCTCGCCCAAGGGTGACAATATCTCGAGATTGCGCATCGTGAAGGGGTCCAGGCGCATGTATTGGGAGTCGTCCACGCGCGAGAGGGCCGTGATGTGGGCCAGGTTGGTGTGGGCCGTCACGTCCATGTAGTGCAGCAGGCTGCCGGCAGCAATGACGGCGGCCTCAAGCTCCTCGACTCCGAACCCCTTTAGCGAAGCCGTGTCGAAATGGCGCAGCAGGCGGCGGCGCGCTGCGTCGGAAGTGTAGACCCAGTCATCCAGCTCGAACACCGGACACTTCACCGTCAGCGTCTGCTCGCTCACCGGCCGCGTGCCCTTCATGCGGAGCAGCTCCTTGGCCCCGATAGCCGACAGGCGCTTGTCTATGGTCTCGGGAGTCCCCTCGGTGCAGTAGAATTCTCCCGTGGTGATGTCCAGGTAGGCGAGCCCGATTTTCGTGGCCGCCCCCGTGCGGTCTGTGACGAAATGCACTCCGGCCAGGAAGTTGTTGGATTTGGCGTCCAGCGTTGCATCGGAGGTGTTGACCCCCGGAGTGACCAGTTCCGTGATGCCCCGCTTGACCAGCTTCTTGGTCATCTTAGGGTCTTCAAGCTGCTCGCATATGGCCACCCGCTTGCCTGCCCTGACCAGCTTAGGGAGATATGTGTCGAGGGCGTGATGGGGAAATCCTGCCAGCTCCACATGCTGCGCCGCCCCGTTGGCGCGCCGCGTGAGAGTGATGCCGAGGATCTCGCTCGCTATGACGGCATCTTCTGAGAAGGTCTCATAGAAATCCCCCACGCGGAATAGGAGCACGGCGTCGGGATGTTTCTTCTTCATCGCCATGTACTGCCGCATCAGCGGGGTCTCGGCTATCTTGCTTGCCATGTGACAGATGTTTTTGAGGGAATGGTCAGGAGAGCGGAATCAACCTCAGCATCCATATCGACATGCCGACATAGATGAGCAGGCCCACCACATCGTTTGTAATCTGTATGAAGGGGCCCGTGGCCAGAGCGGGATTGATTTTCAGTTTCTCAAGCGTCAGAGGCACGAATGTGCCGAACACTGTGGCGAATATCACCACGCAGAAGAGTGAGGCCGCCACTGCGAAGGCCACGGCATACATGTGAGGCTGCGTCAGGAGCACATATATCAGCACCACCGTGGAGATGACTATGGCATTGAGCAGGGCCACAAGGCACTCGCGCCCTATCTGGCGCCAGGCGTCATTGAGGTCAAGGCGACCGTTGGCAAGGCCCTGCACCACGATCGCCGAGGCCTGCACGCCGACATTTCCGCCCGTGCCTCCGATAAGGGGAATGAATATCGCCAATGTGGTCACAGCTGCTATCTGCGCCTCGAAGCCGGTGAGTATGACCGAGTTGACCAGGCCGCCGATGATACCGATCAGGAGCCATGGTATGCGCGCCTTGGTCTGGGTGAAGATGGAGTCGTCGGCATCCACGTCCGAGCTGATACCCGAAGCCAGCTGATAGTCACGCTCGCTCTGCTCGCGCACCTCGTCCATCACGTCATCGACAGTGATCTGACCCACGAGACGCCCCAAGGTATCGACCACGGGCATGGCCACGAGGTCATATTTCTCGAAGTCTATGGCCAGCTCGTCGACAGGCGTCTCAGTGCGCACCGACACCGGATTGGGATCCATGACATGCTTGATTTTCGACACTGAGGGATGGGTGATCATCTTCTTGAGCGGGAGGACGCCCTTGAGACGGTTCTCATCATCCACCACATATACATAATAGATGTCGTCCAGATCCTCAGCCTGGCGCCGCATCTCCTTTAGGCACTCCGGCATGGACCAGTTCTCGTTGACGGAGATAAACTCCGTGCCCATCAGCCCGCCGGCGGTGTCCTCGTCATACTGCAGGAGGTCCACGATGTCGCCCGCCTGCTCCATGTCGTCGATATGCTGGATGACCTCGTCGCGGTCTTCGGCATCGAGCTCCTGGATAAGGTCGACGGCATCGTCGGTGTCGAGCAGGTCTATGAAATGGCCTATCTGCTCGGGGTCGAGAGTCTCAAGTATCTTCTTGCGGTCATCCTCGTCAAGCTCCATGAGCACGTCGGCCTTCTTCTCATTGTCTTCAATGAGGTTGAAGAGCCATTCAGCCTGGCGGAGATTCAGGCTTTGAAACAGCTCGGCGATGTCAGCAGGGTGAAGGTCGCGCAGCTCCTCGCGCGCCGCCTCCACGTTCTGATGCTCTATAATCTCCTCAATCTTGTCAATATCGGCTTCCGTGTACTCCTTCATACGGCAAAATTAATAAATTTTTATGGTAATCAGACCCGATTAAGCAAAAATTCTCAGACCCCTGTGACATAAAATTTTTTTATGAACCCGGGGTCTTGCCCGGCGCTCCGGCGAGGGGCCCGTGACTATGCGCCTGCACAAAAAAGAGCCTGCTCCTCACGGATAGGGCTCTTTCCTTTTTGGGATTTGCCTCGGTCGGGTACGGCCGTCTGCGACAGCCGGCCTGAATTTCCCGGCAGACCCAGGAAGTCTTCGACGCCAGATCAGGCATCGGGCGCTCCCGGACCTCTATTCAACCAAACATTTTTCAGTCCGAATGACCGACTGAGGTTGGTTATCCAAGCCTGGATTTCCGACGGTGTCGGATAATCGCCGATCATCATTTCCGCTACAAAGGTAAATACAATTTCTTGCATTTCCAAATTTTTTTGAAAAAATTTTTATAATTTTTTCAAATTTTTTTTCAAATTATTTTTTATACGAATATTTTAATTGCATTTTGACATTTTATCATTGCATGTTCAAGCATTTTTTCACCTATTTTGTTTGTCCTTTTGTCATTAAGCCAATGAAATGTGTTGCAAAACGTCAAAATTGCCAAAAATCAGGTGAAATGGGTACGAATTACAGAAATTTTGGTATTGTGGCTTTCAATATATGATTCCGGGCCACTCAGGGCGCGCCCATGCGCGTCAGGCCAAAAGCATCAAGCCGGACTCCGAGATTGAGACTCGGAGTCCGGCTTGATGCTTTTGGCCTGACGTTATGATCAGCCGTTTACTTTCTTCATGTATGCGATGAGGTCGAGCACCTTGTTGGAGTAGCCGATCTCGTTGT